>QBLV01000012.1:18372-46849 GCA_003241815.1 Hyphomicrobiales bacterium | reverse complement strand
CGATCATGGCGGCGGCAGACAGAAGCGCCGCCCGCCAGTCGAGCGAGGCCAGCACCGGCCAATCCGGGGAAAGCCCGAGAAATTCGACGGGCCGCACCTGCCTGAACAGCACATGCAGGCCGAACCAGAGCGCGAGGTTCATGATCACGCCGACGACCGCCGCCGTGATCGCGCCCAGCGCCGCCGAGAGTGCCCGGTTACCGCGCAGCGCCTCCACATAAGGCCCGCCGAGGAAAATCCAGAGGAAGCACGGCGCGAAGGTCACCCAGAGCGTCAGCAACGCTCCCAAACTGCCTGCGACCAGCGGGGGCAAATCTCCGGCTGCGCGAAATCCGGCCAGGAAGCCGACGAACTGCAGCACCAGGATCAGCGGACCCGGCGTCGTTTCGGCGAGGCCGAGCCCATCGATCATCTCGCCCGCCCGCAGCCAGCCATGGGTCTCGACCGCCGCCTGCGCGACATAGGCCAGCACCGCATAGGCGCCGCCGAAGGTAACAACCGCCATGGTGCTGAAGAAGCTGCCGAGCTGCGTCCAGACACTGCCGCTGCCGGTCCAGAGCCCAAGCAGCAGCACCGGCCCGAGCCAGAGCGGCAACCAGATCGCCAGCGTCCGCAACGCCTTCACGGGCGAAGGCCTGACATGATCCAGTTCGCCGCGCGCGAACAGCGCATCGACGATCCCCGTCATCTCCGGCCCAGCCTTGCCATGGCCGTTCCCCGCGCCGAACAGCGCCGGCCAAAAACGATGGCCGATCCAGCCAATCAGGCCAGCGACCAGGATGATCGCCGGAAACGGCGCCTTGAACAGGAAGATCGCCACGAAGGCCGCAACCGCGATCGCCACCATCGCCCGGTTCTTCAGCGCCCGCCGGCTGATCCGCAGGCCCGCCTCGATGACGACGGCCAGCACCGCCGCTTTCACGCCGAAGAACAGCCCGTCGACGACAGGCACCTCTCGGTAGAGCACATAGAGGATGCTCAGCCCCAGCATCACGGCCGCGCCGGGCAGGATGAACAGCAGCCCGGCGATCAGCCCGCCGATCGTGCGGTGCATGAGCCAGCCGATATAGACCGCGAGCTGCTGCGCCTCGGGCCCCGGCAGCAGCATGCAGTAATTCAGCGCATGCAGGAAACGCTCCTCGCCGATCCAGCGGCGCTCCTCGACCAGTTCCTTGTGCATCAGCGCGATCTGCCCGGCCGGACCGCCAAAGGAGAGCAGGCCGATCTTCATCCAGACGCGCGTCGCCTCCGCCAGCGTCGGAAGGCTGGCAGCAGGCGGTAGGGGCGTCTCCGTGGTCGCGATGGTCATGGCAGCAGCCTTACGACGTTGCCGGCCCGGCGGGCCAGTTATGGGTTTCCTCGCTGGCATCCCGGCACCAGCGATAGAACGCGTCATACAGCAGCATACCGGCGTTCAACTGCTCGAGATCGTCCCTGAACATGCGCGACAGGCCCAGCGAGGCGGCCAGCAACCCCGCGGCCTGTGGCGCGCCGTCGAGTGCACCGGTATCGGCGGCGCGCACGATGCCCGCCAGCCGGTCGAGCGCCGGACCTGCAAGCCCGAACTCCTCGACCATGACGTCGAAGGTGCAGCGCTCGCCGCGATGGCTCCAGAAAACCCCGTCGATGTCGAACGGCGTCGCGCCGAAACGGTCCGCCACGGGCGCGACCTCCGAAGGCGAAACGAACAGGAACACGGCCTCGCGGTCGACGAAGCGCCGGATCAGCCAGGGGCAGGCGATCCGGTCGATCTTCGGCCGCGTCCGTGTGACCCAGACGGTGCGGCCGGAGGCATCGCGCGGTGGCAGCTTTTCGCTGCGCAGCAACAGGTTGCCCGCATCGCGCCAGGCCTCGAAGCCGCCTGCGAGATTTTCCGCCGCGATGCCCTGATGGCGCAGCCAGGCGGCGACGCCTTCGCTGAGTTTCAGGCCGCGCTGGCAGGACACGACCACGCGCCGACCGGCATAGGCGCCGGCCCAATCGGCGACGTCCTCGTGCGCGCGATGATCGGCGTTGGGCAGGATGCGCGGATCGGCGGCGACGTCGTCGGGTATCCGGACATCGATGATGACGGGCGCATCGGGCAGGCCGACGAGCCTCGATAACTGGGCAGTGCTGATCGAGAGGTTGGAAGACATGGGCGTCCATCCTGAAGCGTGAGGATTATGGACGCGAACCTTGGGCCGGAGCCTCACGGGGTCGTCGCGATGGACCCCTTGGCGATCTTAGATCACGCCGCGCCGGTCTCCGTCAACGACTCGGTCGGCCGCCCTCAATCGATCCGGCTGACCAGGACCTTGTCGATCCGGCGGCCGTCGAGATCGACCACCTCGTAGCGCCAGTGACCCTTCTCGAAGACCTCGCCGACGATGGGCAGGTGGTTGAGCTCGGCCAGGATGAAGCCGGCCACCGTCTGGAAATCGGCATCGCGGGGAATGTGGATGCCGAGCTCATGCGAGAACTCATCGACCTGCATCCAGCCGGCCACCAGCCAGGAGCCGTCCGCGCGCGTGACGATCGGCGGCTCGTCCTCTTCTTCCTCCTGGAAGGCGCCGATGATCGCCTCCAGCACGTCGCCTGGCGTGATGATGCCCTCGAAATGCCCGTACTCGTCGAAGACCAGCGCCATGTGGACACGCGACGACCGGATCTCGCGCAGCACCTGCAGCGCGCCGGTGGTGTCCATCACCACCGGTGCCTCGCTGACCAGACCGCGCAGCTCATGCGTGCCGCCATCGGAGAGGAAGTCGATCAACTCCTTGACCACGACGACGCCGACGATGGAATCCGCCTCGCCATCCTGGACCGGCAGGCGCGAACGGCGCGTGGCGCGCAACTGGGCGCGGATCTCATCGGCGCTGTCGGTCAGGTCGATGACCTCGACCTCGCGGCGCGGCGTCATCAGAGCCCGCGCGGACCGGTCCGCGAGCCGCATCACGCCCGAAATCATCTCGCGCTCATCGCGCTCCAGCACGCCCGCAGTCTCGGCCTCGGCGATGATGGTACGGACCTCTTCTTCCGTGACCTTGTCTTCGGGCTCGCCCTTCTGGCCGAGCAGGGCGAGCACGCCCCGGCCGGAAATGTCGAGCAGGAAGACCAGCGGCGCGCCGATCTTGGCGATCAGCGACATTGCCGGAGCGACGCGCGCCGCGACCCGCTCGGGATCACGCAGGGCGATCTGCTTGGGCACGAGTTCGCCGATGATCAGCGACAGATAGGTGATGCCCACGACGACGATACCGACGCCGAACCCGTCCGATACGACCTGCGAAAAGCCCTGTTCGGCAAGCCAGCCCGACAGTCGCGCGCCCAGCGTGGCGCCCGAAAAGGCGCCCGACAGCACGCCGACCAGCGTGATGCCGATCTGGACCGTGGACAGAAAGCGTCCGGGATTCTCGGCCAACCGAATCGCGGTGGTCGCGCCCTTGTTGCCCTGGTCGCTGAGAACCTTGAGTCGGGCCGGGCGGGACGAGACGACGGCGAGCTCAGACATGGCGAGGAGACCGTTGATTACGGTCAGGGCCACGACGATCAGTATCTCGGTTAACAAAACCAGTCCGTGCCATGCGAGGCCGCGCTTGCCGGCGACCCGCTTCGAATTTCCTTATAGCCGATGATTCCCCCGTGGCGATGGGGCCGAGCAAAAGATTCGCGAAGAAGGTGACACGACATGGCCGACGACAAGCCCACCCCCTGGGAACCCTCGACCGGTGTCACGGCGCAGGACAATGCCATCATGCCCGATCGCCGCCTGAATGCGCCCGCCGTCGCGCGCAACCGCGACGCCATCCTCGAGGTTTTGCGCGGGCTACTCCCGGCGACCGGCCTCGTGCTGGAGATCGCCAGCGGCTCGGGCGAGCATGTCGCCCACTTCGCCGGCGCCCTGCCCGGCCTCACCTTCCAGCCGAGCGACCCGAACCCCAACGCACTCGACAGCATCGCCGCCTGGGCTGAGCAGAGCGGCGCCCGCAACATCCTGCCGCCGATCCGGATCGACGCCGCCGCCGAAAGATGGCCCGCAAACCTCCGACACGAGCAGCCCGACGCGATCCTCTGCATCAACATGATCCACATCGCGCCCTGGGCTGCCGCGCAGGGACTGCTGAGCCATGCCGGAGCGCTGCTGGCGCCGGGCGCCCCGCTCATCCTCTACGGCCCGTTCAAGCGCGCAAGCCACCCGCTGGAGCCGAGCAACGCCGCCTTCGACGAAAGCCTGCGCGAACGCAACCCGGACTGGGGCCTGCGCGATCTCGACGAAGTCGCGGCGCTGGCGGCGGAGGCTGGCTTCGGCGCGCCGGAGGTGATCGAGATGCCGGCGAACAATCTCACTGTCGTGTTCAGAAGGCGCAGCCTTGCATCGACCTGACCCGAGCCGATGGCGAGCAAGCGTCGGCGGCCGCCGTTTGCGGCTCGGATACCTCTACCGTTCCATAGTGGCCGCCGGCCGGACTTTAGGTGCTTTTTGTGGAAACCTCTCTCTATCTGCCCGTCAAGCGCTTCCTTGAGGGCTTCGGCTACACCGTCAAGGGCGAGGTCCGGAATTGCGATCTCGTCGCCTTGCGCGAGGACGAGCCCTCCCTCGTCGTAATCTGCGAGCTGAAGCTGAGCTTCAACCTCGAACTCATCCTGCAGGGCGTCGACCGCATGAGCGTCGGCGACGAGATCTGGCTCGCCGCGCAGCTCTCCGCCCGGGGCAAGGGCCGCGAGAGCGACGCACGCTATCGCAATCTCTGCCGCCGCCTCGGCTTCGGACTGCTCGGCGTCGACAAGACCGGCCATGTCGAGGTTCTGGTATCGCCGACAGCGCCTGCCCCGCGAAAAGACCCGCGCCGGCGCTCGCGGCTGGTCGAGGAGCACAAGCGGCGCCGGGGCGATCCCGCCATCGGCGGTGGCCGGGGCAAGCCGATCATGACGGCCTATCGTCAGCAGGCTCTCGCCTGCGCGGCGGCGATGGTCTCAGGCCCGCGGCGCCCGCGCGATCTGAAGCCCGCCTGCCCCGACGCTCAAAAGATCCTGCATCGCAATGTCTATGGCTGGTTCGAGCGCGCCGGACGCGGCATCTATGGCCTTACGGCGACGGGACACAGCGCCGTGACGGACTTCATGGGCTTGTCGCTTGCCGTTCAGGAGCGGGAGCAGGTGTCCGCCGAAACGGTCGCGACCCGGCCGGCCTGAATGGTGCGGACGGCGGGGATCGAACCCGCATAGCCTTGCAGCTGAGAGATTTTAAGTCTCTTGCGTCTACCAGTTTCGCCACGTCCGCTCAGGCTGAGAGCGGTAGCGGGCGGCAGCCCGGCGCGCAAGCTTCACCGCAGCTCGCGCGCAACCGCTCAGTTCCGCCGCGCCGGCTTGTACCACTCGACCCCATCGGGATCGACATAGAGGCCCGGCGCGACGTCGGAGCCGATCGACTTCTGCTGCATCGGCACGCGCACCGTGTCGTCGCGGTCGCCGCGCTTGACGTAAGGCGCGCCGCCCGGCTGCGCGCCATGGCCACGGCCGCCGCGCGAGGCGGCGAGCCCGACCGTGCTTTGCTGGCCGACGGCCTTGTCCTGAAGCTCGCTCACACTGCGCCCGGCGAAGGGCGCCCGTCCGCCGCCTTCGATCACCGGCCAGGCGCGGCGCGCGGCGCCATCGCCCGTGATGCGGACGGCAGTGAAGCGCGGCACATAGGTCGCGCCGCCCTTGCCGAAGGAACCCCAGCCGCCGGTCGAGACCATCTGCGCGCCGCAGCGCTTGTGGCTGCGCTCGCACAGAACCCGCGAGGCATAGCGCGGCGCCTTCTGCTCGAATTCGGCCCGCGCATTGCGATAGGCGAATTCGCATTGCTCGGGCGTCAACACCGCCGCCTGGATGCATTCGTCGTGGCGCTCATAGACCGCGACCTGCGGGACGCTGCGCATCTGGGCTGCGAGATCGGCCGGGCCAGCGAGGAAGAGAGCGGGCGCCAGCGCGGCGGCCCGCACGCCAGCAAGGAGCGAAGCGGAGGTCATGATCATGCGGCGCAACATACGCATGATTGTGGCCTCACAGCAGCGATCGCCGCGACTTGGCGAGTTCGAGCGTCGCGGCATAATCGATCTTGCCGCTACCGAGCACCGGAATCGAGTTCGTCACCAGGATGGCGCGCGGCACCCACAATTCCGGGAAGCCCTGAGCCTTTGCCGTCTCGTGCAGCGCGCCGCGCTCGGCATTGGGCTTCTCGGTGACGAGCACGAGTTGCTCGCCCTTGCGGGCGTCGGGCAGCGCCACGACGACATGGTTCTGGTCGGGCCAGAGGCCGGAGATCATCGATTCGACCGCCGCCAGCGAGACCATCTCGCCGCCGAGCTTGGCGAAGCGCTTGGCGCGGCCCTTGATGACGACGAATCCGTCGTCGAGCGTGACGATGTCGCCGGTATCGTGCCAGCCGCCCTCCGGCGGTACGATCACGCCGGGCCGCTCGACGCTGAGATAGCCCGCCATGATGTTGGGTCCGCGCACGCAGAGCTTGCCGCCCTCGGTGATGCCCTCGACGGGTTCGAGCCGCGCCTCGATGCCGGGCAACAGCCGCCCGACGCTGCCCTCGCGTGTCGCGACCGGCGTGTTGCAGGCCAGCACGGGCGAACATTCCGTGCAGCCATAGCCTTCGAGAATGGTGGTGCCGTAGGGCTCCCACATCCGGCGGGTATCGGGTTTCACCCGCTCGGCCCCGGCGACGACAAAGCGCACGCTCTTGAGGTCGTCCGGGTCCGCCGCGCGCGCATAGCCTTGCAGAAACGTGTCGGTCGCGAACAGAAAGGTGCAGCCGGTCTCGCCGATCAGCTTGGGCACCTGCTTGTAGTGCAGGGGGCTGGGATAGAGCACGACCTTCATGCCCGAGAGCAGCGGCATCAGCATGCCTGCCGTCAGCCCGAAGGAATGGAACGCCGGCAGCGGGTTCATGACGATGTCGCGCTCGGACAGGAAGCCGGCGGCCAGCGCGAAGATCTGGCGCGCATTCGAGACCAGATTGGCATGGCTCAGCACCACGCCCTTGGGCTTGCCCTCGGTGCCCGAGGTGAACAACACGACGGCCGGATCATCGGGAGCGGCCTCGTAAGACCGTTGCGCGAAACCCGGCGCCAGGCTCGCCAGTGCGCCCAGCGCCTTGTCGAGGCTGGTGATCTGCTTGCGGATGTCTTCGAGATAGATGATCTGCCGGCCCTCGCCCAGCGCCTCGATCTCGTCGTCGAGCTTGGCCTGATCGACGAAGCGCCGCGAGGTCACGATGACCTTGAGCTCCGCGAGTTCGCCCGCAGCCCGCAGGTTTTTCACGCCGGCGGTGAAGTTCAGCAGCGCCGGCACGCGCCCGAAGGCGGTGAGCCCCATCAGCGTCACCGCCATGGCCTGCACATTGGGAAGCAGCATGCCGACATGCTCCCCGGGCTGCGTCAGCCCGGCGAGCTTGCGGCCGAGTACCAGCGCGCCGAGCACGAGATTGCCGTAGCTCAGCGGCTTGCGCTCGGGGTCCTCCAGCGCGATCCGCGTCTTGCCATGGCGCGAGACCGCCTGCAGCAGGGCCTTGAACAGGGTGATGCGTGCGCCCGCTGCATCGAAGACGGGCAGATTGCGATCGGCGTCGGCCATGCTTGGCTCGGCTCCCGGTTGGCGTTCCTCTTGGCCACTGACTTAAGCCGATCAGGCGGTGTTGCAATGAAAAGCCGTGCGCTGGCACTGAAATCAGGGAGGCCGGGCAGCGGGTCGCAGCCGCATCCCGCACGGCTCTTGCCAAGTCCCTTCCGTTGGGCGACCACGATAGGTCCGCAGCTTCAGGTCGCCTCCGCCATGCCGCAAGCCGCCGCCCGATCCTATGAAATCGGCCTGCTCTATCTGATTGGCGTCGTGCAGGGCCTGGCCCTGATCTCCTTCCCGGCTGCGAGCGCGATCCTCGTCAGCCCCACCGGCTTTGCCCTCTCCAGCACGCAATACGGCGCGATGTTCGTCCCCCAGGTCGTGCTGGCGATCCTGGCCTCGGCCTTCGGATCGACGCTGTCGCGCCGCCTGGGGCTGGGCCGCGTGCTGCAGCTCGGCCTTGGCGCCAATCTCGCCTCGATGGCGCTCCTGACCACGACGCCCCTGCTGATGGGGCAGCCGGCGGCCTTCCTCGTCCTCCTGCTCGCGACGGCCACTCTGGGGCTTGGCTTCGGCGCAACCGCGATGACCCTGAACACGCTCATCCAGCGCCTCTCCACGCCGGAGCGGCAGGATGTCACTGTCCTGACCCTGAACGCACTGATCGGGCTGGGCACCGCGCTAGCGCCGCTGCTGATCACCCTGTTCACGAAAATCGCCGTCTGGTGGGCGCTGCCCGCGCTGATGACCTTGAGCCTGGGCGCGCTCCTGGTCGCCGCACGGCAGGCACGATGGAACGTCGCGACCGAGGCCGTCCCGGCACAGCGCCGCTTGCCAAGGCGCTTCTGGATTTATGCGGCGGCGGTGCTGCTCTATGGCATCGTCGAGAGCCTCGCCGGCAACTGGGCTTCGCTTTATCTCACCAGCCAGCGCGGCGTCTCCGTTGACCATGCATCCTTCGCCCTCACGGCGTTCTGGATGATGCTGACTCTGGGACGCATCGGCTTTGCGCTGCTGGCGCGCTGGCTGCCGGTCGCGCTCGTTTTTGTGGGACTGCCGGTCCTGCTGGCGGTGGCGTTCCAGATCGCCACGCAGGCGCAGGCCGCAACCTCCGGCATGACCGCTTTCGCGCTCGTAGGCCTCGCCTGTTCGGCCATCCTGCCGCTGGCGCTGAGCTTCGCGGGCAAGGAGTTTTCCGATCAGGCAGCCGTGACGCTGGGAGCGTTGATCGCCTTCTACCAGATCGGCTACGGCCTTGCCGCCTTCGGCGGCGGTCCGCTCCTCGACAGCGCCGGCCTGTCCCATGCCTCGCTGTTCTCGATCGGTAGCGTGGCGGCGCTGGCGCTCGCCGGGGTCGCCGGTCTGCTGATCCGGCAGCGACCTGCGCGCTTGCAGGCTCGCGACGCCTGAACCGGTCGCCCTACCCGAACGCGCCGATCTCGTGCTGGATCGCGCCGGATATCTCGCGCAGCAGGTCGAACAGGGCCTGCATCGGCGCGATCACGTCGCGATGCAGGGCTTCATAGGTTCCACCCTCGCGTGGGCCGGGCGGCTCGCCGAAATCGAGCCCCAGCGTCGGATCGGGCTTCAGCGGGAAGATGTCCGCCAGCAGGGCGAGACAGGCGGGAACGTCGAGCCGCAGCAGCCGCTCCAGCAGCGCCTCGCGCGTCAGTCCGGCATGGGGGCGGAAATCCGGGATGTGGCTGGCCCGCAGCCAGATGGCGTGCATGGCCGCCAGCCGCAGCGCATGCAGGGCCACCAGCCTGACCGGCATCTCCGGCGTCTCGCCAGCCGCGACCTTCAGCTTCAGCGCATCCGAGGACAGCCGCCAGAACAGCCGCCGCAGCATCGGCGCGAGCTCCAGCCTCGACAACGCCTCGCCGACCGCGAGCAGTTCGTCGCGGCGGCCTTCCCTCGCGGTGCGCCGCGCCCGGTCGAACCAGCTTCCGGGGTCCAGCGTATCGAGATAAGCCCGCAGCACGTCGAGATCGCTGGCCGCCATCGCATGCTCGGCGAGCCGGTAGGCCCGGTCGAAACGGTCTGAGCGCTCGCGCATCGCGTTGAACAGATCCGGCGCGCGCGAGGCCGCCTGGCCGATGCCGTGGACGCTGTTCGCCAGCCAGCCGAGCTGCTGCAGGATCGCGTTGTTGGGGATGGCGCGCAATTCGCGCGGATGGCGGATGCGCGTCGGCCCGCCCGCATCGCTCTGGCGCGCGGCGGGCCGCGAGCCGGTCTTGTCGAGCAGCGAGGGCCCGAAGGTGCCGATCAGCGCGGCATAGCCGGGATCGTCGACCAGCGTCGTCATCTCCTCGCGCACCGTCTGGAAGAACTCGGTCGCGAAGTCGGGCTCGTCATAGATCGGATCGGAGACCGGCTGATCCGCCGGTCCCAGCACGGCCTCCGCGATCCGCCCGACCGTTGCCGCCGCCAGCTTCGGCGTGCCGAACAGCATGTAGCCGTCGCTGCCCTGGAAGCTGGTCTCGCGGACCGTCCTGACGCCGGCTTTGGCGAAGGCGGCCCGCGCCCAGGCGGGTTCGAGATAGGCCAGCCGGTCGGCGAGGCTGCCGGGATGAGCCCCCCGCCCGGCCGATTCGCCATGGGTGTCGAAGATCACCAGTTCGACATCGGCGAGATCGTAGCGAACCAGCAGGTCGCAGATCCTGATGCGCAGCCGCTCGATCCAGAAGGTCGCCGCCACCTGCCCGATATAGCGGCCGGAATCTGAATAGCCGAACTGGAGGCAGAACCGGCCATGGCGCTTGAGATAGGCGCGAAAATGCGGGCTGCGCAGTGCCTCGTCGATGATACGCGGCCCCTGCTCCAGCGCATCTTCCGTCTCGAACAGCGGCGAGATCTCGACCCTGTCGGCGATGCCGAAGCGGCTGGCGAGCCAGAGCGCACAAAGCAGCGTGTAGCCGGTCTCGGTTTCGGCGACGAGGAAGCGCACCGCCCGAGTACCATCCACATGCTTCACGATCTGCGCGATCGTCATCAACATGCGCGTCGCCGAGGCGCGCTCGGCCGCCAGAGCGCCGAAATCGATCGCAATCGGCTCGACCTTGGCGAGTTCGGCATTGACCGCCGAGAGGAAGGCGCGCCGCTGCGCCGGCTGGGTCGGCTCCTCGTCGAGCGGGATGACGGCGCGCATCGCATTGTGGAGCTGCGAGGCGTTGAGCCGGAAATGCGGCAGCGCGATCGAAACGCCATGCGCGACGCAGCCGGCTTTGACGAGGCACAGCGCCATCGTCGTCTCGTCGTCCTCGGATCGGGCGAGCGCCTGATCCAGTGCCGCGATCAGCCGCGAAGCCTCGGGCAGCGCTGCCTCGCGCTCGTTGACCAGCGCCAGCGCGAAGGCCTGCAGGGCCTGCAGCGTCGGTTGCGAGGTGATCGGCGGCGCCAGCGCAAGCTGCCGATCGACCGCCGCCAGCGCCTGGCCGACCAGATCGCGCACCCCGGCGGTCGCCGCCGTCTGTGGCAGCTTTTCAAGGATGCGGGCGAACTGGCCCTGCTTCGATTCCAGCCGGTAACGCAGCGTGTCCCACCAGCCGATATCGGTGCGCCCATCCGTGTCGCAGCCGACCCAGGAGCCCAGAATGACCGGACACGGCGCGAGCCCCGCCCAGCGCTCCGGCCAGCGCTCGCGCGCGACGCGCAGCATGGCGGCGTTCAGCGCATCGATCGCATCGCGGGCCTGGCGCACGGCGTAGCGCGCCTGTTCGAACTCGTCCTGCAGGGTGATCTTGCCGTCGGGCCTGAAGGACAGCGCCGAATCGTCGATCACGCCGTCGCCGGCATGGCCGCCCGAGGCGAGATCGGCCAGCGCATGCGCCAGCTTGCGGCTCATGCCGAAGGTCGGATGGGCGGTGAAGACGGCGGCGAAGCGCACGCGCTCGATCGCTGCCTTGAAGCACGCGAAAGGGTCGGCCTGCGCCGCGGCCGCATCCGCCTGCCGGTCTGCCAGGATGGCGAAGGCCTGCTCGCCATCGCCGTCCATGCCGACATAGGCCGCAACCCGGCCGGCCCGCTGCCGCAGCGCCTCGCGTCCCAGCAGCCGCACCAGCTCCAGCGCCGCCTCGACCGGAAGCTCGCCGCGATCCATCCGCCGCGTCAGCCAGAGCGTGACCCGGAGCACCGGATTGCCAAAGGGATCGTCCCGCGAATCGCTGCGCGCCCGCGCGATCTCCGCCTGCAGCTTCGCCGCCAGAGCTGCGGTCCGCTCGGCGGATCCAGCAACCTCGATCACGTCTGTCATCGCCAAGCCCCTCGTTGTGCAAGGGAGGTAGGCAATTTTCGGACCTCGGTCGAGACGCGGGAAACCATCCGCCTCGTTCACGCCGCGAAACGCTGCGGTCAGGCTCGGGCGGTCCGGTCGCGTGGCGGCAAAGCGAGGGCGGCAGGCTATACACCGCCGGTTGGGCGACGATGACCCTGAACACAGACGTTGCGGAACTTTATGGTTTATGAAGTGTTTTAATTGGCTTATTTGGTTCGCGTGATCGCGCTAACCTTGTGCAGCGGCAGAACTTCACCGGCCTGCTGGAGCTGGGCACCGATGCAGCCACCGTGGCGCCCTTCAAAGACGAGTTCGAAACCCATGGCCAGGGCGGGAAGGCGAATGCCTATGCCCGTAAGGACGGCGGCGAGTTCGGCGCCGCCACCGTCATCAGCCCCGTTCTGGATGACGCCTCCGGCACCGCAGGCGGACATCCAGACCGTTCCCCATGAATAAGCCGCTCGCCGGCCGCCGCATCCTCCTTGTCGAGGATGAGATGATGCTCGTCGAGCTGATCGAGAGCCTGCTCTACGATCTTGGCAGCCAGTCGGTCAGCACCGCCGCCACTGTCCGGCAAGGCCTCGACCTGATCGGCAGGCAGGTCTTTGATGCCGCCATGCTGGATGTGAACCTGAGTGGCGAGACCAGCTTCGCCGTTGCCGATGCTCTCGCCGCGCGCGGAATCCCTTTTTTGTTTTCCACGGGCTACGGCATCGACGGTCTGACGGAGCGTTTTCGCGACAGGCCCGTGCTCAGAAAGCCGTTTCAGTACGAGGAGCTCTCCGACATGTTGGAAAGTCTGTTGGCGTAATCGGATCGGCCTCGTCGGCGAGCCTTGCGCAGCACTTCGTCCACTGATGATGAGGCAGGTGTGATCTGCAGAATAGAAAGCCCCTCGTCGAAAGCGATCCTGCGCTTCCGTGAATAGAGCGCCAGACATACAGGGGGTTCTACGAATCTCATCCAATACAACCGTGATGTTAACGATTTGTTAACCATCTTGCGCAGCAATGGACATATTAAGATCCGTTAACGTTTCGTCAGGTGATTCACGGGTGCCCCATGGCCACAACCGTCGATAAAGCGAGCCGCCAGAATCCGATCACAGTGCGCCACCGTCAAATCGGACGGCGGACACAGTCCGGCTGGGGCACGATGGCCATGAACGACCTCTCGGCCCATATCGGCACCGAGAAGGTCATGCATTCCCTCCAGATGTTCACGACGTCGCTGGAGCAGAGCCTTCTCGTCCTGAAAGACTACAGCATCGATTTCCAGCGCCAGCGGCATGAGGTGCATGATCTCGCTTCGGTCAGCGGATTCCTTGGCTTCAGCGATCTTTTCCAGGCCTGCCTGACCCTGCTCGCGCAAAGCCGCGCCTGCATCGAACGGCGCGAAACGGTGATCGCCGCCATCGAAGACGCGCTCACGGAAGCCAGGATGTATCTGGCGGTAGCCACACGCTCCCATTGAGCCGACCAGGCTCGGGGCCAGGATCTCACGATCCCTGACCTGGCAGCGCCAGACCTTTCGGACAGGCCCTTTTGGATTTCGACGGAGGCGGGCGACGGCCCAGTCGCGCAGCCCGGCGGCAAGGCCATGCGTCGAGGGGAAGGCCGTCACACGCCACCCGCGCTTGTCATGCCACGGCGCCGTCTTGCATAGGATGCGCCCGACGCATCCGCGTCCCGTCCCGAAAGGGCCCGCGTGAACCGCGCAGTCCGACCGCCGGAGACGGCGCCCGCCTCCGCCATCGGCGAACACGGCGAAGCCGATCATGCCGCCACGCGTCGGCTCTGGCTGGGCATCTGCTGCGGATTGCTGACCAGCCTGATCTGGGGCGTGCAGGCGGTCGTCTCGCGCCAGTCTGTCGCGGACGGCCTGAGCGCGGCCGACGTCACCATCCTGCGTTTCGCGGTCGCCTCTCTCCTGCTGCTGCCGCTCGCGCTGCGGCGGATGAGGCCCTTCCCGGTCGGCAGGCTCGGCTGGCGGCGCGCACTGATCCTGACCGCCCTCGCCGGCGCGCCCTATGCGCTTGTGCTGGTCGGCGGGGCGACCTTCGCACCGGCCCTGCACGCCTCGGTCATCGTTCCCGGCCTGATCCCGGTCATGACGGTCGCGCTCGCTTTCGCGGTGATGGGCGAGCGTCCGGGCCAATGGCGCATGCTGGGGCTGGCGCTCGTGCTCACGGGCATCGGCGCCTTCGGCTGGGAGGCGTTCGGATCGAGCCGGCCCCAGGAGAGCGCCTGGATCGGCGACCTGTTCTTCGTCGCCAATGCCGTGATGTGGTCGGTCTTCGGGCTTCTGGCGCGGCGCTGGGGCGCTGACGCCATCGACGTCACGATCGCCACCTGCCTGCTCTCGCTGCTGATCCTGCCTGTCTTCGCGCTGACCATGCCGATGCGGCTCGGCGACGCCACCTGGCCGGCGATCGCGCTGCAGGCGCTCTATCAGGGCGCGCTGGTCGGTGTCGGGGCGCTGTTTCTCTACACCAAATCGGTCGAGCTGCTCGGAGCGGCGCGCGCCACGCTGTTCCTGCCGCTGAACCCGGTCGTCACGGCGCTGGCAGGCGTGGCTGTGTTGGGCGAATACCCATCGGCGATCGAGGTGGCGGGGATGCTGCTGGTGATTGCGGGGATGAGCGTGGCGCTCAGGGCGAGATGAGAGCCGGCACGCCTCGGCGCCGGCCGATCCAGCGGCGGACCCGACGGCGATAGGCGAGCCATGCTGGCCCGAAAAGCGCCTCCAGATGTCGCTCCTCCCGCTCGATGGCGAGCTTCAGCACCAGACGGGCGGCGACCAGCCCCGTCACGATCAGCCAGAGATTGCCGAAGGCGAGGCCCGCCCCGACCATCATCGTCGTATTGCCGAGATAGATCGGATTGCGGCTGACCGCGAAGGGACCGCTCTGGACCAGAGCGGTCGCGGCCCGATGCGGCAGGATGTTGGCGCGGGCTTTGGCCATCGTCAACATGGCGGAGATGTCGAAGCCTGTACCGACCAGAAGGAGACCCCACCCCGCGAAGCGAAGCGCTTCCCCGAGCCCGGACCCATCCATGGGAAAGGACAGCGGAACGACCGGCTGAAGCGCGATCGCGCACAGGATGGCCACCCCATAGAGTACCGGCGGCCAGGGAAAGCTGTTCGGCCGGTCCGCTGTCTCGATCATCGTGCCCCTCCAGACGATCACGGCTGATGACAGGTATCCTCAGCCCTTGTGATCCCTCGCAATCGGCTCGACATAGGCCAGCCCCATATCCCAGGGGAAATAAATCCAGGTGTCCTGGCTGACCTCGGTCACGAAGGTGTCGACGGTGGGTACGCCGGCGGGCTTGGCGTAGACCGTGGCGAAATGGGCGTTGGGCAGCATCTCGCGCACGACGCGGGCGGTCTTGCCGGTGTCGGTGAGATCGTCGACGACGAGAACGCCCTTGCCCTTTCCGTCGCCGATCGCCTTGATCGAGGGCGCCACATCCTTCAGCACCCTGAGCTCGGACTGGTTCTTGTAGTCGTGATAGCTCGCGACGCAGACCGTCTCGATAAGCCGCAGGCCCAGCTCCCGGCAGATGATCGCGGCCGGAACCAGCCCGCCGCGCGTGATGCAGACGATCGCCTCGAACGGCCCCGCCTCGGCGAGCCGCCAGGCAAGCGCGCGGGCATCGCGATGGAACTGGTCCCAGGAGACGGGAAAGGCCTTGTTGGCGGTCGGTTCGGCCATGGCACTGATCTCCGGACTGATCACGGCGCCAAGCGCGCCCTGCCCTGTCCGAAACCCTATCGGCGCGCCTCTGGCAAGAGCTTCATCGGTGGCTGATCCCCGGAAAGCCGAGTTGTCAGACCTGAAGACGCGCCTGCTCGGCGGCCAGCATGGCTTTCACGGCCGCCATGGCCGCGGCCAGAGCGTCAGGATCGCGCGAACGCACCACCACATTGGTGTCCGGCCCCGTTTCCGAAAAGAACGGGTAGGAGCCGATCGAGACATCCGGATGCGCCTTGGCGACCTCGGCCAGCGCCGTGCCGATATCGCCCTCGCGCAGGCCGGCGCGCACCGTGTCGGACAGGATCTTGACCCCCGTCGTCAGCGTCGGCGCCACGACGTCGAGCATCGCCTGCATGATCGAGGGCACGCCCGCCATCACATAGACGTTGCCGATGTTGAAACCCGGCGCCTTCGAGACCGAATTGGCGATGAGGTCGGCCCCGGCCGGAATGCGCGCCATGCGCAGCCGCGCCTCGTTGAGCTGGTCCGCCGGGAAACGCTCGGCCAGCATCGCGATGGCGCGCGGATCGTGGTCGATCGAGACGCCGAAAGCGGCGGCGACCGAGTCCGCCGTGATGTCGTCATGAGTTGGGCCGATGCCGCCCGTCGTGAAGACATAGGTGTAACGCGAGCGGAGCGCATTCAGCGCCGCGACGATCTCGTCCTGCACGTCCGGGACGACGCGCACTTCGCGCAGTTCGATGCCGATATTGGTCAGGTATTCGGCGATATAGCCGATATTCTTGTCCTTGGTCCGGCCGGACAGTATCTCGTCGCCGATGACGAGGACCGCTGCCGTGACGAGCGCCGGGGAAGATGTCGTGTCGCTTGCGGTCATACCCGGCTCCTGGCTCCAGCGGTGCGCTCGCCGCGCCGCCGCCTCAGCCTTAGCTAGGGGTTTGGCTGCGCCGGCTCAAGCGCCATGACGCATGCGGCCAACATGCGATGGCAGCAATTCCCCGGGCCCTGTCAGGGAGCCGACACCTTGCGCTCATAGACCAGATTGAGGCGCGTCTGCGCCAGCAGTGTGTAGCCACTGCGGGTGAGCAAGCCGGCCAGGTCGCTCTGCCAGCGCTGGCGCGAATCCTCGATGATGATGAACCCGGGCCACAGGCTTTCGGGCGCGTCCCGCAGGAAGGGCTCGAGGATCAGGTCCTCGGCGCCCTCGACATCGAGCTTGATCGCGTCGAGCCGGTCATAGCCCTCGTTCTGAACGAGCGAGAGCAGCGTCATCGCCGGCACCCGAACCGCGGTCCCGGCGCTGGAACGCAGAATCCGGACGCTCGATTCGCCGCGATTGGTCGGATCGATGAAGAGCGTCAGTTCGCCCGGCTTGTCGGCCAGCGCGCAGGCCACCGCCTTGACCGTGCCGAACGGGTTCTGGGCGATATTGAAGGCGAGCCGCGCAAACACCTCTGGCTGCGGCTCGACCGCCAAAATGCGCGCGCTGGGCCCGGCCTTGGCAGCGACGAACAGCGAATAGGCTCCGATATTGGCGCCGATGTCGATGAAGCGGAACCCGTCGCGCAGCCGCTCCGCCAGCAGGCCGCGCTCAAGCGGATCGAAATATTGCGGCGTGAACAGCACGCGTTTCTCGCAGACATTGCCGTCCGGATAGAGCCGCATCTTCGCGCCCAGCGCCTCGATATCGACGGGGCGGCCCGCCAGCGAACGCAGGCCGAGCCGGCGCAGCGCATAGGCGACCTTGCGGCCGACAAAGCTGTCGGACGCGCAGCGCGTCCAGGCGATGATGCGCGAGAGACCGCGCTGCGGCGCGAAGGTGCCGTAAGGCTTGTCCTCGCCTTGAGACTGTTCGGTGATAGCCATGGCGCGGCTGATACACCCGGTCGCCGCCGGGCGCTAGCTGAACGAACAGTGGTATCTCGCGAGGCTTTCGCGGTCAGACACCGGGCTGCGGCTGCACCGAGCCTTGCGCCGCCTGCCAAACCCAATAGATATGGTCGGCAAGGCGTTGCGCGGCACAACTGGCATTCGACGAAACCCGATGACATTCGATGAAACGATTGGCCGATCGCGCATGCGCGAACCCGCGATCAGGCTCCACGGCGCCGAGGCCTTCGCGGCCATGCACAAGGCCGGCCGTCTGACGGCCGAGGGCCTCGACATGCTCGGCGGCTATGTGAAGCCCGGCGTCACCACCCAGCGTCTCGACGATCTCGCCTTCCAGTTCGCCATGGACAACGGCGCCTATCCGGCGACGTTGTTCTACCGCGGCTACACCAAGTCGATCTGCACCTCGATCAACCACGTCGTCTGTCACGGCATCCCCGACGACAAGCCCCTGCGCGAGGGCGACGTCCTGAACATCGACTACACGCTGATCGTCGACGGCTGGCATGGCGATTCGAGCCGTATGTACGGCGTCGGAGCCATTTCGCGCAAAGCCGAGCGGCTGATCGACATCACCTATGAAAGCCTGCTGCGCGGGATCAAGGCGGTGCGTCCGGGCGGCACCACCGGAGATATCGGCTTCGCCATCCAGCGCTATGCCGAAAGCGAGCGCTGCTCGGTCGTGCGCGATTTCTGCGGCCACGGCGTTGGCCAACTCTTTCACGATACGCCCAACATCCTGCATTACGGCTCGCCCGGCGAAGGCCCGCAGCTCAAGCCCGGCATGATTTTCACGATCGAGCCGATGATCAATCTCGGCAAGCCCGGCGTGAAGGTGCTCTCGGATGGCTGGACCGCCGTGACTCGGGACCGCTCGCTCTCGGCCCAGTTCGAGCACACCATCGGAGTCACAGACACCGGCTGCGAGATCTTCACGCTCTCGCCCGCCGGACGCGACAACCCGCTCGCCCATTCATGACGGCAGGCGCGGGCGACGGTTCGGGCCGCTCTGCGCCGCCCGCCTTGCCCGCGACTGCGTCCCCCGTTGCCGTCGATCCACCTCATTACCACGGCCATCGCGACCGACTGCGCAGCCGCTTTCAGGAGGCCGGCGCCGACGCGCTGCCGGACTATGAACTGCTGGAACTCCTGCTGTTCCGCTCGATCCCGCAGCGCGACGTCAAGCCGCTCGCCAAGGCACTGATCGCGCGCTTCGGCTCTTTCGCCGAGGTTCTGGGCGCGCCGGCCTCGCGGCTGACCGAGGTCAAAGGCGTCGGCGAGGGCGTCGCTCTCGACCTCAAGATCGTCGAGGCGGCGTTGCGGCGCATGGCCAAAGGCGCGGTCGCCAAACGCACCGTTCTGTCCTCCTGGTCGTCGGTGCTCGACTATTGCCGGACCGCCATGGCCTTTGCGGAGCGCGAGCAGTTCCGCATCCTGTTCCTCGACAAGAAGAATGCTGTCATCGCCGATGAGGTGCAGCAGACCGGGACCGTCGATCACACGCCTGTCTACCCCCGCGAGGTGATGCGCCGGGCGCTGGAGCTGTCGGCCTCGGCCGTCATCCTCGTCCACAACCACCCCTCTGGGGACCCGACGCCATCAGGCGCGGATGTGAAGATGACCCGCGAACTCGTTGACATCGCCAAGCCTCTGGGCATCGCAATCCATGATCACGTCATCGTCGGCCGCGACGGCCATGCCAGCTTTCGCGGGCTCGGCCTGATCTGATGGCGCCCAAGAAATAGGCAGCTCCGCCAAATGGCGGGGCAACAGCCCCCTTTCCGAACGCTCTCGAATAGGCATAGGCTGGATCAAACGGGGAAAGAGACGCCTGCATGGTCGCGTTCGACGAGATGACCGGTTCCGGAGCCGAACTGCGGCCGGCCTATGAAGCGCTGGACAAATGGCTCAAGGAAGCCCCACCGGAGACGTTGGCCCTGCGCCGCAGCCAGGCCGAGCTGTTCTTCCGCCGCATCGGCATCACCTTCGCCGTCTATGGCGACGAGGAATCGACCGAGCGGCTGATCCCCTTCGACATCATCCCGCGCGTCCTGACCAAGCCGGAATGGACCAAGCTCGAAGCCGGCCTTCGCCAGCGCGTCACCGCGATCAACATGTTCCTGGCCGATGTCTATGGCCCCAAGGAATGCATCAAGGCCGGCATCATCCCGGCCGATCTGGTGTATCGCAACGCCTGCTACCAGCTCGAAATGGTCGATTTCCAGGTGCCCCACGGCATCTACTGCCATATCGCGGGCATCGACATCGTGCGGGTCGATGCCGACACCTTCTATGTGCTGGAGGACAATGCCCGCACCCCGTCCGGCGTCTCCTACATGATGGAGAATCGGGAGGTGATGCTGCGGCTCTTCCCGGAGCTTTTCGCCACCCATCGTGTCGCCCCGGTCGACAACTATCCCGACCAGCTTCTGGCGACCCTGCGCTCGGTCGCGCCCCGCAGCGCGCCAAGCGACCCCAATATCTGCCTGCTGACGCCTGGCCAGTTCAACTCGGCCTTCTACGAACACTCGTTCCTGGCCGACAAGCTCGGCGTCGAGCTGGTCGAGGGCTCCGACCTGCTGGTCAAGGACGACGTCGTCTACATGCGCACGACACAGGGACCCAAGCGCGTGGACGTGATCTACCGACGCATCGATGACGACTTCATCGATCCGCTGGTCTTCCGCAGCGACTCGATCCTCGGCGTGCCCGGTCTGATCGGCGCCTACAAGGCCGGCAACGTCACGTTGGCCAACGCGGTCGGCACCGGCGTCGCCGACGACAAGGCGGTCTACAGCTACATGCCCGAGATCGTGAAGTTCTTCACCGGCGAGGAGCCGATCCTGAAGAACGTCCCGACCTATCGCTGCCGCGAGCCCGAGGCCAACGCCTATGTGCTCGACAATCTGGAGAAGCTGGTCGTCAAGGAGGTCAACGGCTCGGGCGGCTACGGCATGCTGGTCGGCCCCCACGCCAACAAGGCGCAGATCGAAACCTTCCGCCGCAAGCTCAAGGCGAGCCCTGAGGGCTTCATCGCCCAGCCGACGCTGGCGCTCTCGACCTGCCCGACCTTCGTGGCCTCGGGCGTCGCGCCCCGACATGTCGACCTGCGGCCCTATGTGCTCTCGGGCGCCAACGGAATCTCCTGCGTGCCCGGCGGACTGACCCGCGTGGCGCTCAAGGAAGGCTCCCTCGTCGTCAATTCCAGCCAGGGCGGCGGCACCAAGGACACCTGGGTACTCGATGCCTGATCTTAGCGCCGGCTCACTGTTGCAACGTTCACCCGATACGTCCCGCCTCGTCGCGAAAAGGCCCGATCTGACGATGCTCTCGCGCACTGCCGACGCTCTCTTCTGGGTCTCCCGCTATGTCGAGCGGGCGGAATACCTCGCCCGGATCCTCGACGCCACGATGCGGCTGAGCAACCTGCCCCATGCCTATGGCGGTGCCGGCACCGAATGGCAGAGCGCAGTGGCCACGGCCGGCTGCGACGAGACGTTCGCCAAGGCTTATGGCGAGGCCAATGAACGCAATGTCTGCGATTTCCTGACCTTCAACCCCGACAACCCCTCCTCGATCCGCAACTGCCTCGCGCTCGCCCGGTCGAACGCGCGCGGCGTCCGCACTGCGCTGACCTCGGAGATGTGGGATGCGCTCAACGGCGCCTGGCTCGAACTGCAGCGCTTCGAGAAGAAGCGCATGGACCGCGAGGAGTTCGCCCGTTTCCTCGACTGGGTGAAGAACGTTTCGCTGGTCTTCGACGGCTCGGCCTATCGCACCATGCTGCGCGACGACGGCTACTGGTTCTCGAGGCTCGGCGTCTATATCGAGCGTGCCGACAACACGGCCCGCATCCTGGACGTGAAATACCACGTCCTGCTTCCCGCCAACGAGCAGATCGGTGGTTCGCTGGACTACTTCCAGTGGACGACCGTTCTGCGCGAGGTCTCGGCCCTGACGGCCTATCACTGGGTCTATCGCGAGGCGGTGAAGCCGCTGCTGATCGCCGACCTGCTGATCCTGAACCGGCGCATGCCGCGGTCACTCGCCGCCTGCTACGAAAACATCTCGCGCTTCCTCGATCTGCTCGGCGATTCCTATGGCCGCCAAGGCCCCGCCCAGCGCCAGGCGCGCAAGACGCTCGCCAACCTCTCGAGCACGAGCATCGACGACATCTTCCAGCACGGGCTGCATGAGTTCATCGAGGACTTCATCACCGAGAACAACCGCCTCGGCGGCACGATCATCGAGCAGTATCTGCAGTGACCATCGGCTGGGGCCTCGCCTCCGGCCGCAGCGCCCGCTAGAACGTCCCAAACGAATTCGGCCCCAACTGCGATTGCCATGCGGATCAGGATTTCCCACTCGATCGCTTACGCCTATGCCGAGCCCGCCCGGCACATCACGCAGATCCTGCGGCTGACCCCGCGCGACCATGATGGCCAGCACGTCATGTCCTGGCGGATCGAACCCAATGTCGACGGCCTCCTGCGTGCGACGCAGGATCCTTACGGCAACATCGTCCACACCTTCTCGGCCGACGGCCCGATCGCCGGTATGGCGATCCGGATCGACGGCCTGATCGAGACCACCGATCTCGCGGGAATCGTGCGCGGCATCATCGAGCGCGTTCCCGTCGAGGTCTTCCGCCGCGACACCATGCTGACGACATCGGATGAGGCGCTGCGAGATTTTGCCAACGACGCGACTCGCGAGGCCGATACGCCCCTATCCAGGATGCACGCGCTCATGGATACGCTGCATGAGGAGGTGACCTGCGTCGCAACCGGGCAGCGCACCGGCATCGGTGCGAGCGCAGCCTTCGCGGCGCGCGAGGGCATACCCCAGGACATCGCCCATATCTTCATGGCCTGCGCCCGCCATCTGGGCGTGCCCGCCCGCTATGTCTCGGGCTATGTCGCGCAATCTGATGCCTCGCCCGAGACCGCCTTGCCCCATTCCAGCGGCGCCCATGCCTGGGCCGAGGTGCATCTCGACGATTACGGCTGGATCGGCTTCGACGCCGCCAACGGCCTGTGCCCGATCGACACCCATGTCCGTATCGCGGCAGGCCTGGATTTCGCCGACGCGGCCCCCGTGCGCGGCGCCCGCAAGGGCGGCGACGGCGAGGCGCTGGCAGTAACTGTCAGCGCCCGCGAAGCTGGCGGGCGCCAGTCCGGCCAGTGATGCCGGGCGGCCCATGCGGCTGATCGCGACGGACCGCTGGTGGCGAGATGGCTGGCGGCAAGGCGGGCGATGTGCGACGACACGCCGTCTCTGAACGAAACAAGCCAGGATCAGTCCCTTGACCTATTGCGCCGGAATCCTCGTGCAGGACGGGCTCGTCATGATCGCCGACACCCGCACCAATGCCGGGCTCGACGATATCTCGACCTTCCGCAAGCTGCACGTCTTCTCCTGGCCGCAAGACCGGACCTTCGGGCTGATGACGGCGGGCAACCTCTCCGTGACGCAGTCCGTCGTCAGCCTGCTGCATGAGGGGCTGCTCAACCCCGAGACCGGCGAGAGCGACACGCTCCAGGGTGCGACGTCCATGTTTCGCGCCGCCCAGCTGGTCGGACGCGCGATTCGCCAAGTCCGAGCCGAAGACGGGCCGGCGCTCAAGGAAGCCGGCGTCAAGTCCGACGTCTCGATGCTGTTCGGCGGCCAGATCAGGGGTCAGCCGATGCGGCTCTTCATGATCTATGGCGCCGGCAATTTCATCGAATGCGGCATGGACGCCCCCTTCCTCCAGATCGGCGAGCACAAATACGGCAAGCCGATCCTCGACCGCGCGATCACCTACAAGACTCATCTCTATGATGCGCTCAAGGTCGGCCTGATCTCGATGGATTCGACCATGCGCTCCAATCTCGGCGTCGGCCTGCCGATCGATCTGATCGTCATGCGCCGCGATGCGGACGAACCCGAACTCAGCCGCCGCATCGAAGCCGGCGAGCCCTATTTCCACGATCTGCGCGAACGCTGGTCGGCTGCCCTGCGGGCCGCCCACACCGCCATTCCAAGGCCGCCCTACGAGCCGAAAACAGACTGAGAAAAGTCCATGACGCCTCGATGCGTGAACGGGATATCAAGATTCCCCTGCGATGGTCGGCATAAATGTGGCCCCCGGGACAGCTGATGCCGTCGCCCTTCGTCGCGAAATTGACCAACGCGGATGCATCCGCGCGGATGCTGAAAAGCTCCGTGGCGACCCTCGGCTGCGCTTTCCTGATGGTCATGGCGGCCTCCGTCGCGGTCATCGTGGCGATCACGGGCGAGGCCAACAGGCTTGAGGCCGAACGTCAGGGCGACCGCGTGGATGCCGCCATCGAGAGCCAGGTGCGCCTGCGCGAACTGCGCTTCCAAAGCCTGGCGGCAGCCGGAGATCTCCAGAGTTCGCTCGCCGGCCCCGACCCGCTGATGACGCTTCAGACGGCGCTGGCGCAGATCGGCAACCGCTTTCTGGAATTCGATGGAGCCTACATCGTCTCGTCCTCGGGCATCGTCTTCGCCGGGATCGAGGGCGGCAGCCCGGCAGGCCAGGCCGGTTACGACGCCCTGAAGCACTTCAGCCCGACGCTTCCCGGTGCGTCCAATGTCGGCGATCCGCCGATGCGCAGACTGACCGATCTGCGGGGCATGCCCGGATCGGCGTCGTGGTCGCTGACCCATGACGGCGTCGAAACCATCAGTGTCATGATGATCGACATGGTCGCGCGCCCCGGATCGCTGGTTTCACAGTTGGTGGGACCGATCAAGGTCGTGGGCTATCGGCGCGTTACGAACTCGAACCTGGCCGACATGTCCCAGCGCTACCGCATCGCGGACGTCCGCATTGTTCGCGACATGCCCAGCGACCCTCTTTCGAGGCGCGCGGTCCCGGCTGCCGACGGCTCGGTCAAGGCTTGGCTCAGTTGGACCCCCGACCGACCGGGCGACGCCATGCTGCGCCAGTTTCTTTGGGCGCTGGCCGGTGTCGGCCTGCTGTTTGGCGCCATCTTCGCTTTCGTGATCCACCGTCTGCGCGGCGCGGCGCACGAGATTGCGATCCGTGAAAGCCAAATTCAGCGCCTAGCGGGACAGGACGAGCTGTCACTCCTGCCCAACAGGCGCACCTTCGACATCAGGCTCGACCAGGAACTCGCGCAGCTCCGCCGTTCCGACGCCGGCCTTGGCTCCGGACTGGCCGTGATGCTGATCGACCTCGACCGCTTCAAGGCCGTCAACGACACCTATGGTCACACCGCCGGCGACGAGTTGATTCGCCAGGTCGCCCAAAGGTTGTCGCGACTTGTGCGCGGCGGTGACACTGTGGCGCGCATCGGTGGCGACGAATTCGGCATCATTCAGACCCACGGGCATTTCCCCGCCGGCTGTGCCGCGCTCGGCGAGCGCATCCTGGCAAGCCTGACCGAGCCCTTCATCATCATGGGGGTCGCAACGACGGTCGGATGCTCGATCGGCATTGCGCTCGCACCCCAGGACGCCATCGATCGCGAAGCCCTGCTGAGGCTGGCCGACACCGCGCTCTATCAATCGAAGAACAGTGGCCGCAACCGGTTCTCCTTCTTCGAGGCGCAGATGAACCGCTCGCTGGCTCTCAAGCGCATGGTCGAGGAGGATCTGCGTCGCGCCATCGCCAATGATGAACTCATGCTGCACTACCAGCCTCAGGTCTCGGTCGATGGGGCGACGATCCTCGGCGTGGAGGCGCTGGTACGCTGGAACCATCCGGTCCACGGCCTGGTGCCGCCCGCCGAGTTCATCGGCATCGCCGAGGAGCGCGGTCTGATCGTGCCTCTGAGCGAGTGGGTGCTGCGGCGTGCCTGCATGGAGGCCAAACACTGGGAAGGCATTCGCCTCGCCGTCAATGTTTCGCCGATCCAGTTCCGTCACAAGGACTTCGTCGTCAACGTCATCCGCATCCTCGACGAAACCGGCTTCGATCCGACGCGGCTTGAGCTCGAACTGACCGAGGGCGTTGTCGTCGATGATGCCGATGCCGCCGAAATCGCGATGATGGACCTGCGCGCCCACGGCGTCGGCCTGGCGCTGGATGATTTCGGCACCGGTTATTCGAGCCTGATCTATCTGCGGCGCTTCGCCTTCGACAAGATCAAGATCGACCGCTCCTTCCTGGAATACATGGAGACCACGGGCGAGTCGGCGATCCTTGTGCATTCGATCGCTCATCTCGGACGGGCGCTCGGCCTGCGGGTCTGCGCGGAGGGCGTCGAGACCGCCGAGCAGCACCGTTTCCTGCAGGCGATCGGCTGCCACGAACTCCAGGGCTTCCTGTTCTCCAAGGCCGTGCCCGCCGACGAGATCGACCGTCTGCTGGCGCTGGACAAGCCTTTCGCCGAGGCCCTCGCGGCCGCCTGACGCTCCCTTGGCCTTCCGCAAGGCTTTCAGAAGAACGCGGGGCTCAGAAGAACAGGCCGTGGATCCCGCTGAAGATCGCGTAGGCGAAGCCGGCGCTGAGCGCGAGGCCGAATGCGCCGAAAACCGCACCCGCGATGATCAGCAGGCCGTCGCGCTCCACCAGCCCGAGACCGACGAGGCAGACCGCAAGACCAAGCGGAATCTGGCCGATGAAAGGCGCCGCGACGATCAGGCCCAGTGCCAGCACCAGGATCAGGAGGCCCAGGACGGGGATGGCATAGGCGCCACCCAGCACCGTCAGGCGCGGGCGCGAGACGCGCTCCAGTTTGATCAGAAGCGGCACCGCCCGATCGATGGCTCGGGTCAGCACGGGCTTGCCGATGCTGCGCGCCAGCAAGGCCGGCGGCAGCCAGGGCATGACGCGCCCCGTCAGCATCTGCGCCGCGACGAAAGCCAGCACGAGGCCGCAAGCCAGCGGAATCGGCGGCGGCATCGGCAGGCAATTCGGCAGACCAAGCAGCACCACGAGCAGCGCATACGCCCGGTCCTTCAGGGCAGCGACGATCGAGCCCACCGCGATGCGCTCTCCAGGCAGGGCGGCCAGCGCCATGAGGAGTCCGGAGGTTCGCAGGGGTGATGACAAGGGATCAGGCCGGGCCGTGACAGGAGCAGCGGCCTAGCACGCGCCGAGCCCACGCAACAAGCAGCGCTGGCGCGGGCGTATCGCGCGAAAACGGCGGAACGGGTTCCCGCAGGAAGCCTGCGCCGGTCTCTCAGGACGAGACGGGCTCGGCCTTCAAGCCGAAACGATCTGCGAATCCAGCAGGAGACGGCCAATTCCGGCTTCAATGCAGCGTCAGCACGCCATTGACGTTGACGATCTCGGCCGGCCGGATCAGATGCGAATGCGCCACCGTCACCGAATGAAGCGGGCCGTCGAGCTCGCGTTTCCAGAAATCGAGGAAATCGTGCAGCACCGGAAAGCGCGGCGCGAGATCGTAACTCTGCCAGATATAGGTCTGAAGCACGCTCTGATGATCCGGCATCCGATAAAGGATCGTCGCCGTGGTCAAGCCGTAGCCGGCCAACTGCCGCATGAAGTCCGTGGTCGTCATCGCCGTCTCTCCTCGTCAGCACACGATGAAAGCTAAGCCAGTTCCCGAGACGAGGCTGCGCTCGCTCGGTTAACAATAGCTTGCAAGCCTCCTGCCAGCCTGATGGAATTGGTCCGGCGCCGGGTTCCTTGGATCCGGCGCAGGGGGGCGTTGCGTGGCGTATGGTTGTGCGAGCGCTGGAACCGCGAGGCTGGCCGTTGTCGTCGCGGCGCTGCTGGCATCGCCGGCGATCGCCGATGACGAGGAGACCGGGGAGCGCTCGCCATGGTCGAGCGTTCTGTTCGGCTCGCTCGAAGCCGGCCCGACCAAGACCTTCGTTTCCGCCGGCATGAAGACCGCGCTGTGGAGCGGCCTGTCGAGCAGCGGCTTCCGGACGATGCTCAAGATCGGTGGCGCGCAGGAGCAGGCGAGGCGCCAGCGTCCTCACGGCATTGCGTACAAAAGCGAGGCGCAGGCCCTGATCGGCTACGAATGGCGCATCGGCGACACCTTCATCGCGCTCTATGCCGGCTCCGACTATGAGGGCGAACAACGCGAGGAGCCAACCGGAACCGTCACCGCCGGCCGCTACGGCGCCCGGCTCCAGGGCGATCTCTGGATGACGCCGACGCCCACGACGATGCTTCAGGCCAGCGCCTATGTCTCGTCGCTCGATGGCCGAACCTGGGGCCGCATCGCGCCGGGCTGGCGTCTGCCGCAAGGCTTTCATCTCGGCCCCGAGATCGAGGCCTATCGCGGGCGCGATTACCACAAGCTCCGGCTCGGCCTGCATCTTACTGGCGTGCAGTTCCTCGGCGTCTCTTGGCGCCTGTCCGGCGGTTGGCAGCGCACCAGCGACCATGCGAACCAGGCCTATGCGACGCTCGGCCTGCATTGGCAGCGCTGAGGCGCGCCCTACCCCTTCGTCCGCAGGCTCGATCGACCGCCATCGACCCCGATGATCTGCCCCGTGATCCAGGATCCATCGTCGGATACCAGCAAGGCCGCGAGCGGCGCGATGTCGTCCGGCTCGCCCAGCCGCTGCAGCGGATGCAGATCGGCGATCGCCTTCGCCATCGCCTCGTTGCCCGTGAGCGATGCGGCGAGCGGCGTCTTCGTCAGCGAAGGCGCGATGCAGTTGACCCGGATGCGCGGCGCAAGTTCGGCGGCGAGCGCCAGCGTCAGCCCCTCGATCGCCCCCTTCGCCATCGCGACCGAAGCGTGCGCCGCGAAGCCCTGCGCCACGGCGACTGTCGAGAACAGGACGATTCCGGCATTGCCCTCGGTTTGCTTCAGATGCGGCAGCGCTGCCTGAATCGCCTTGGCAGCTCCCAAAGCGTTAATTTTGAAATCATTGAGGAAATCCTCCTCGGACAGCCGCGCGACCGGCTTAAGGTTGATCGTCCCCACGGCATAGACGAGCCCGTTGAGGGCTCCCCCCTGCGCAGCGTCCCGCGTCGCAGCGGCAAAGACATCCGCCTCCGTCACGTCGCCTGCCGTGAAGCCAGCACCGATCTCCGA
>QBLV01000012.1:16468-18362 GCA_003241815.1 Hyphomicrobiales bacterium | reverse complement strand
GAGCCGCCCCCGCCGCTGCCGCCATAGATCAGGATGGTGTCGCTCATGCCGCTGCTCCGAATGGGTTTTGCCGGCGTATACGACGCGGTTGCACCCACTGGACCATGAGCAGCGAGCGAGATCGGCCTTGGCCAAGAGAATCGAGAAATCCGACCTGCCCCGGAAGCCCTGTCAGGCCTGCGGCCGACCCTTCACTTGGCGCAAGAAATGGGAGCGCGTCTGGGACGAGGTGAAGTTCTGCTCGGAGCGGTGCCGGCGGGAGGCGCGAAACGCCAAGCCTGCGCGCGTTTAGAACAGGGTGATTTCGCTCGGAAACACTGCGTCATCCCGGGCGATCGCAGGTCGTCCCGGGATCCATCGTAGAGCACCGACCGAACTCTATGATGGATCCCGGAGCGGCGCCGCTTCGCGGCTTGTCCGGGATGACGCAGTGCTGCCACATAAAATCATCAAGCTCCAAGCCCACGCGCGCCTTAAGGCCCCCGCTCGCCTAAGACTGAAGCGCCGCCAGCGCCTCGGGCGTATCGACATCGAGCGCGATGGCTGGATCGTCGAGCGGCACCTCGACGATCGCTTCGCCCGCCGCGTCGAGCAGGCGCCGCGCACCCTGATCGCCATCGAGCTTTTCGACCTCCGCGAACAAGGCCCGGGCCAGCAGCACGGGGTTGCCGCGCTGGCCGAGCAGCGTCGGCACCACGGCCAGCGCCTCGCCGCTGTCGGCGAAGACCTGAGCGAGCCGGTCGATCCCGCCCGCCGTGACATTGGGCATGTCGCCGAGCGAGACGACAACGCCGGGCGCGGTCTCTGGCAAGGCCGCGAGCCCCACCTTCACCGAACTGGCAAGCCCGCTGGCGTAATCGGGATTATGCACGAGTTGGACATCGAGCCCGGACAGCGCGGCCGCGACCTCGTCCGGCTGATGCCCCGTCACCACGATCACCGGCCGAGCGCATGACGCCAGCTGCGCCTCGACCGCATGGCGCAGCATCGGCTTGCCGCGTATGCTCTGGAGCAGCTTGTTGGCCTCGCCCATGCGGGTCGAGCGGCCGGCCGCCAGCACGATGCCCGCGACGGGCGCAGCCTCCAGATGCGCCGGAGCGCGCGGCTGCGGCCGCGAGACGATCTCCATCAGCAGGCCGCCCACACCCATCGCCTGGATGTCGGCGCGCTTCACCGAAATGCCCGCGAGACAGCGCTGCAGCACCCAGTCGAAACCGTTCTCCTTCGGCGAGCGCGCACATCCCGGCGCGCCAATCACCGGCTTGCCGCCGAGTTCGCCGAGCAGCAGCAGATTGCCGGGATCGACCGGCATGCCGAGATGCTCGATCCGACCGCCCGCATCCAGCAGCGCCTGCGGGATCACATCGCGCCGGTCTGTGATCGCCGACGCGCCGAAGACAATCACAAGATCAGCCAAAGCAGCCTGCTCCGCCAGCGCCTGCGCCAGCGGCTGCGCCTCGTGGGGCACGCGCAGATCAGCCGCAATCGTCGCCTTCGCCGCCGCCAAACGGTCCGCCACCACCCGCAGCGTCTTGTCGACGACGGAGGGCTTGAGACCGGGCAGCAGCGTCGAGATCACCGCGACGCGCAGCGGCTTGTAGGGCGTAACGGCAACGGGCTTAGCCCCTTCCAAGCCGGACAACGCCCGCTCGACCAGCGCCGCCGGAAGGCCATAGGGAATGATCTTGACGGTGCCGACCATCTCGCCCGCGACGACCGGCTTCATCGGCGGCAGCGTCGCGGCCGTGATCGCCTCGTCGATCTGGTTGAGGGCGTCGATCGCGCCAGCATCAATCGTCAGCACGCCAGCCGCCGCTGCGAACAGGTTGACCCGGCCGGTGAAGGCGGCCTCCGTCACCACGCCGCGCCCCGCCAGCGCGGCGGCGAGCCGCAT
>QBLV01000012.1:2293-16458 GCA_003241815.1 Hyphomicrobiales bacterium | reverse complement strand
GCCTCGTTCTCGTCGATGTCGCCGGGCTCGAGCCGCACCGCCACGACCTCGGTGACACCGGCCGCCGCCAGTTTCTCGGCGGCTTCGCTGGAGATCGCCGCCCCCTTCTTGACGATGGTCTCGCCGGCCCGGATTGTATGCGCGGCGATGCAGCCGGCCGCTTCCGCGACGGGGACGGGTCCGAACTTCATGCCGGCGTCCGGCGCGGACCGCGCAGCGTCGAGACGATCTCGCCCAGGATCGCGAGCGCGATCTCGGCCGGCGAAACCGCCCCGATATCGAGCCCGATCGGCGCATGGATACGGGCGATGGCCGCCTCGTTGAAACCGGCGGACGCCAGCCGCTCGACGCGCCGCGCATGCGTCTTCCGGCTACCCAGCGCGCCAACATAAAAGCAAGAGGAGCGCAGAGCCGCCTCGAGCCCGGGATCATCGATTTTGGGGTCGTGCGTCAGCGCGACGAAGGCTGTGTAGGCGTCGAGCCCCAGCGTCGCCAGCGCCTCGTCGGGCCACTCCGTCAGAAGCGTCACATCCGGAAAGCGCTCCGGCGTGGCAAACGCACTGCGCGGATCGATGATGACGAGGTCGAGATCGAGCAGCTTGGCCATCGGCGCCATCGCCTGCGAGATATGCACGGCGCCGGTGACGACCACGCGCGGAGGCGGCGCCTGCACGGTCAGGAAGACAGATTTGCCATCCAACTCGACCATGGCGCTCTTGGCCATACGCAACTGCCTGCCCAGCACCTCGGCCAGAGGGTCGGCCGCGATGTCGGCGGCCTTCACCAGCCTCTGTGCGCCGCTTGCGACATCGGTGACCAGCACCGTCGCGCGGCGCGCCGCACGCTCGGCATTGAGCGCAGCCAAAGTTGTCAGATCCATTGCTTCAGCCCTTGTCGGTCGCGAGCTTGAGGCCAAGCCCGATCATCAGCGAACCGCCGAGCCAGCGCCCGAAGGCAAACCCGGCCCGCGTCGTCTTCATCGTCCTGACGACAATGGAGGCACCGAGAACCGTGAGCAGATCCGCCGAGGAGAAGGCGACGTTGACGATCGTGCCCAGGATCAGGAACTGAGCCCAGACCGGCAACGACGCAGCGGGATCGACGAATTGCGGCAGGAGCGCGATGAAGAACAGCGCGACCTTGGGGTTCAGCACCTCGACGACGAAGGAATCGATCAGCGCACGTCGGACGGTCTTCGCGGGAGGGGCGATCGCCTCCCCGGCGACGAGTTTCGAGCGGATCATGCCGATACCCAGCCAGATGAGATAGGCCGCGCCAGCCATCTTCACGATCACGTACAGCTCCGGCACATGCGTGAACACCGCCGAAAGGCCGAAGGCCGCCGCGAAGACATGGATGTAGCAGCCGAGATGGATGCCGAGCATCGCCATGAAGCCGGCCTTGCGGCCATGCGCGATGGTCTGCGCCGCCGTGTAGAGCAGCGCGGGCCCCGGAAAATAGGCGACCACCAGCGTCAGCGTCGCAAAAGCGAGAAGGGTCTCCCAGGAGGCCATCAGGTCACCTTCTCCACATAGACCCGAATCCGCCCGCCGCAGGACAGCCCGACCTTCCAGGCCGTCTCGTCGGCCACGCCGAATTCGAGCGTGCGGGCCGCACCATCGCCGATCACCTCGACCGCCTCCTCGACCACCGCCCCTTCGACGCAGCCGCCCGAGACCGAGCCCTGAAAGCTGCCCTCCCCGTCGATGACGAGATGCGAGCCGACCGGGCGCGGCGCCGAACCCCAGGTCTCGATCACAGTGGCGAGCGCCACCGAACGGCCGGCCTTCGCCCAGGCCTCGGCTGTCGCCAGGATGTCGGTGTCGGTGCTGATCATGGCCGGCTTCTTTCGGGGTGGAACGCTATGAAGATCATGCCTCAACCCGCCGTCTTCAACCACTGGCGAGGATCGCTCTGCCGCTCTGCATGGGGCGACAGCGCCGCGCAGAGATCGGCCATCGCCGCGAGGTTGTGGATTGGCCGGAACGAATCGACATGCGGCAGCATCGTTCGGATGCCGCTGGCGCGCGCCTCGAACTGCTCGAAGCGCAGCAGCGGGTTGAGCCAGACCAGTTGGCGGCAGGAGCGGTGCAGCCGGTCCATCTCGAAGGCGAGTTCCCCGTCGAGATGGCGCTCCAACCCGTCGGTGAAGAGCAGCACGATGGCACCGCCGCCCAGCACCCGCCGCGACCAGACCCGGTTGAACGTATGCAGCGCCGTCGAGATGCGCGTGCCGCCCTCCCAGTCCGGCGCGGCCTTGCCCGCCAGCGCCAGCGCCTCGTCGGGGTCGCGGGCGCGCAGGGAGCGTGTGATGTTGGTCAGCCTTGTGCCGAAAACGAAGGAATGCACCCGCCGCCGCTTCTCGGTGACCGCATGCAGGAAGTGCAGGAAGATGCGCGAATACTCCGCCATCGAGCCGGAGATATCGACCAGCGCCACGATCGGCGGATGAACCTCCGCGCGCTCGCGAAAGGCGAGGTCGATCGATCCGCCGCCCGCTCGCAACGACTGGCGAAATGTCCGACGCGGGTCGATCCGCGCGCCGCGATGCGAGGCTTGAAAGCGCCGCGTCGCGACGAGATCGTCCGGCAGGCTGAGACCTGCAACCAGTTGTTTCGCGCGTGCGATCTCGGCCGCGCTCATCTGGGCAAAGTCGCGCGATTTCAGCGTCTCGCGGTCGGAGACCGTCAGTTGCGCCGTCAGCTCCGTGAACTCGACCGGCGCATCCTCCTCGCGCCTTGGCGGCGCGAAAGCCTCGGCGACGCGCAGCGCACCGGCCTCCTCTTTCTGAGGAGCGCTGTCGGCAGAGGGCGAAACCGGCGACATCTGCGCCATGATCTTCTCGATCAGGTTGCGCCGACGCCAGAACAGACGGAACGCCTGATCGTAGACAACGCTATCCTCATGGCGCTTCACGAAGATCGCATGCAACGCCCAGTAAACGTCGTCGCGCTCGCCGAGCGCCCCCTCAGCCAGCGCCTCGACCGCCTCCACCACAGCGCCCGGACCGACGCGCAGGCCCGCGATCCGCAGCGCGCGGGCGAAATAGGCGATGTTCTCCGGGAGCTTGCCGGTCATGGCTACCCTGGCCTACCCTCACGCGCCCATCTCGGTCATGAACACCTTCTGCACGATCTGCCACTTGCTATCGACCTTGAGGAAAGACAGCAGATCAGTGAAATAGCGCGGCGGCATCTGGCATTTCACCTTCACCAAAGCGAGCGTCGGGCCAACGATGTCGATGGTCAGCACATGGTCGCCGCGCGTCATGCCGGCGGCCTTCGGCGAGGGTCGCTCGCTCACGGCCTTCAGCCATTCGTCGCGCGGCACGATTGTGATCGTGCCATCCTCCTGCGCCGTCGTCAGCGCTGAGGTCGGATGGAAGGCATGGGCGAGCTTCTCGACGTCGCCCTCATAGAGACCGTTGAGATAGGTCCAAGTCACGGCTTCGATGGCTCTGAGATCGTTGTTCATGGTGTCTCCTTCGCCTGTCCTGTAACGCCGTTCATCCGCAGCGTCGGATGCGGCCGTTGATGTGACGCGGGCTTTTCCGATTACGGCTACGCTCGCGCTTCCGACTTCGCCTGATCCAGCAGTTCCTTTACCTTCGAGCCCTGCATCGCCTGAATATCATCCTGGTATTTGAGCAGCGCGCCCAGCGTATCCGACACCAAAGCCGGATCGAGCGCCACCGCGTCGAGCTCGACCAGCGCTGTCGCCCAGTCCAGGGTCTCGGCGACGCCCGGCGCCTTGAACAACTCCTCCTTGCGGATCGCCTGCACGAAGCTCACGACCTGCTTCGCCAGCTTGGCCGGGGCATGGGGCGCGCGCGCCTTCAGGATCGCGAGCTCGCGGGCAGCGTCGGGATAGCCGACCCAGTGATAAAGGCAGCGCCGCTTCAGCGCGTCATGGATTTCGCGCGTGCGGTTGGAGGTCAGGATCACGATCGGCGGCTCGGCGGCCTTCACCGTGCCGAGTTCGGGGATCGTGACCTGCGAATCCGCGAGAAGCTCCAGCAGGAAGGCCTCGAAAGCTTCGTCCGTACGGTCGAGCTCGTCGATCAGCAGGATCGGCGCCCCACCCTCCTGCGGCTCCAGCGCCTGCAGCAGCGGCCGCTTGATCAGGTATTTCTCCGAGAAGATGTCGCCTTCGAGCCGCTCACGGTCACCGCTGGCGCCACCGGCCTCGGCGAGGCGGATCGCCATCATCTGCCCGGCATAGTTCCACTCGTAGACGGCAGACGCCAGGTCGAGCCCCTCATAGCATTGCAGCCGGATCAGCTTGCGCCCCAGCCCCGCCGCCAGAACCTTGGCGATCTCGGTCTTGCCGGTGCCCGCCTCGCCCTCCAGCAGCAGCGGCCTCTTCATCCGCAGTGCCAGGAACAGCACCGTCGCGAGCGCGCGGTCGGCGACATAGCCCTGGCTTTGCAGCAGGGCGAGCGTGGCGTCGATGGAGGCGGGAAGCTCGGTCTTATCGGGCATTGATCAGCGTCCAGTCACGGGGCGCAGGCCGCAGGCGAGACGAGCGGCCGGCATCATCGGGTCGACCATGCGAACCACAGCGCCACGGCCCCCATGCCGACCGCAGCACAGCGACGGATCGCACGCTCGCGCGCCGGATGGAAGAGCAGCGAGCGGGCACCGCCTGCCCCCAGCACAAGCGCGGCATGAATCGCGGTCGCGATCAGAACGAAGGTCGCGGTCAGGAGCAGAAGCTGGTCGCGCAGAGGCGGCACCGGCAGAAACAGCGGAATCACAGCGACATAAAACACCGCGGCCTTGGGGTTGATCAGGTTGGTCAGCAGTCCGCGCCGGAACGACAAGGCCAGATTCTCTCCGGCATCGGCAGGAGGTTCGCGCCAAGCGTCGAAGGCCAGCCAAAGCAGATAGGCGACGCCGGCCCAACGCAGACCTGACATGGCGAGCGGAAACTGGGCGCTGACGAGCGCGAAACCCAGCGCCGATAGCAGCCCGAGCAAGGCCAGTCCGAGCGCCACTCCGGCCACCGCAGCCATGCCGGCACGCCAGCCTTTCGCCAGACTGAGCGCGACGAGATAGCCCATATTCGGCCCGGGCGTCCGTTCCGCGACAATGGCCGTCAGAACGAATTCCCAGAACCGCACTGAGCCAGCCGATTCGCGGCCTACCGCCCGACCGCCTGCGCCACGGCCTGCTTGGTCATCACGCCGATGAGATGGGCGCGATACTCCGCATCGGCGTGCATGTCGGCGTTGATCCCGGTGGCGGGATGCTTCAATCCTTCCAGCGACTTCGGCGCGAAGCGGGCCTTGAGGGCCGTCTCGGCTTCCAGCCAGCGGAAGACGCCGCCCTCGCCTGCCCCGATCACGGCGACGCGGATGTCGCTGCCACGCTTGGCGACGAAGACGCCGACCAGCGCATAACGCGAGGCCGGGTTGCGGAACTTGGCATAACCCGCCCTGGAAACGACCGGGAACACCACCTTGGTGATGATCTCGCCCTCCTCCAGCGCCGTCTCGTAGAGCCCGGTGAAGAAGTCATCGGCCACGAGCTTGCGCTGGTTGGTGACGATCGTCGCACCAAGCGCGAGGCAGGCCGCCGGATAATCCGCCGCCGGGTCGTTGTTGGCGACGGAACCTCCGATCGTGCCGCGATGGCGCACATGCGGATCGCCGATATGCGAGGCGAGATAGGCAAGGCCCGGGATCGCCTCTTGCACGATCGCGGATTCAGCGACCTCGGCATGGGTCGACATCGCCCCGATCACGACCACCCGGCCCTTGCGGACGATACCCTTGAGGTCGCCGCAGGCGCCGAGATCGATCAGCGCGGTCGGGGCGGCCAGACGCTGCTTCATCGTCGGCAGCAGCGTGTGTCCACCGGCGAGAATCTTGGCATCTTCCTTCCGCGCGAGAAGGCCGGCGGCCTGACGCGCCGAGCCGGGGCGGTGATAGGTAAAGGCGTACATGGATATTCTCCGCTCGTGTCCAGAACCGTCATGCTCGGGCTCGATCCGAGCATCTCGTCCAGAAAAGCCCATCTGAGCCTCACCGGAGAGAGATGGCCGGGTCAAGCCCGGCCAGGACGCATTTCAATTACTCGGCTGCCATTCTCGTGATGCTCTTCTGCACGGCGCGCCAGACCGCCTGGGGCGTCGCCGGCATGGCGATGTCCTCATGGCCGAGCGCGTCGGTGATGGCGTTGATGACGGCGGGCGGCGCGGCGATGGCGCCGGCCTCGCCGCAACCCTTGATGCCGAGCGGATTCGAGGGGCATTCCGTCACCGTCATGCCGACCTGGAAGGACGGCAGATCGTCCGCGCGCGGCATGCAGTAATCCATGAAGCTCGCGGTTACGAGTTGCCCGTCGCTGTTGTATTTGGCCCCTTCGAGCAGCGCCTGCCCGACCCCTTGCGCGATCCCGCCATGGACCTGGCCCTCGACGATCATCGGGTTGATGACGTTGCCGAAATCATCCACCGCCGCCCAGCGCTCGATCCTGGTCACGCCCGTCTGCGGATCGATCTCGACCTCGCAGATATGGACGCCGGCCGGGAAGGTAAAGTTGGTCGGGTCGTAGAAGGCGCCCTCCTTCAGGCCCGGCTCCAGATCCTGCCCATTGAACTTGTGCGCGATATAGGCCTGCAGCGCACAGGACCCGAAATCGAGCTTGCGGTCGGTGCCCTTGACCGAGAAATGCCCGTCCGCGAAGTCGATATCGGCCTCGTCGGCCTCCAGCACATAGGCCGCGACCTTCTTGCCCTTGGCGATGACCTTGTCGACCGCCTTGAAGATCGCGGACATGCCGACCGCGCCCGAGCGCGAGCCATAGGTGCCCATGCCCATCTGCACCTTGTCGGTGTCGCCATGAATGATCGAGACGTTCTCGATCGGAATACCGAGCTTGTCGGAAACCAGCTGCGCGAAGGTCGTCTCATGACCCTGGCCATGGCTGTGCGAGCCGGTCAGGACCTCGACCGTGCCGACCGGATTGACCCGCACCTCCGCCGATTCCCACAAGCCCACGCCCGCGCCAAGCGAGCCTACCGCCGCCGAGGGCGCGATGCCGCAGGCCTCGATATAGGAGGAAAAGCCGATGCCGCGCATCTTGCCGTGGCGGGCGGAGTCGCGCTTGCGCTTGCCGATGCCCTTGTAGTCGATGATCTCCAGCGCCTTCTTCAGCGAGGCGCCGTAATTGCCCGCATCATACATCATGATGACCGGCGTCTGATGCGGGAAGCTCTTGATGTAGTTCTGCATCCGGAACTTGGCCGGATCGCGCCCGAGTTCGCGCGCCGCGACCTCGATCAGCCGCTCGACGACGAAGGTCGCCTCCGGCCGCCCCGCCCCGCGATAGGCATCGACCGGCGCGGTGTTGGTGTAGACCGCATCGACCTCGGCATAGATCGCGGGGATATTGTAGGAGCCCGACAAAAGCGGCGCGTAGAGATAGGTCGGCACCGAGGACGAGAAGGTCGAGAGATAGGCGCCGAGATTGGCGGTGGTCTTGACCCGCAAGCCGGTGATCCTGCCGTCCGCGTCGGTGGCGAGTTCGGCATGGGTGACATGGTCGCGGCCATGCGCGTCGGAGAGGAAGGCCTCGGTGCGGTCCGAGTTCCATTTCACCGGCCGGCCGACCTTCTTCGCCGCCCAGACGCAGACCGTCTCCTCGGCATAGATGAAGATCTTCGAGCCGAAGCCGCCGCCGACATCGGGCGCGACCACGCGCAGCTTGTTTTCCGGCGCGATGCCGATGAAGGCCGAGAGAACGAGGCGGGCCACATGCGGGTTCTGGCTCGTCGTGTAGAGGGTGAAGATGCCGTCTCCGTCGTCATAGTCGCCCACGGCCGCGCGCGGCTCCATCGGATTGGGCACGAGGCGGTTGTTGACGATATCGAGCTTCGTGACGTGCTTGGCCGCGCGGAAAGCAGCTTCCGTCTCGTCCTTGTTGCCCAGATGCCAGTTGAACACGGTATTGTCTGGCGCCTCGGCATGCACGACCGTCTTGGCTCCTGCGGCACTGGCCGTGTCGACGACGGCCGGCAGCACGCCGTAATCCACCACGATCGCCTCGGACGCATCGCGCGCCTGGGCCAGCGTCTCGGCGACGATCACGCAGACATGGTCGCCGACATAGCGAACCTTGCCCTGCGCCAATGCAGGATGCGGGCCCGCCCGCATCGGCGAGCCGTCCTTGTTGTGGATCATCCAGCCACAGATGAGTCCGCCGACCTTGTCGGCGGTGAGGTCGTCGCCGGTGAAGATCCCGAGCACACCCGGCATGGCGGCGGCCGCCGTGATGTCGATGGCATTGATCGTGGCGTGAGCGTGGGGCGAGCGCAGGAAATAGGCATGGGCCTGTCCCGGCCGGTTGATGTCGTCGGTATAGCGTCCCTGACCGGTGATGAAGCGGTGGTCTTCCTTGCGCCTCACCGAGGCGCCGATTCCGGTTGCCGACATGGTGTATCCTCCCTCAGCGCGCCTCTGACGGGCACGTCACGGTCTCAAGACATCGCCCGCGCGGGATAGCGCAGGGCGGCAGCGTCTCATGCAGATCCCTTCACTCAGCAGCCTGGCGCGGCGGCTCCTTCCGATCCATCGACTGCCCGCCCATCGCCTCCGCTCCCGCGGCGACGGCCTTGACGATGTTGTGGTAGCCCGTGCAGCGGCAGATGTTGCCGTCGAGATCCTCGCGGATGGTCTTCTCGTCGAGGTCATGGCCGCGCCGGTTCACGATATCGACCGCCGCCATGATCATGCCCGGCGTGCAGAAGCCGCACTGCAGCCCGTGATGCTCGCGGAAAGCCTCCTGCATCGGGTGCAGCGTGCCGTTCACGGCCAGCCCCTCGATCGTCTGGACCGAAGCTCCCTCGAGGGAGACCGCCAGCACCGTACAGGCCTTCACCGCCTTGCCGTCGACGTGCACGACGCAGGCACCACACTGGCTGGTGTCGCAGCCGACATGGGTGCCGGTGAGCCGCAGATCCTCGCGCAGGAACTGCACCAGCAGCGTGCGCGGGTCGATCGACCCGGTGACGGCCTTGCCGTTCACCGACATGGACACGGTAGCCATTGGAATTCCTCCTGAAACCCGGGTCTCGCGCCCGGCTGCGAACTTCGGCCGTCGCGAGGTTGACCTTGCGTGTCGCCACCGGCGCACCGAAAGGCAGCTTTTCCTTGGAACAGCTCGAAACGGAATGTGGACCCGCGTTTTTGCGCGGTCAAGCCAGATGAGGTTCGCGACCAAGGCGCATTTACGCACGATCTTTGCCGGTTTCGTCGAAAGAACGGCGAAACGCGGCCTCAATCAGAAATCCAGCCGCCTTCCATCTTTTTTAACGTCGCCGCCGCATGATCGTTCGGCATTGCGACATGGCTCGCAAACGCTCTTCATGGGGCCTCGCTTGATCTCGACGCTGGACCAGATTCAGATTCGCCTGCGCGCCATCAACTATGGCGATGCGGAGCGCGATCGTGTGCGATCCTACAGCTCGATCGTAAATCGCATCATCGACCGGGTCGTGGCCGAGGATTACGAGCGCGCCTTCGTGATTTATCCGAGCATCCGGGACAGCGTCCTGCCGCTGGCCGACAAGCTCTACCCAGCCACGTCCGGGCATTTCCGGCGGCTCTTCACCGGCACCATGGACGAGCAGTATGCGGCGTCGCTCGAAAACCTGTCCGCCTTGGAACGCACCGCCACGGTCGGGCCGCGCCCGCGCGTGTCGATCGCGGCCGTGCTGTTGAAGGAGATCGCGCTGGCCAGCCGCTGGCACATGTTGCTGCGCCCCGCGCGAGCCCGCCGCGACCTCTTCGTGATCGAACGCCTTCTGGCCTTTGACGCCAACACGGCGATCGTTTTGTCCAAACAATGGGACGCTGACGACGCGAAGCGTCGGGGCAGCATCCTCGACGAGGCCGCCGAGACGCTGAAGTCGAAAATCGGACTGATCGACGCCTCGATCGCGGAAGCGGTGACGCAGTTCGCGCAGTCCGGCGAGGATACGCGCCGCGCCACGGCCTTCATCACGCTCAAGGTCGCATCGCTCGAACAGACGTCGTTGCTCGTGCGCGAGCGCTCGGCGCAGACGGCCGCCGCGACCGAGGAGATGTCCGCCAGCGTCGCCGAGATCGGGCAACGCGCCCACCAGAGCCTCTCGATCGCCAACCGCGCGGTCGGCGATGCCGACGAGATGAACACCGCCACCACCCGCTTGCGCCAGGTCTCCGACAGCATCGGCGCCGTGGTCGGCATGATCGCCGACATCGCGGCGCAGACGAACCTGCTCGCTCTCAACGCGACGATCGAGGCCGCCCGCGCCGGCGAGGCCGGACGCGGCTTCGCGGTCGTGGCCTCCGAGGTCAAGTCGCTCGCGACCCAGACGGCCAGCGCGACACAGGACATCGCACGCCACATTGCGGAACTTGCCGCGAGTGCCGAGGCTTGCGGCGGGCACGCGGCAGCCATCGGCTCAACCATCGGCGCGATGAGGCTGAACTCGCAGGCGATCTCGGACGCCGTGTCGCAGCAGGGCCAGGTGACCTCCGCCATCGCGCATGATGCCGCCGACGTCGCCGCCAGTTCGGAGGAGGCGATCAAGGCCGCCAACGAGGTCAACCAGAGCCTGGCGGAAACGACGCGGACGATCGAGCGCGCCAACGCCGCTGCCACGGGTATCGCCATGCAGGTCGGTGCGGCGGAGGCCGCCGTCAGCACGGCGCTGAACGCGCTCCGACGCGCCTCCCTCTGATCGCAGCGGCAGTTGCTGGAGCAGCGGCGGACAATCGTTGGGCCCGCGTCAGCCTTCGCTGACCGCCTTGGCGAAATTGGCGAAGAACTCGTCGGCGAGCTTCTTGGAGACCGAATCGATCAATCGCGAGCCGAGCTGCATCAGCTTGCCACCGACCTGCGCCTCGACATCGTAGCGCAGCAGCGTCTGACCCTCGCCCGCGTCGCTCAGCGCGACCTTGGCGCCGCCCTTGGCGAAGCCGGCGATGCCGCCCTCGCCCTCCCCCTGGATGCGGTAGCCATTGGGCGGATCGAGATCGACCAGCTCGACCTTGCCCTTGAAGCTTGCCTTCACCGGACCGAGCTTGACCTTCACCACGGCCGAAAAATGGGTGTCGTCATCCTTGTTGAGCTGCTCGCAGCCGGGAATGCAGGCCTTCAGCACCTCAGGATCATTCAGCGCGGCCCAAACCACATCCTTGCTCGCGGGCAACGTCACCTCGCCATTCATCGTCATCGCCATGGCGTTCTCCTTCAGATCCGGGCCGCAAATTCCCGGCTCCTGTTGCAGCCGGCCCAGCCTCGGGTCTATCCAAGGCTGTCGCGCCTATCCATGAGCGGAAAGCGCCGATCGGCACAAGAGGATCAAGCGTGACGCCCCATCATAGCCGCCGCATAACGTTGGCTGCCCGATGACTGCCAGTACTTCGGGTCTGTTCGGCGAGCTCTTCGTCGATGGCGAGATGGCTTCGGCAATGAGCGATAGGGCGCTCCTGCACGGCATGCTTGGCTTCGAGGCGATGCTCGCCAGCGCGCTGGAAGCCGAATGCGTGGCACCGCCGGGCACCGCGACTGCGGTCGCCGAGCAATGCGACCCCGACCTTTACGATATCGCCGAGCTCGGACGGGCCGCGACGCTGGCGGGTAACCCCGCGATCCCGCTGGTGAAAGCGCTGACAGCGCGGGTCGCCGCGCTGTCCCCCGCGCACGCCAAATGGGTGCATTACGGTGCGACGAGCCAGGACGTCATCGATTCCGGCTTCGTCCACGTCATCGGCCGCGGGCTGGAGCTGATCGATCTTCGGCTCATCCAGTTGGCTCATGCCATGCGCGCGCTGCTGGAGACGCACCGCGCGACGCCCATGATTGGCCGCACCTTCCTGCAACAGGCGGTCCCGATCACCTTTGGCGTCAAGACCGCGCTGTGGCTCAACCCATTGCTGGAGAGCCGGCAGGTCCTTCACGACATCCTGGCCGCCCCGGTCGTCCAGTTCGCCGGAGCCGCCGGCACTCTGGCCGCGCTCGGCGACGATGGCGATCGCGTTCAGGCGCGGTTCGTCGAACTGACCAGGGGCGCAGAACCCTCAGCTATTCCCTGGCATGCGCAGCGTCATCGCATCGCCCGTCTCGCCGCCGAACTCGGCATCCTCACCGGCAATCTCGGCAAGATCGCCCGCGATATTGGGCTGATGGCCCAGACCGAGATCGGCGAAGTCGCCGAACCCGAGGCGCCCGGCAAGGGCGGTTCCTCCGCCATGCCCCATAAGCGCAATCCGGTGTTGTGCACGCTGATTCTCGCGGCTGCCCACCGCACCCCCGGCCTCGTCGCCACCATGCTGTCGGCGATGCCCCATGAGCATGAGCGCGCGCTCGGCGGCTGGCATGCCGAATGGCCAACCTTGCCCGAACTGTTTCGCATCGCCGGGTCGGCGCTGACGCAGACGATCACTCTGATCGAAGGCCTCCAGGTCTTCCCCGAACGGATGCGCGCCAATATCGACCTGACCCATGGGCTCGTCATGTCGGAACGCGTCTCGCTCGCGCTGGCGGCGGCGCTGGGCAAAGCGGCCGCGCATCACCTTCTGGAGGAGGCGAGCCGGGCCTGTCTCGCGCAGCATCGGCATCTGCGCGACGTGCTGGCCGAGATGCCTGACGTAACCGCGCATCTGGATGCAGGCGCCCTCGCCGATCTGTTCGAGCCGACCACCTATCGCGGCGCGTCGGACGCCATCATCGACCGTGTCCTGGCACGATGCGACCGTGCTTGCGTGCCCCGCCATGCGGCACAGGCGGACGAAGACAGGACCACCCATGCTTGAGCTGACCCCGCAGCAGCGGATCATCGCAGCGGGTGATGACGGCGCCGCGATGGCGCTGCGCATCGTCGCCGAGGCAGCGCGCCTGATGGGCGCGCCGCGGCTCATCCCCGTCGCCTCGGCCCATATCGACGGCGCGCTTTATCACGGTGATTCCGGCACGCTCTTCGCCGAGAATCTGGTCGAGGGCGGCGCCCGCGTCGCCATCCGTTCGACGCTGAATGTCGGCGCGCTGTCCCCGGCGGGCTGCGCCGCGGTCCGCTTAGCCGCGCATCAGCGCGACATGGCGGCCCGCATGATGCGGGCCTATGAGGCGATGGGCTGCGAACCCTCCTGGACCTGTGCGCCCTATCAGGCCGGGCATCGGCCCGCGCTGGGAACCGACGTCGCCTGGGGCGAATCCAACGCGGTGGTCTTCTGCAACTCGGTGCTCGGCGCCCGCACCAACCGCTATGGCGACTTCCTCGACATCGCCTGCGCGATCACGGGCGTGGCGCCCGATTACGGGCTGCATCGCCCCGAGAACCGCGTCGCGACGCTGCTAATCGACACACGCGGGCTCAGCCCGTCCTTGCGCGCCTCGGACGTGTTCTACCCCGTGCTGGGCACGATCCTCGGCCGCACTGCGGGCACCGCCGTCGCCGTCATCGACGGTCTGCAGGGTTGCACGACGGAGGATCGGCTCAAAGCGCTGGGCGCAGCCTCGGCTTCGGCGGGCGGCGTCGGGCTGTTCCATGTCGCCGGCGTAACGCCGGAAGCGCAGGATGCGACGACCGCGCTCGGCGGACTGCCGCCGCAGGAAACGCTGACGCTGACGCCGCAGATCGTGCGGCAGGCGCTCGCCGGGCTCTCGACAGCCGGCGAAACGGAACGCATCGACGCGGTGGCGATCGGCTCGCCGCATCTCTCGCTCGCCGAGATCGACGAAGTCGAGCGCCGTCTCGCTGGCCGCAAGCTCGAAGCGCCGCTCTACGCCAATACCGGCAGGCATGTGCTGCGCCCGCTGGAGATGCAAGGCCGTCGCGCCGCACTGGAACAGGCCGGCGTGATTTTCGTCGTCGACACCTGCGTGGTCGTGACGCCGATCCTGCCCGAGATCGACGGCGCCGTGCTGATGACCAATTCCGGCAAGTTCGCGCATTATGCGCCGGGAACCACTGGCTATGCCGTGACCTATGGCTCGCTCGCCGAATGCGTCGAGAGCGCGGTGACGGGCCGGCTCGTCAGGGAGCGTCAGGCATGGTCGTGAAGGCCGACATCCTGATCCCCGGCGCGCCAGCCTCAGGTCGCTGTCTCGCGCTGACGGCGCCGATCAGCTTCTGGGGCGGGGTCGATCCGCGCACCGGCACCATCATCGACGCCC
>QBLV01000012.1:0-2119 GCA_003241815.1 Hyphomicrobiales bacterium | reverse complement strand
GGACGCGCCAGACGCCATCCTGCTGCTCGGGCTTGTGGTGGCGCGCGAAATGGGCTGGCGGACACCGCCGGCCTACCGCCTGCCGGCCGCTGAGCAGGCCTGTCTTTCAGGCCGCCGGCTTCTGCTGTCGAGCGACGGCACGATCACCCCGCAATAATCAGGACACAACAAGGCCAAGGAGACGCCGATGCCGATCGAGACCATTGCGGGCGAGCCGTTCAACATCCGCTTCGACGGGCCGGCCGACGCACCCGTCCTGATGCTGTCGAACTCTCTCGGCACCAATCTCTCGATGTGGGATCCTCAGATTGCGGAATGGTCTAGGACCTTCCGCATCCTGCGCTACGATTCACGCGGGCACGGCCTCTCGGTCGCGACCGACCGAGCCTTTGCGATCGACACGCTCGGCCGCGACGCACTCGCGATCCTCGATCATTTCGGCATCGACAAGGCGCATTGGTGCGGCGTCTCGAAGGGCGGCATGGTCGGGCAGTGGCTCGCCACCCATGCGCCTAAGCGGATGGGTAGCCTCGTGCTCGCCAACACCGCCGCCCATATGGGCCCGCCCGAACTCTGGGATGGCCGGATCAAGACCGTGCGCAGCCAGGGCATGGAGGCCATCGTCCAGGGCACGCTCGAGCGCTGGTTCAGCCCCGCCTTCCGCGAAACCGACGCCGCGACGGTGGCCAAAGTCAGCGAAATGCTGACCACGACGCCGGCGATCGGCTACGCGACCTGCTGCGCCGCGATCCGCGACATGGACCAGCGCGAGTCGATCCGGAGCATCGCCAATCCCGTGCTGGTGATCATCGGCAAGGTCGATCCGGCGACGCCGCCGGCTGCCGGACACCTGATCGCGGGGGCCATTCCGGGTTCGCGCATCGTCGAACTCGACGCAGCGCACCTGTCCAATCTCGAACAGCCGCAAGCCTTCACCAAGGCCGTTCTCGAATTCCTGACCGCCTGAGGGAGCCCGCCATGGACGACGAGACCCGCTATGCCGACGGCATGCAGACCCGCCGCGCCGTGCTCGGCGGACCTTACGTCGACAAGGCGAGCGCCGGCCTGACCGACTTCAACGCGGAATGGCAGGAGTTCATCACCCGCACCGCCTGGAACGACGTCTGGAACCGGCCGGGGCTGGTGCGCCGCGAACGCTCGATCATCGTGCTGGCGATCGCGGCGTCGCTCGGCGCCTGGGGCGAATTCCGCATCCATGTCCGGGGCGCCATCAACAACGGGCTGAGCCGCGACGACATCAAGGAGGTGCTGCTGCAGACGGCGATCTATGCCGGGGTACCCGCCGCCAACCACGCCTTCAAGGAGGCTGCGAGCGTCTTTGCGGAGATGGAGACGGAAGCCGCGAAGGGTTGAGCCTCCCGAAGAGCTAAACCGCTTCGAAGTGCCGCCGCCTGTAGATCAGGCTGGTCGGTTCCGCGGTCTTTGTCCCGAAGCCACCAAGCCCGACGACCTCACCGATCAGGATGCGGTGGGTGGCAACATCATGAGCGGCCACCAGCCGGCAGTCGAAGGCAGCGACCGCGTCCGACAGCACAGGTGCCCCGGTCGTCAGTTGACGCCAATCGCGTGTGGCGAAGCGCGCCTCACCATCGATGCCGCGCCGGCTGGCGAAAATCTCGGCCAGTTCGACATCTTCGCCGAGCAGCGTGTTGATGCAGAACACGCCGCTCGACTCGATCAGAGCCAGCGTTCGGCTGAGCCGGGCGATGCAGACCAGCACGGTCGGGGGCGCATCGGAGACGGATGCAACGGCGTTGGCGGTCAGCCCCGCTCGCCCCTGCGGACCGATCGTGGTGACGACATGCACCGCGCTGGCGACGCCCGCCATCGCGTCGCGAAACAGCGTCGCCTCGGGCGTCGCCCGCGGCATGGGAAAAACGGGTTCTGTCATCGGAGTCCGGCTGGCCAGCGAGATTAGAGTTGCCGCCCATGTAGGGACGTCATGGCACAAAAGCCAGAAAGACCGGCGCAAGGCGGCCCTGCGACCGTGGCAGCCCCGGCGCAATCACCCTTATATCGCGAAGATCCGACGGGCGACGCAGGGTTCACTCGCGATCCAGCGTCGCCAGCAAGCCGCTGCGCAGATGCAGCATCAAGG
>QBLV01000129.1 GCA_003241815.1 Hyphomicrobiales bacterium | reverse complement strand
GGTCGGCACGTCGAGATAGGAGGTGTTGCTGGCGAGAATCGCTCCCGGCTTCGCGATCGCGTCCAGCGCACTGAAGATCTGCTGCTTGACTCCCATCTCCTCGAAGGCGGCCTCGATCACGACGTCGGCGTCGGCCGCCGCATCGAGCCCCACAGTCGGCGTGATCAGCGCCAGTCTCTGGTCGCGTTTCTCCGGCGTCAGCGAGCCGCGCGTCACCGACATCTCGTAGATCGCCGCGACCCGGTTCATGCCGTTGTCGATCTGCGCCTGTTCCTGCTCGATCAGGGTCACCGGAATGCCGGCATTGGCGAAGCACATCGCGATGCCGCCGCCCATGGTGCCCGCCCCGATCACGGCAGCCCGGGCGATCGGGCGTGGCTTCACCTCGGCACCGATGCCCGGCACACGGGCGATCTCGCGCTCGGCGAAGAAGACATGGCGCAGCGCCTTCGAGCGCGGGTCTGCCAGCAACGTCGCAAAAAGCGCGCGCTCGACCGCCAGTCCTTCAGCAAAGGGCAGCATGAAGACGGCCCGCACCGCCTCAATCAGCGCCATCGCATTGGGCATGTCGCCGAATTTCTTGGTGGCGTCGGCCGCCAAAGCCTCGAACGCCTCGCGATCGGGCAGTGTCAGGCGCTCGGTCCTGTCGCGCAGGCGCTTCGGCGCCCCCCGGGTCGCGAGCGTCCGTGCCAGCGCCACGGCAGCGGCCGCGACATCGCCATCGGCCACTTCATCGACCAGCCTCAGGTCCAGCGCTTTGCCGGCGGCGACCGGCTCGCCCGAGAGCATCATCGGAAAGGCCCGGGCGGCGCCGATCAGACGCGGCAGTCGCTGCGTGCCACCTGCACCGGGAATCAGGCCGAGCTTGATCTCGGGCAGGCCAAGCGAAGCGGAAGCCGACGCCACGCGGCCATGACAGGCGAGGGCCACCTCCAGCCCGCCACCCAAAGCCACCCCCTGGATCGCCGCCACGATTGGCTTCGGGCAGCTCTCGATCGCGTCGAGCAGATCGGGCAGGAACGGCGCCACCGGCGGCTTGCCGAACTCGCTGATGTCGGCGCCGGCGATGAAGGCACGCCCGGCCGCGGCGATCACGATGGCCGCCACCGCCGGATCGGAGCCCGCCTCTGCGATGACACGAGCGAGGTTCGCGCGCAGGGCCTGGCCGAGCGCGTTGACCGGTGGGTTGTCAATCGTCGCGATCGCGATCTCGCCATGGCGGGCGAGCCGAACGGTCTCCATCAGCATACTCCTGCGCCCGGCGAGCCGGCCTGCGATACGGACCCACCGTCCGTCTGTGGGCGCTTAGGAAAGGGGCGGAGTCCGCCTTGTCAAGCGGTCGCTGGTCTCTCCCCACCGGGCGGGCACGCGGCTCGGGCCAACGGCAACGATCCCGGCCCCGCGCGGAATGGTTGGCGCCTGCCCCGAACGCGACTTAGGCTGAACGCCAATTCGGGAGCCTGTGCCTTGCGCATTTCGATCCAGACGCTCGGCACCCGTGGCGATGTCCAGCCCTATATCGCGCTGGCTCTCGGGCTGATCGGGCGCGGCCACGAGGTTCAGATCGCGGCCCCTGTCCAATTCGAAGCGATGGTGCGCCGGCATCGCCTGCCATTCGCGCCACTGCCGGGTGCGTTTCTGGCGCTGCTGGAGACGCCGGAAGGCAAGGCCGCCATCGCGGGCGGGCGGGGCTTCGGCGCCGGATTCAGATTACTGGGACAGGTCAGGCCGCTGATCCGGCAGCTGTTCGACGCCGAGTGGAACGCCGTTCGCGGCTTTGCACCCGACCTCATTCTCCATCACCCGAAATCGATCGCCGCGCCTCACATGGCGGAGGCCCTGGCCTGCCCCTCGATCCTCGCCTCGCCTCTGCCCGGTTTCTCGCCGACCTCGGCCTTCCCGAGCCCGCTATTCCCGGTCGCCTCGCTCGGACCGCTCAACCGGGTGAGCCACAGCCTGTCGATGCGGGCCGCGGACTGGCTCTTCGGCCGGCAGATAGGCAACTGGCGGCGGGATGTTCTGGGTCTCGCAGGCCCCCGGCAAAACAAGGCGGCGGGTGTCGTCTACGGCTATAGCCGCCATGTCGTCCCGGTGCCGCCGGACTGGGACCATGACATCATGGTCAGCGGCTACTGGTTTCTGGACACCCCCGGCTGGCAACCCGACGATGCGCTCGCCGCCTTTCTCGATGCCGGTGAGCCGCCGATCTATGTGGGCTTCGGCAGTATGCCGGATCTGGACCCGCACCGCATGGCAGCGGTCGTGGTCGAAGCCCTCGCCAAGGCCGGAAAGCGCGGCCTGTTCGCGACCGGAGGCGGGGCGCTTGCTGGGCATGGTCTGCCGGGGACGATCCATGCCATCGACGCGGCCCCACACGATCAACTCCTGCCCCGGGTCGCTGCGACCCTGCATCATGGCGGAGCCGGAACGACCGGCGCTTCGCTGCGCGCCGGCAAACCGACCGTGATCTGCCCCTTCTTCGGTGACCAGCCGTTCTGGGGCCGCCGGGTCGCCGCACTGGGAGCAGGGCCGCCGCCACTCGATCGCAGGCGCCTGACAGCCGACGGGCTCGCTGCGGCGATCATGGCCACGGACAGTGCGGAGATGCGCCGGCGGGCGGCTGCGATCGGCGCCGCGATCCAGGCCGAGGACGGCGTCGCCGCGGCCGTGCGTTTCGTCGAAGACCAGGTCTCAGCCCTTGGCGGGCGCACGGCTTGACCCTTCGCAGAGCGGCGTGCAATCCCATCCGATGCCGCAGAGCGAGGAAGCCGGACAGATGCCCGAGATCATCCTGACGCAAACCGTCGCGCCCGGCGTCAGCCAGATCACCATGAATCGGCCGGAGCGCAAGAACGCGCTCGACCGCGCGAGCTATCTCGGCCTGATCGAGGCCTTCGCAGCCGCCGAGACCGATCCGCAGATCCGCGCCATCGTCATCACCGGCACAGGGGGCTGCTTCACCAGCGGCAACGACATCCGCGATTTCGCGGCTTCCGGCGGCGATGGCGCCCGCATCGCCATGGATTTCCTGCACACCATCTCCACCGCAACCAAGCCGGTCGTCGCAGCCATCGAGGGTTTTGCCGTAGGCATCGGCACGACGATGCTGCTGCATTGCGACCTCGCTTATGCCGGCGCGGGTGCCACCTTCCGCATGCCTTTCGTGGCGCTCGGCCTCTCGCCGGAAGGCGCATCGTCCTATCTGCTGCCGCTGGTCGCCGAGACGCTCTCGACCGAGGCGAAACATTTCGGCGAGCGACTGCGTTCTGACGAGGCGCAGGCCGCCTTCGCCGCCTTCCTGAAGCGCTGACCCAAGGCGGGTCGGCGCGAGACCTACGCGCCGCTTGGCTGATCCATGGCTGGCGCTGGTCTGCTCGTCACGCCGCGCCAGGCCATGAAGGCCCAAAGCCCCATGGTGGCGACCCCCAAGGTCCCTGCGATCGGGCGCGAGAGGAAGCCGAACAGCGACCCGTCGGCCTTGATCATCGACGACATGAAGTTCTGCTCCAGCATTTCGCCAAGCACGAGACCCAGGATCAGCGGCGCGACCGGCACGCCATGCTCTTCGAGGAACCAGCCGAAGACACCCATCGCCACCATCAGGATCACGCCATAGAGCGAGTTCGTCATCGCAAACGAGCCGACGATGCAGAAGATCAGGATGACCGGCAGCAGGATGTTGCGCGGCACCCGCAGGATCTGCTTGGCCGATTTGATCGCCGCCCAGCCGAGCGGGAACATCAGCAGATTGGCGATGATGAAGATGATGAAGACGGCGTAGATCAGTTCCGGCGTCTGCAGGAACACGGTCGGCCCCGGATTCATGCCCTTCATGTAGAGCACGCCGATGACGATGGCCGTGATCGAATCACCGGGAATGCCGAAGACGAGTGCCGGAATCCAGGCCGCACCCAGGGCCGAGTTGTTGGCCGAGGTCGCATCGACGATGCCCTCGATATGGCCGGTGCCGAACTTCTCGGGCTCTTTGGAGGTCTTCTTGGAAACCGCATAGGAGACCCAGGACGCGATGTCGGCGCCAGCGCCCGGCAAGGCGCCGATCACGGTCCCGATCATCGAGCCGCGCAGGAAGTTGAACCAGTACTTCTTGAACACGGCCCCGACGCCGGTCATCAGGCTGCCGATCGCCTGCGGCACGGACCGCCCGCCCTTTTCCATCGTCACAGCGCCTCGGAGCAATTCCGAGACGGCGAACATGCCGATGAGGGTCGGGATGAAGTTGATGCCCGACAACAGGTCGATATTGCCGAAGGTGAAGCGCGGCTGGCCGGCGGCGGGATCGATGCCCACGCAGGCGAACGCGAGCCCGATGAAGAGCGAGAGCAGCCCCTTCAGTGGATCGCCCGTGCCGATGAAGACGGCGCAGGTCAGGCCAAGGCAGGCCAGCCAGAAATACTCGAAGGACGAGAAGTTGATCGCGACCTCGGCCAGGACCGGCGCCAGCAGGATCAGGATGGCGACGCCGAAAATGCCGCCAAGGACCGAGAAGACGAGGTTGACGCCCATCGCCAGGTCGAGCTGACCTTTCTTGGTCATCTCGTAGCTCTCATCGGCATAAGCCGCCGAGGCTGGCGTGCCGGGCATCCGCAGCATGGCGGCCGGGATATCGCCGGCGAAGATCGCCATGGCGGTCGCGGTCACGATCGCGCCCAGCGCCGGCACCGGCGCCATGAAGAAGGTCACCGGCACCAGCAGCGCCGTCGCCATCGTCGCCGTCAGGCCGGGCATCGCGCCGACGAACATGCCGAACAAGGCCGAGCCCATGATGACCGCGAGCACGGTCGGGTCGAAGACCATTCCGAAAGCGGTGTAGATTGCTGTCATGTCAGGGCTTTCTCAAAGCACGCTGTCGAGGATGCCGCGCGGCAGCGGCACCCGCATCACGCTTCCGAAGAAATACTGCACGGCAGCCGTCATCACGACGGCGACGATCAGCGCCGTCAGCGGGCACACGCCGAACCAGAGGAAGAGGCCGAGCTGGATGAGGAAGGCCGTCGGAATGAAGCCCAGCGGCTCCGACGCGACCAGATAGAACACCATCGAAGCCAGCATCAGCGCAAAGGAGGCGAGCCTGGCAGGGCGTCGCGCCCAATCGGCAAGGATGAGGATGGGCCGCCCGCCGCTGCGCCACTCCCGCAGCATCAGCAGCAGAGAGCAGCCGACGATGCCGCCGCCAATGATGCGCGGGAACAGGTTGGGCCCGTAATTCTGGCCCGGAAAATCCGGAAACGAGAAGGTTATGGCGATCATCACGCCCGCAAGCAGCAGGAATGCGGTGCCGAGGACGGCATCGTTGAAGCGCATCACGCGAACTTTCGTGGACAGGAAAACGAGCACGCCCGGGGCATGCTGGAACCCGAAAGGGCGGCCGCGCCAGGCGCGACCGCCGCCCGGTTGCCCTTATGCAGGCTTCTTGGCGAGGCCACCGGCGGTGAGCGCGACGCCCATCTGCTTGTCGCTCTCGGCCATATAGGTGCCGAAGCCGGCGGCGTCGGCATAGATCATGGTGAAGCCGCGAGCATCCATGAACTCCTTGTATTCCTTGGAGTCGTAGATGGTCTTGAGCTCGGCGTTCATGATCTTGGCGACGTTCTCCGGCAGCTTCTGCGGACCGGCGATGCCGCGCCAGGAGCCGACCTGGAAGTCGATTCCCAGCGTCTCCTTCATCGTCGGCACGTCCTTGAACTGCGGGTTCCGCTCGGCTGCCATGATGGCGAGCGAGCGGGCGCGTCCGGCGTCGAGCATCGCGCGGGCCTCGGGCACCGAACAGGTCACGAAGTCGATGCCGCCGGCGGCGAGATCCTGCATCGCAGGCGCTGCACCATTCGAGGGAGCCCAGGCGACATGGTCGGGCGCCAGCTTCATGCCGAGCATCCAGCCGATCAGGGCAAGATGCCAGATGCCGCCCTGGCCCGTGCCCGAAGCCTTCATCTTGCCGGCGGGAGCCGCCTTGATGGCGTCGGCGAGGTCCTTGATCGTCTTGTAGGGCGAATCACCCTTCACCTGGACGCCGGAGGGGTCCGAGTTCATCAGCGCCAGCGGCGTGTAGCTCGACGGGTTGAGCTGCGTCAGGCCCTGATGATGCATCATCGCGATTTCAGAGGTGATGATACCCAGCGTATAGCCGTCCGGCGCGCCGGTCGCGATCGCGGAATGGCCGACGACGCCCGATCCGCCCGTGCGGTTGACGACGTTGAAGGGCTGGCCGAGGCTCTTTTCGAGCAAAGCCGAGACGATGCGGACCACGGCGTCGGTGCCGCCGCCTGCGCCCCAGGGGCAGATCATCTGGACGGGACGGGTCGGCCACTTCGCCTGGCCGATGGCCGGGCTGGTGACGAGCCCGGCGGCGCCGACGGCCGCAGCGCTCTTGAGCACATTGCGTCTGGTGATGAGAGTCATAGATAACCTTCCTCCGCTAAATCGATTTAAGTGATGAGAGCTTCTCTCCCTGATGGGGGGCTCTCTTCGTGGTGACGCCATATCTGACCCGATCGAACGCCGGGTGACAACCGTTGTTTCGCGATCCTGTGATCGTCTTTGACTACAGACCGCAGAGAATGGGCAGCACCGAGCGCCCCACCCTGTCGACGATCGCACCCGTGCTGAGTTCGGATCCGCTCGCGGCCACTTGCGCTGTCGTCAACCCGGCTTTGGCCATCAGGCCCTGCAATGCCGCGCCGTCAGCCACGGCATAAGCGCGCTGCGGCGCGACGCCGGCGATCAGCACCTTGTCGGATGGATTGCCCGTGACGATGCCAGCCGGACGGCCCTGCCGGTCGAACACCGGCGTGCCGGCCTGCCCGGGCTGCAGCGGCGCGAACACGGCGACGCCGGCACCGATTCGGACGCCCTGTCCCGGGAGCGCGACGGCGGCGCGCTTGCCGCTCTCCTCGCCGAAGGCGACGAGCACGAGGTTCTCGCGCTCGGCTGGCGCCTCGGTCCGCAATGCAGCCACCGCGAAGGCCGGGCCGCCCTCGACATCGAGCAATGCGAGCCCGGCCTCGGGCGATCCGCGCAGCTTGGCGGCTCGCCCGCCGACGCGCAGCGACCGGCAGCCCTCGACAGCCACTGCTGCCGTCACCGCGACACGCTCAGCAACCGCGAGCCCGACGCCATGTCGCTCGGTGACCCGCGCCGGCACGATCGCCACGGCAGGCCCGGTTCCGGGTGTCGAGGCAGCCGACGCAACGGCTGATTCGGCGGGCATCGGCCCGCTCGGGAACGGCTCGAAGCTCGACGCGATGGCGATCACCAGCTTGTCGATGCTGCCCGAGAGCGCCTTGTCGTAGCCGATCGAGAAACCGCGCAGGCCCGACGGCCCCGCCGCCAGCCGCCGATAGAACTTGCCCGTCGGGGTCTCACCGGTGACGACGAAGAAATCCGGCCGCAGCAGCTTGTAGGTGATTTTCCGGCCCGGATTGTTCGGGGTCGGCGCGGTCGACTTCTCGAACACAGCCTCCAGCGTCTCCCCGGGCGGCGTGCTGGAGGTATCGAGCGTGACCTTGCCATCGGCACTTTGCCAGCGGCTGCCCGTGGGAGAAACGTCCCGTTTCGGCAGGATCGTCACCGGAATGCCGAGACGCGCGCCGGTCCTCTCGTCGGAGACGAGCCTGAAACCCGCAGCAGCGCGCGCAGCCTGAGCGGCCTGCGCAAGGGCGCGCCGCTCGGCCGGGTTCAACATGCCGTCGGGTACGCCACGAGAGGGGGCTTTCAGCGCGTTGATGGCCCGGAAGGTCAGCGGTCCGTAGGAGCCGCTGGCCGCGCCGTTGAAATGGCCGGTCCAGATCAGATCGGTCTGGATCGCCTTGCGCTCGGCCTCGGGCAGGCTGTCGAAGCTGGCCTGTGCTGCCGACAGTTGCGGATTGGGCGCTCCAGCGGAGGCTTGCGGCTGAGCCTGAGCGCCGGCGAGCGGTGCGCTGAGCAAGAGGAGCGCCACGGCGACGGATCGGACCAGCTCGGTTCGCAGGTGATGCAAGCGGGCGCGCGGCATGAAGCTCGTCCTCGACGACAGGCTAGAGGGCGCCATTGAGCGCCAGAACGGAATGCACTGCAACAGAAGATGACGTTAGGACCAAAGCGATGCGTCCGCCTGGCCGGCTTCGAGCGCGACCTTCATTCGCATGACTTGAACGTGCACAGCACGGTGGTAGCCTGCCGATCAGGCATCCCACCGTGATAGGGCTGATGCCTTGTCCGCCGACGCTGCCGGCGCGCCCCAGAGGAACGACGATGACCCTGCTCGCCCGTCTCGCATTCCTCCTCGGCCTCGGCCTCGCCGCCCATCCGGCCTTGGCCCAGAAGGCCTATATCCGCAACGACCTCGCGGCCGACGGCCAAAGGCTGGAGGAACGCCTCAAGCGCGAGGTCTCGACCGGAACCCGGCCCGCGACCGAGGCGGTCCGTGCCGGCGAAGCGGCGCTCGCGCGCGGCGATGCGCGCACCGCCCTGCCGCAGGCCAATGCCGCGGTCGTCGCGGAGCCCGGCAACGCAGCCGGCTGGCGCCTGATGGCGCGTGCCGCCAGCGCGATCGAACCGCGCGACTATCGCGAGCGCTGGGAGCTGCGCGAGCGCGCCATCAGCGCCGCCTATCTCGCCTATCAGCGCTCGACCGGCCGCAGCGACGAGGCCGTGTCGCTGGGCGTGCTTGCCCGCCTGTTCGAGAAGAACGAGCTCTGGCGCCCGGCACTCACGACCTACCGCCTCAGCCTCGACCTCGTCGACAACGCCTCGCTTCGCACCGCCTATGAGGGCCTGCGCGCGCAACGCGGCTTTCGCCTGATCTCAAACAAGGTCGATGCCGACGCGGCGTCGCCCCGGGCCTGCTTCGAATTCTCGGAACCGCTGGCGCGCGGTCGCGTCGATTTCGCCCCTTACGTCGCGATCTCCGGCGGAAAGGGCGACTTCGCCGTCTCGGCAGAAGACAAGCAGATCTGCGTCGATGGCCTGCGCCATGGCGAGCGTTATGCCTTCGTCATCCGCCAGGGCGTGCCCTCGGCGATCCCCGACGAAAAACTGCTGAAATCCGCCGATTACGAGGTCTATGTCCGCGATCGCACGCCCTCCGTGCGCTTCACCGGCAAGAACTACGTCCTGCCGCGCACCGGCCAGCAGGGCGTTCCGGTCGTCTCGGTCAATGCAGACAAGCTCGACCTGGAGGTCATGCGCATCGGCGACCGCAACCTCATCAACTCGGTGCACTCCGACGACTTTCTCGGCCAGCTCGGCGCCTATCAGTCGAAGCAGATCGAAAGCGACAAGGGCCAGCGCGTCTGGACCGGCTCGATGGAGGTGAAGTCCGAGCTCAACAAGGACGTCGTCACCGCCTTTCCGGTGATCGAGGCCGTGGGTGCCCTGAAGCCGGGCGTCTATGTGATGTTCGCCAAGCCGAGCGGCGGCCAGGCAGTCGCTCCCTCCGACGGCGATGGCGACTATGACGACGGCACGACGCGGGCGACCCAGTGGTTCGTCGTCTCCGATCTCGGCCTGACCTCCTTCTCCGGCCCCGACGGCGTGCATGTGCTGGTGCGCTCGCTCTCCGACGCTGCCCCCGTCGCCAATGCCGAACTGCGATTGCTGGCGAAGAACAACGAGGTGCTGGCCGCGCTCCGCTCCGATGCCAACGGCTATGCCCGCTTCGATGCCGGCCTCGCCAAGGGACAGGGCGGGCTGGCGCCGGGCCTCGTCACGGCGGGGCTGGGGGAGGATTACGGCTTCCTCGACCTGAAGCAGACGGCGTTCGATCTCTCCGATCGCGGCGTCAAGGGCCGTGTCGCTCCCGCCGGTCTCGACGCCTATCTCTACACCGAGCGCGGCGTCTACCGCTCCGGTGAGACCGTCTACCTGACGACTCTGCTGCGCGATGCGCGCGGCGCAGCGGTCACCGGCCTGCCCCTGACACTGTCCGTCAAGCGCCCCGACGGCGTCGAGTATCGCCGCCGCCAGGTCGAGGACCAGGGCGCCGGTGGCCGTGCGCATTCGATCCCGTTGTTGTCGGGCGCCGCGACCGGCACCTGGCGCGTCCAGGCCTATGCCGACCCCAAGGGCCCGGCGATCGGCGAGGTTTCCTTCCTGGTCGAAGATTACGTTCCCGAGCGCCTCGAACTGACGCTGGCGCCCAAGGCACCCGTGCTGCAGGCGGGAGAGCCCGCAGAGATCGACGTGACGGCGCGCTATCTTTATGGCGCGCCGGGCTCGGCGCTCGACGTCACCGGCTCGATGACGATCCGCGCCGCCGGGCAATCCGCCATTCCGGGCTTCGCCGGTTACCAGGTCGGCCTCACCGACGAGGCCTTTGAAGCCGTCCAGTCCGAGTTCGAGGAGGCGACGACCACCGACGCGGCGGGCAAGGTCACCGTGGCCAATCCGGTCGCGCAGCCGGAAACCAACCGCCCGCTCGAAGCCGAATTCACCATCCGCGTCGGCGAGCCCGGCGGGCGCGCCATCGCTCGCTCGGTGACCCTGCCGATCGTGCCCAAGGGCGCCGCGATCGGGGTCCGCAAGGCGTTCAAGGACGGCGAACTCGGCAATGGCCAGACTGCGACCTTTGACGTCATCGTGGCTAATGGCGACGGTCGGCGTCTGGCGCGGCCGGGCGTGAAATGGACGCTGTCCAAGGTCACCCGCAACTACCAGTGGTTCTTCCAAGACGGCCGCTGGAACTATGAGGGCGTGAACTCGACCCGCCGCGTCGCCGATGGCGAGATCGCGGTCACGGAGGCTGCCGTCGCGCGCATCGCCGCGCAGGTCGCATGGGGCAATTACCGGCTCGACGTCGCCGCGGACGGGCCCGATTCGACCGAGACCTCGGTCTCCTTCAGCGTCGGCTACGAGGCGGACAAGACGGCCGACACGCCCGACGTGCTCGACGTTGCGCTGGACAAGGCGGCTTATGCCGATGGCGAGAGCCTGCAGATCCGGCTTGCCCCGCGCTTCGCCGGCAAGGCGACGCTCGCGGTCATCACCGATCGCGTCGCGGACATCCGCACCATCGACATCGCGCCCTCAGGCACGACCGCCAGCATCCCGGTGAAGGCCGAATGGGGCGCCGGCGCCTATCTCGTCGTGCTCGCCCACCGCCCCATGGACACCGCTGCACAGCGCCTGCCCGGCCGCGCCATCGGCCTGTCCTGGTTTTCGATCGGCAAGGAAAACCGCACGCTGACGCTCGATCTCGGCGCGCCAAACCTCGTGCGCCCGCTCTCGACTTTGTCTCTGCCGGTCAAGGTCACGGGCGCACGCGCTGGCGAAGAGGCCTTCGTCACGGTCGCGGCCGTCGATGTCGGCATCCTGAATCTCACCCGCTTCGAGAGCCCCGACCCGAGCAAATTCTTCTTCGGCCAGCGCCAGATCGGCCACGAACTGCGTGATCTCTACGGTTACCTGATCGACGGCATGCAGGGCGTGCGGGGCGCGATCCGCACCGGCGGCGACATTGTTCCGGCGCTGGAAGGCGAAAAGCCGACGCAGGAGCCGGTCGCGCGCTATTCCGGCGTGGTCAAGGTCGGGCCCGACGGGATGGCAAAGGTCGATTTCGAGCTGCCGGCCTTCAACGGCTCGCTTCGCGTCATGGCCGTCGCCTGGTCGGCCGGGCGCACCGGCCAGGCCAGCACGGAGGTCAGCGTCCGCGACCCCGTCGTGGCGCAGGCGACGCTGCCGCGTTTCCTCGCCATAGGCGACCAGTCGCGCTTCCATCTCGCCATCGACAATGTCGAGGGTCCCGCGGGAGCCTACGTCGTCGATCTCGACGTGCGCGGGCCGGTCCTGGTCGCGGCCGATGCGACGCGGCGCACGATCCAGCTCGCCACCGGCGCCAAGGCGCAGATGACGATCCCCGTCACCGCCGCCGGCCTCGGCCGCGCCGAGTTCGATGTCCGCATCACCGGGCCCGGCGGCGTCGGAACGGTGCAGAACCTCGCTGTGCGCGTGCAGCCCTCCGCCGCGACCATCGCGCGCCGGATCGTGCGCCCGATCCCCGGCAATGGCGGCGCGATCACCGTCTCGTCAGATCTCATGGCCGATCTCGTGCCCAACTCCGGGCAGGTCTCGGTGTCGGTCTCGCCGCTCGCCTCTCTCGACGTGCCGGCTCTGCTCAAGGCGCTCGACCGCTACCCCTATGGCTGCACCGAGCAGACGGTGAGCCGCGCCATGCCGCTGCTGGCCGTCAACAAGCTCGCGAGCCTGGAGAACCTCGCGCTCGACGCCAATGCCGATGAGCGCGTCCAGACCGCGATCGAGCGCGTGCTGGGGCGGCAGGGCGCCAACGGCTCCTTCGGCCTCTGGAGCGTCGGCGGCGAGGATCTCTGGCTCGACGCCTTTACCG
>QBLV01000128.1:15740-16139 GCA_003241815.1 Hyphomicrobiales bacterium | reverse complement strand
GCGCGGCGAGTGCGTTCTGCTCGACGATCAGCACGGAGATGCCCTCGGCCTTGAGGCGCCGCACCGTCGCGAGCACATCCTGGACGATCTTGGGCGCGAGCCCCTGGCTCGGCTCGTCGAACAGAACGAGCCCGGGCGAGCCCAGCAGCGCCCGCGAGATCGCGACCATCTGCATTTCGCCGCCGGAGAGGTTCTCGCATTCGCGCAGCATCAGATGTTCGAGCGCGGAGAAGATCGAGACCATCTCGCCGACCTGCCAGGACCGGAAGCGGGTCTTGCGCATGCCGATCTGCAGGTTGCGCGCGACGGTCAGAGTCGGAAAGATGCGGCGGTCATCGGGCACCCAGCCGATGCCCATCGCCGAGATGCGATGGGTGGGGTGACGGGTGATGTCCTGTC
>QBLV01000128.1:9639-15730 GCA_003241815.1 Hyphomicrobiales bacterium | reverse complement strand
CGACGCGCAACGAGGTGCCAAACAGCGCCTGCGTCTCGCCGTAGAAGGTTTCGATGTCGCGGATTTCAAGCATGAGTCGCCTCCGCCAATGCTGAGCGCCGCACCCATTTGTTGTCGCCAAGCTGCGCCGGGGTCCCCTCTGCGATGACCTGGCCCCAGTGGATCACCGAGATCCTGTCGGCGAGCTCGAACAGGAAGCGCATGTCGTGCTCGATCATCACGATCGTGTAGCGATCGCGCAGCCGGTTCACGAGTTGGGCGAGACGGCGCGTCGCCTCCATGCCCAGCCCAGAGGTCGGCTCGTCCAGGAAGAGGATGCGCGGCTCGGCGGCGAGCGCCACTGCGATTTCCAGCGCGCGGCGGTCGCCATAGCTCAGCGAAGCGGCCGCGTCCCAGGCGCGTCCCGCAAGCCCGACCTGATCGAGCACGGCCAGAGCCTCATCAATCAGAACCCTGTCCGAGAATACGGCCGCCATCGCGTGGAGCTGGCGAGCCCGGAAGGCGGGCAGCGCCAGCATGACGTTTTCGATGACGACTGTGTCGTCAAAGAGGTTCATCAACTGGAAGGAGCGCGACACGCCCATCCGGGCGATCCGCTGCGGCGACAGGCCCGAAATCCGCTGCCCGTCGAACACGACCTCGCCGCGATCGGGCCGGTGCTGGCCGGTGAGGACGTGGAAACAGGTCGATTTGCCGGCTCCATTGGGCCCCATAATGCCGCTGACCTGGCCTTCCTCGAAGGACAGCGAGATGTTCTCCAGCACGACGCGCGCGCCGAAACGCTTGTGAATGTTGCGGGCCTCAAAAAGAGCCATCACGCGGCCTCCGTCGCAGGCGTCGCGTTCTGCGGGTGGCGCGGGCTGCGCCGCCCAAGACTCTGGAGCATGCCAGCCAGCCCTTCGGGCCGCAGCATCACCATCGCCATGAAGATCAGGCCGTACCAGAGCAGCCAGGTCTCGGTCAGGCCGCCGAGCACATCGCGGGCGACGAAGTAGAAGATCACGCCCAGCACGGGCCCCCAGAAGCTGACGAGGCCGCCGCCGACCAGGACCATCATCACGACGAGCCCGGACTGATGCAGGCTCATCACGTCGGGATAGGCGCTCTGCTGGGCCATGGCGAGCAGACTGCCGGCAAGGCCAGCCAGCATCGCCGAGAGCGTGAAGACGGTCCATTTGAAGCGCCAGACCTCGTAGCCGACGAAGCGCGCGCGGATCTCGTTCTGGCGGATGGCCTGCAGAACGCGGCCGAAGGGCGAATTCGCCAGCCGCCAGCCGAGCACAAGAACGAGCATCAGCAGCGCTGCGGCGAAATAGAACAGCGCCCGGTTGTCGGTCAGCGCGACCTGCCATGGTCCCAGCGTCAGGGGCGGGCGTGGAATGCCGAGCAAACCATCCTCGCCGCCGGTGACGCGATGGAGCTTCATCGCGAGGAACCAGAAAATCTGGCCGAAGCCGATCGTTAGCAGCGCGTAGTAGATGCCGCGGCGATGGGAGAGGAACGCCCCGACAAGAGCGCCCGCGACGCCTGCCGCGAGCATCGCCGCCAGCAGGCCGCCCCACAGGCTGACCGCGACATTCTGCTGGAACAGTCCGAAGGCATAGGCGCCGATGCCGAGATAGGCGCCATGGCCGAAGGAGTGCAGGCCGGTGTAGCCGAACAGCAGGTTGAACCCGAGCGCGAAAATGATCCAGATCGCGATCTCGATGCCGAGATACTGATAGAGCCCGATGGCCGGCAGCAGCCAGGGCGTAGCCAGAAGCACCGTGGCAAGCACGACCATCGGCAGCGTGATCCAGGCCGCCGGGCGGGCGGGGATGTCCGAGAGCGAGATCATAGCTCAGTTCTCCAGCGCGCTCTTGCGACCGAGCAGGCCGCGGCTGCGGAACCCGAGGACGGCGATGAGGAGCAGGTACATCGACATCGTCGCCCAGGCGGCCGCATAGGCGCCGGTGATGCCCATCGCGAGGCCGACCAGAAGGGCCGCGATGACGGCGCCCCAGAAGCTTCCGACGCCGCCGATGACAATGATCAGGAAGGCGGGGATGACGATGTCGACGCCGACATGCGGACGCAGGCCCCAGATCGGCACCATGACCACGCCAGCGAGCCCCGCCAGGCCTGCGCCGAATCCGAACACCAGCAGCCGGAGCTTGGCGAGGTCGTAGCCCAGCGCGCGGACCATCTCGCTGTCATGCGCGCCGGCCTTGATCACGGCCCCAGTCGATGTCCGCTCCAGGAAGAGCCAGACGGCGGCGATGGCTGCGATGCTGAAGCCGGCGGCGAAGAAGCGGTAGCTCGAGAAGATCATGCCGTTCAGCAGGAAGGCGCTGTTGATCGACTGAGGCAGGGCGAGGTTCTGCTCGCCCGTGCCCCAGACCAGCCGGATCAGTTCCTCGACGACGAGAGCGGCGCCGAAAGTCAGGAGCAGGCCGTAAAGCGGCGGCTTGCCATAGGTCGGGCGCAGGCAGAGTTCGAGCAGCATGCCGGCAAGCCCCGCCAGCGCCGGCCCGATCGCCAGAGCCAGCACATAGCGCAGCCCGAGCGGCAGGCTCAGCCACCAAGCGCCGAAGGGCGTGCCGGCAAACCAGCCGCCGCCGATGACCGTCAGCGCGAAATAGGCACCCAGCGCAAACAGCGAGCCATGGGCGAGGTTGATCACTTCCATCACGCCCACGATCAGCGTGAAGCCGAGCGCGATGAGGGCGAAGAGCAGGCCCAGCGTCAGGCCGTTGATGATGTGCGGCAGAAGATCGATCATGGGTCGTCCGTCCCGATGCGGCGAGGGCGTGCTCCGCGGCCGCGTGTTGCGGCCGCGGATGGCAGGACGGGTCAGGCGTCGAAGCTCGGCGTCTGTTCGTAGGTTTCGAGCTTGCAGAGCTTGGCGGAATCGATGTCGCGGACATCGTCCGCCTTGGCCTGGCTCAGGATTTCGAAGAGATCGTCCTTCTCCTTCGGCGCCTTGTTGGCCGTGGCGAGGTAGATCGTCTGCTGGACCTGATGCGTCCCCGCGTCGATGGTCGCATCGAAATGCTGCATGCGGTCCCTGGCCGAAATCTTGTGACCTTCGAGCGCCTTGATCACGGCGATGTTGTTGCTCGATCCGGCGCGCTCGACCGCGCCCAGAAGCTCGCGCACCGCCATGTAGCCGTTGTAGAAGACGTTGCCTGGGGAACGCATGGCGGTCTCGGGATACATCGCCTGGTAGCGCTTGACGAAGTCTGCCACGCCCGGAAGGTCGAGGCGGTAATACCAGGTCGTGCCGAAGACACCGAAGAGGTTATCGATCGGCAGGCCGTAGACGTCGTCCCAATCCTGTTGGCTGTTGATCCAGGCCGGCTTGTCGCCCATCTTGAGCTGCACGACCTGCTGGCGCATCGCCTTCTGGTCGTCGCCGCCGACCGCCGCCGAGATGACGCCGGGCTTGCGCTGCTGCACCTTCAACAGCGCCGAGGTGAAGTCGCGCGTACCTTGCGGGATCAGGATTTCCTCCATGACCTTGCCGCCATATTCGGCAAGCAGGGCCTTGGTCGCCTTGGCCGTGTCGTGGCCCCAGACATAATCGTTGGTCAGCAGCATCCAGTCGGGCCCGAAACGCTCGATCGCGCTCTTGACCGCGGCCTTGGCGAAATTGGTCCCGTTGCCATCGAAGACGAACTTGACGCGGTGGCAGTTCTGGCCGGCCTCGGTCGGCGAGGACGAATTGGTGTTGAGGTAGATCACCCCGTATTTCTGGGCGACCTGGCTGATCGCGTTGGCGACGCCCGAATGGACCGCGCCGACGAGGAAACCGCATTGCTCGCGGCTGATCATCCGTTCGGCGACGCGGCTGCCCGTGGCGGCCGTGGTCTCTGTGTCGATGTGGACGTACTCGACCTTGCGGCCGAGCACGCCGCCACGCTCATTGGCCTCGGCGATCGCCATCATCATGCCGCGCTTGTCGCTGGCGCCGGAGTTCGCATACATGCCGCTGGCGTCGGCGGTGATGCCGATCCGGAGCGGTTTGGCCGCGCCCTGAGCCCAGACGCGATTGTGCTTCCAGGGACCGGCAAAGAGCGAGACCGCGGACGCGGCCCCGGCGCCGCCCAGCAGAACGCGCCGTGAAATCGTGGTCTTCGACATCGTTGTCCTCCCCGAAACGGACGGGCTCGTACCCGTCTCTTGCCTGATCAAAGTCAGAACTAATTTTCAAATAGCATGAATATTTTTTCCGTCCTGTCAACAACGCCGATTGAATTTGGCGCTTGGCGCGGCTGATGGCGTGAGCTAGAAGCGCGAATGAACGAAAATTCATTCAATCGACCAGCGGCAGTGGCCTCTACGGGCGATGTCGCGCAAGAGACCTTCGAGGCGCTGCGCCAGCGTCTGCGCAATCGCTTCGACCAGCTCAGCCCGCATCTGCAGCGCATCGCGCGGTCGGCCCTGGAAAAGCCCAACGACTTCGCCCTGAACACGGTGGTCGGCATCGCTGGGGACCTCGATGTCCAGCCATCGACGCTGATCCGCTTCGCGAAGGAATTCGGCTATCGCGGCTTCTCGGAGATGCAGCGGGTCTTCCGCTTGCGCCTGATCGAGGGCGCTCCTCGCGCTCGCGAGGAGGTCTTCGCACGTCAGCCCGCTCCGCGGGAGGCTATGGATCACGGCGCCCTGCTGAATGGTTGCGTGGATGCGCTGATCGCCTCGCTGGAGGATCTGCGGCGCACCGTTTCTCCGGAAGCCCTCGACAAGGCGACGCAAATGCTGCGGCAGGCGGAGCATGTCTATATCGCCGGCCTGCGCCGATCGAGGCCGATCGCGACCTATCTGGCCTATGGGCTAACGCGCTGCGAAAGGCAGTGCAGCCTGCTGGATTTCGGCAGCGGCATGGCGGCCGAACAGATCGCCACCATGCGCTCCAGCGACCTTCTGGTGGCGATCGCGTTCACGCCATATACCCAGTCCGTGGTTGATATTACGCTCGACACCCATCTCAGCGGAAAGCGTATCCTTGTCCTGACGGATGTGCCTGAGAGCCCGCTGGCGCGCCACGCCGACCTGACCTTCCTCGTCGACAATTCGGCGACCAGCCAGTTCAGGCCGATTTCAGGGGCAATCGCGCTCGTGCAAACCTTGATCACCGGGTTGGGCGCGGGATGAGCCGATGCGCCGCTCCTCGGACTCGCGGGGCAGCCAAACTGAATGTCAGCTTTCGGGCATCGTCTCAACGTCAGCTTGTGGCGCATCTTGCCTGGACGAGCCGCGGGCGTTTGTGGCGCATTCGAGCCGAGCCGCCGATGCGTTCTGGCGTCCGGAGGCACGCCGCGTAAAGCTATTTCGGGGTAAGCGCTTACTCGCGGTCGCAATCCTCCAGCGACATTTGACGACTGCGTCCTGCCAGCTCAGACTGAAAAGAAAAAACAGCGGACGCGGGAGGTCCCTCACGTGCCAGTCGGTCTACACCGACGATCAGTCGCACCAATGTGCCTGCCGACTCGTAGGGCATTGCTCGCGACGTTGACCGCCGCGCTGGCGGTCTCTAGCGCGCCCATCGTGCGCGCAGCACAGCCTTTCCGGTTCGGCCTCACTCCCGTCTTCTTGAGTTCAGATCTGGAACTTCTCGAAGCCCTGCAGCGATATCTCACCGCCGCGATGGGCGCAGAGGTGCAACTCGTCCTCAAGCGGACGTATCAGGAGATCACCTCGCAACTTGTATCCGGCCTTCTGGATGCTGCATGGATTTGCGGTTTTCCATTCATCGCATACCGCCGCGAGTTGGAGTTGGTTGCCGTGCCAATCTGGCGGGGTAAGACGACGTATCAGAGTTATCTGATCGTGGCCGAAGGCCGCGAGGCCTCTACCATCGCAGACCTCCGCAGCGACATTCACGCCTTCTCCGATCCGGATTCAAATTCTGGCTATCTGGTGACGCGGGCGCTCTTGGCCGAGAACAGCATCAAGCCATTTCTTCCAGCGGACATTCTTCACTTATGGCCATCGCAACGTCGTTCGAGCCGTGGCGGCAGGCCTCGCCCAATCCGGCAGCGTCGATGGCTACGTCTGGGAGGTTATGACGAAAACGGAGCCACAACTCACGCGTCAGACAAGACCAGCC
>QBLV01000128.1:1541-9629 GCA_003241815.1 Hyphomicrobiales bacterium | reverse complement strand
GACTGGATGGGCTTCCCGCCGGTGGCAACGGCGACAACAAACGCCTCCAGCGTCGCGATTGCGAGGCTTCGTCAGGCGCTCTTGCAAATGCCACAAGACCCGCTCGGTCGGCTCGTCCTGGAGCTTCTTCGCCTGGATGGTTTCGCGAAGGGCGATTCGACGCCACTCGCTGCCCATCCCTTGAAAAAGGAAACCCAAAAGGGATGGCGCACAAAAGAAGACAGTTCGAGTGGCCGTCCTGTTATGACCTCTGGCCTTTGGCCATGAAGATCGCACCACCGTTGAAAGGCGCGCTGCCACCGATCTCGATCGGATCGTGCCCCCTTGGCGCTTATCAAGAGTTCGAAGCTTGATTTTGTTGGTTCCAGCCACTCGATGGAAATGTCGAATGACAAGCCAGCAAAACCTCTGAGTACGTGCCGTTGGCTGTTCACTGCTAACCGTCGCTTAAATTGCCCACCATGATCGAATTTAGACACTATAATGCCTAGCGACGATATGCACAGTCCGCTTCGTTCAGTCCATGGACGTTCGGCGGATCATGGCAAAAAACGTGCGGAAATTCCGCACGGCGGCACAGCTTTCTCAGGAGGAAGTCGCAACCCGCATGGGAGTTGAACAGACCTATGTGAGTGGTCTCGAACGCGGTGTACGTAACCCGACGATCACCACGTTAGACCGTGCCGCAAAAGCGCTGAATGTCGATATCGTCGAGCTCTTGAAGGAATAGCAAACCTGAGTCTGTTGCGCTGCCCGCCTGCGGATCTTGGGCAGCGCAGCCTAGACCGCGTCTTCGTCCTCGGACGGCTACGTTTCGGAGTCCGAACCAAAAATCGACATCGGAAGGTCGCCAGCTAGCAATCGGTCTTTGCTGACCAAACCAGCATCCTCGAGCTTTTCGAAATCCGGCAGATCCCGCAAGGTCTCGAATCCGAACTGCGACAGGAATTCTTGCGTCGTCACGTAGCTATAGGGCGCGCCCGGCTGCGGGCTCCGTGGTCCGGCGGCGATGAAACCGCGCTTGCGGAGATGCCCGATGGTGTCGCGGCTGATCTCCTTGCCGAACACTTGGCCGAGTTCGGCGCGGGTGATCGGCTGAAAATAACCGATGCACAACAGCACCAGGCTCTCCGTCTGCGACAACGCCTTGCTATCGGCTTCGCCGAGCCCGGTGCCCCTCCGGATCGCGACCGCGAACCTCTTCTTCGTCCGATGCTGCAAGCCGCCGGCAACGGAAACGAGCTCGTACGGTCGTTCGCGCAATTCATCGCGGATATCGTCGATCAGGAGATCGAGGCTGCAATCGCGACCGACGACCCGGGCGAGCGCTTCACGGCCGACCGGCTCCGGCGAGGCAAAGATCACGGCCTCGACGCGCCCCATCCATTCGCGCCAGCGCATCTCCGGCGGCAGGTCCGCGAGCTCCACGTCGAACAGCTCTTCAGGCGGAGTCTGCCGCACCATCGTCAGAGCCCGTAGAGCCGGAAGCTGGCGCGCCCCGACAATTCCCGTACCGCCTCGAGAGCGGTCAGGCGCTCGAACAATCGGCGTGAACCCCACCGCGTCAGGTTTTTCGTCTGCAGCGTGCCGGACACACAATCCTCATCGAGCAGAAGCTGGATCACCTCCCCTGCTCCTTTAGCGCGCAGCTTCCGCGTGGCTGCATTGAGGCGGGCCGCTCGCAGTGCGATCTCACCAGCGCTCCGGCAGGCCTCGGTTGCCGCCAGCGCGAGCGCCACGCAAATCGCACGCTCAAACCCCTCTCCTCCCGGACGCACGCGGCCCCGATCACTCAGGCTGCGGAAGGCAGGCCCAGGCGCCTGCGTCACCAGCAAGGGCACGGCCACTGGCCAGCGCATCCGCGCCGCGATAGCGAGGTCTGCGCTCCACCAGCCGAGCAGGCCTGCATCTGGCCGCAGCCGGTAGGCCTCGGTCGCGATCGCAGCAGCGACCAAAGGCGCTGGCTGGCCGGAGCGGGCTAGGACTTCAAACTGCTCCCCCAGCGATAAAAGGCTGTCACTCCAGCGCAGGCCAAGCAGATTTGCCGCTCTGCGCAAACGGTCAGGAGAGATGATGGGCGAGCGCTCGGCCAAGCCTTTCCAAGCGGCAAGCAGGTTGCCGGCAGGACCCGGATCGGCTCCGGGCGCACGCAGATGCCAGGCGTCGCGCAACTGCGCTTCGCTCTCGGTCCGGCCGTTCAGCGCGGCCGCTGTGGTCGCGCATTTCAGCGCGAGTCGCTGCCGCCAGCTCCCCGCCCAAGTAGGAGCCATTCGAACGAGATTATCCAATGAATTCAATGCCGATCCCGCCAGGAATGCGGCTTCGACATCGCTTGTCACGAGCCCACGTGGAACCGCCCAGCCGGGCACGGCCGGGGGCGCAGAGACGACACTGGCGGTCGAGTCAGATGCGGGCATTGTCCGGACAGGGCGCTCCAAGAGTGCGCTTGTGGCTAATTATTATGGCCCAAAGCGCACGGCCTGTCCAAAGCCTATAATGTCCGATAAGGTTCCATTATCGGACATACTCGAGCAGGATCCAAAACAATGCCAGGTTCCCCAGCCAGCCCCCCGAAAATCGGCGATTTGGCCGTCGCCCGTATCAATGGTGGACAGCCTGACATCGCCGAGCCGGACATGGAGACGGGTGCCGCGGCGCCAGCAACCCTTATCTCGGCGCGCCTGGAAGCTCTTGTCGAGACGGCGACGGGATACGCGAAGGCCGCCAGCTCGGAGAACACGCGCGCCGCCTACGCCAAGGACTGGCGGCATTTCTCCTCGTGGTGCCGCCGGGAAGGCCTTGAACCGCTGCCGCCGTCCAGCCAGGTCATCGGGCTCTACATCAGCGCCTGCGCTGCCGGCGAGCCAAAACGCGGCCTCCCCTCGCTCTCCGTCGCAACGATCGAGCGGCGCCTGTCCGGCCTTGGCTGGAACTTTAACCAGCGTGGCCAGCCGATGGATCGCGCCGATCGACATATCTCGACAGTTCTCGCCGGAATTCGCCGCAAGCACGCGAAACCGCCGAGGCAGAAAGAAGCCGTGCTCGGAGACGATCTCTTGGCGATGATCGCGACCCTCGGCCATGACCTGCGCGGCCTCCGCGATCGCGCCATCTTGCTGCTCGGTTTCGCCGGCGGCCTTCGCCGCTCGGAGATCGTCGGTCTCGACGTTGTGCGAGACGAGAACAGCGACGGCGCGGGCTGGATCGAGATCTACGCCGACAAGGGCGTACTGGTAACCCTGCGCGGCAAGACCGGTTGGCGCGAGGTAGAGGTCGGGCGTGGCTCCAGCGACCACACCTGCCCCGTCGTTGCGCTCGAGACCTGGGTCCGTTTCGGCCGCATTGCCCGAGGCCCCCTCTTCCGGCGCATCTTCAAGGACAACAAGACCGTTGATGTCGAGCGGCTGTCTGACAAGCACGTCGCCCGCCTGGTCAAGCAAACCGCACTTGAAGCGGGCGTCCGCTCTGATCTTCCAGAAGGGGAACGCGCGCTTCTGTTTGCAGGGCACTCTCTGCGTTCAGGTCTCGCCTCTTCGGCCGAGATCGAGGAACGTTACGTTCAAAAGCATCTCGGCCATGCGTCGGCTGAGATGACGCGCAAATATCAGCGTCGGCGAGACCGGTTCAGGACAAACCTCACCAAGGCCTCCGGGCTATAGAAAAAGCCCCCTTCCCCACCCCGCCCAGGCCGCCACCAGCGGTCTGGTATGGCAAAATTAAAGCTTAGCGTTTCGATTGAAATCGTTAGCTTTAAGCGACACGCAGGCTGCGGCGCAGTCGCAAACCAGCGCCTGGCGTTTTGCGGATGAGAGGTCATAGCGGATTGAATTCACACCTTTTTCATTATCATACCCAATTCAATTGGTTATTGATTTGTTTCACATAGGCACCCATCAACGCGTACACATCACTATCGATAATTACCTCTTATCGATAGTAAGCCATCTCGCCTCGATTCCTTGCCGGCTCGATCGTACTCATGCTAGGTTTTCGGCCTGAATCCGCAGGAAAATGCCGCATGCCCGAGCCACAGCTCTCCATCCGCAGCGCCAAGGCCAAAAGCCTGGCGAAGGCGCTTGCCCGGCGCACGGGCCTGTCGATGAACCGCCTCGTCGAAGAAGCGCTGGCGCGTTACGACAGCGATCTGCGCGGCGGGCTGCATGCCCATCCCCTCGACGCTGTCTGGGCTCTGGCCGCGGAAGGCCGGCACGGCGTGCCGGCCGATGCGACGTCCGCCCATGACGACCTCTACGACGAGAACGGCCTGCCGCAATGATCGCGCTCGACACCTCGGTGATCGTTGCCGTCACGCTCGACGAACCAGAGGCAGAGCTGTTCAAGGCGGTCATGCGCGCCAACGCCGTGATGATCGGCTGGCCGACCCTATTTGAAACCCGCGTCGTCTTGTCGGCCAAGGGTTTTGCCAACGCCGACGCAATCGTGGCGCGCCTGGCCGAGGCGCCCAACGTCACCGCCCTGCCTTTCGACCGCAAGCATTATGAGGCGGCTGAGAGCGCCCATCACCGCTATGGCAAGGGCCGCCATCCAGCCGGGCTCAATCTCGGCGACTGCTTTTCCTATGCGGTTGCGATGACGGCAAAGGCGCCACTGCTGTTCAAGGGGGATGATTTCGGGCGAACCGACGTGCTTCGCCATCCCGCATCGGTCGCGTCGGGACAAACCTCATGACGGCGATCGCCTTCGTCAAAGACAGCGAAACCAGCCGTGCCCTGCAGCTCGACGCGCTGTCCGGCATTCTGCCCATGGACCGCCGCGACAAGCTCGCGACCCTTCTGACCGATGACGATGTCGAGACGCTTCGCCATCTCGCCCGCGAGGGCATGGGTGAGAATTCACTGCGCGCGCTCGCCTCCGACCTTGCCTACCTCGAGGCCTGGTCTCAGGCGGCGACCGGTTCTGCCCTGCTATGGCCGGCGCCTGAGGGATTGGTGTTGAAATTCGTCGCCCATCACCTCTGGGATCCGGCGCGGCGCACTGAGGATTCTTTGCATGGCATGCCGGCCGACGTGGATGAAGCGCTCCGCGACGGTGACCATCTACGTTCTGAGGGGCCCCATGCAAGTTCAACCGTCAAACGGCGCCTGGCTCACTGGGCGACGCTGCACCGCTGGAAGGGGCTTGAGAGCCCGCTCGGCACGCCGGCGATCCGCACCAGCGTGCGCCTGGCGGTCAGGGCCAGCGCAAAACCGCGCCGGCGCAAGAGCAAACGCGCTGTGACGCGCGACATTCTGGACCGGTTGATCGCGACCTGCCAGACCGACTGCCTCGCCGACACACGCGATCTCGCGATCCTGCTTGTCGCTTTCGCCTCAGGCGGGCGACGGCGCAGCGAGGTGGCGCGGCTGCGGCTCGAGCAACTGAGCATTGAGGCCGACGTCCCACTCGATCCCGACGATCCAAACTCGCCTCGCCTGCCCTGCATGGCGATCGCGCTCGGTCGAACCAAGACGACACAGTCCGACGACGATGCTCGCGTGCTGTTGATCGGCTCAGCCGTCGCGGCCCTGCGCGAGTGGATCGAGCGGGCCGACATCAAAAAGGGGGCAGTGTTTCGGGCCATCGACCGCTGGGAGGCGATCGACGATCGGGCGCTAACGCCGCAGGCCATCAATCTGATCCTGAAGCGCCGCTGCGCGATGGCAGGGCTCGATCCGGGGGAGTTTTCTGCTCACGGCCTCAGGTCAGGCTATCTGACCGAGGCAGCCCGTAACGGCGTCGCACTGCCCGCGGCGATGCGCCAGTCGCAGCACCGGTCGGTCCAGCAGGCATCGCGGTACTATAACGACGCCGATCAGGCGCTCGGAAAGGCTGCAAGGCTGGCGATCTGAGGCGCCAATCTGTCGCAAACGGAGGCAACCGGCTGACAGATGAGCGCCAGAGCCCCTCTCCTGCCCCGGACCGGCGGAGAGGATCACGCCGATGCTTTGGCGCGGGTCGTTTTTGCGCGAGGTGCCGCCTTCGGCGCGGAGCTGGCGGCAGCCTTGCGGCCCAGACCCATCGACTTCGCGAGCGCAGAGCGCGCTTCCGCATAGGCGGGAGCGACCATCGGGTAGTCCGCAGGCAGGCCCCACTTTACGCGATACTGTTCAGGCGTCAGGCCATAGGAGGTATTGAGGTGACGCTTCAGGGATTTGAACTTCTTGCCGTCTTCCAGGCAGATGATCGCATCGGGCGTGACCGACTTCCGAATCGGAATCGCTGGGATCAGAGCAGCAGCAGGAGCAGGGGCCGCCTCCGAGCCAAGCCCCACAAGCGCCGAATAGGTGCTCGCGATCAAGCTGACGAGGTCGGCCGGCTGAACGTTATTGTTCGAGACATAGGCAGAAACAATTGAAGTCATGAGATCAAGAAGCTCGGCATTGTTCTCGATTTCGGACATTGTTCTCTCCAAGGCCGCCGGAGTGTTCTGGGATATTTCCTCTAACTCGGGGATATCTATAACACCGAGCAAGGTCTACCTAAATTGAGCGTGCAAGACCCAATAGCGGTGCGGAACCGGAGCGATGATCGCGCTTGGCCCTGCATCTCAACTATATCGAAATCAGATCAAGCGACGCTATCGGCCAGATCCTTGGCAACCTTGAACTTGACGACGGTCTTTGCGGGCACGTCGATCATCGCGCCGGTGGAGGGATTGCGGGCCTGGCGCGCCTCGCGCTTGGCGACCGCAAGCTTGCCGATACCACCGAGCGTCACGTCGCCACCCTCTTTCAGGGTCTTCGCTGCGACCTCGGCGAGGGACGCCAGCACGGCGGCTACATCAGCCTTGGTCTTGCCGGTGCCTTCGGCAAGCGCTGCAATGAGTTCGTTCTTGGTCATTGAAAATCTCGCTGATTCAGGGGAAAGCGCGCTCCGAATATCTGAAAGGGACGCGAGAGCAAGCATTCACGCAGTATGCCGCGAACGCAATCGACGGCTCCCCGTCCGCACAGACCGCAGTCAGCGAAGCCGGTAGCCGCGCGCCAATTTGCGCGTCAGCCAAACGTCGAGCGATTCAGCGTGGCCAGCGTGAAGGTCGAGGCGGCGCCGGCCATTGACCCCGATGCGCGCCCATTCGCGGATCAAGGCCGTGTCGCCAAACAGCGTCGGTTCGATCGCCAGTACGTAGAAGCGCGCCATATTGCAGGCTTCGTCGCGGCGCTCCAGCACCAGCATCTGCAGTTTGCCCGGGGTGGTCTCGCGCGCGACATCCATCACGTCATCTCGCGCATCATGACAGCATCGGTCCAACGCAAAGCTTGAATCAATCAGCCAGCATTGATTCAGGTTGGTGATACGTCGCCCCTTCGACGACAGGCCTGTAACGCCCTCGTCAGGACACTGGGCTTCTGCGATATCCGCGAAGCAACTCGGGCCTTCGCGTATGAGATGCCCAAGCTACTCCCCTCGCGACCAGATCAGCCTCACCAAGAACCCGTGATCTTCCCCCGCAAAAGTGGACGGGGTTAAGCCGCTCTGCGTTCGGCCTCGGCGGGACTGATATAGCCCAGTGACGAGTGCAGGCGACGGGGATTGTAGAAGCCCTCGATGTATCCGAACAGGTCTCGCCGCGCCTGGTCGCGGGTGGCGTAGACGCGGTGATGAACCCGCTCGGTTTTGAGGGTGTGGAAGAAGCTTTCCATGGGAGCATTGTCCCAGCAGTCGCCCTTGCGGCTCATGGACGGGGTGATGCCGAATCGGGCCAGCGCGGCACGATAGGCCTCGGCGGCGTACTGGATTCCCCTATCCGAATGATGGATCAGGCCGGGCGCGGGCCGCTGGCGTTCGACGGCCATGTTGAGGGCGTCCAGGGCGATCTCGGTGTGCAAGGTCTGGCACATGTACCAGCCGACGATCTTGCGGGTGTGCATGTCGAGGATGGCGGCGAGGTAGAGCCAGCCCTCGCCGGTCGGGATATAGGTCAGGTCGGCGAGCCAGATCTGGTTCGGGGCCGCCGCCTCGAAGTTCCGGACGAGTCTGTTGGGCGCGATCGGATAGCCGTGACGGCTGTTCGTCGTCCGGGCCCGGCGCGGGAGGGCCGCCAATCCCCGCAGGCCGGCGCGGCGCATCAGCCGCTCCACGCGGGAC
>QBLV01000128.1:0-1531 GCA_003241815.1 Hyphomicrobiales bacterium | reverse complement strand
CGCTGCTCTCGGCATGGATCAGGCGAATGTCCGCGGTCAGCGCGCGATTGGCGACCGACCTCGGGCTCTCGGGGCGACCACGCCAGGCGTAGTAACCGCTGGCCGAAAGCCCCAGGACCGCGCACATCACGCGAACCGGCCAGACCTGACGATGCTCATCGACGAACCCGAACTTCATCGGGAGGTCGCTCCGAAGATGAGCGCGGCTTTTTTTAGAATGTCTCGCTCCATCCGGAACTGCCCATTCTCCCGTCGCAACCGGGCTACCTCTGCGGCCAGATCCGACGGCGACGGCGACGGGGACGACGCCTGCGTTGTGGGTCGCCGCGGCGTCCCCGTCGCCTGCACCCCGAACTGTGTCATCCATCGACGCAGCACCGTCTCATGCAGACCCAGCTCCCTAGCCACCGCCCCGGCGGTCAGCCCGCTGTTGGCGATCCGATCAACCGCCTCCCGCTTGAATGATTCCGGAAACACCCGGCGTTGAACACTCATCAGACACTCCTTTCCAGCTCCAAAAAGCTAGCATGGGTGTCCACTGAAACGAGGGAGGATCACCCGAGGACGTGAGGCTATGAAATAGTTTATCCTCGTGGAGCTGGCGCGTTGCTCGCCGCGCGCGATCACGGCAATGTCTCGAAGGCTCCCGCATGAACGAAAAGTCGAAGCAGCGTATCGATGCCGATAACGCGTTTCTCAGGACCCAGACGCAATCAATGGTGCGCGATCGCATCCTGTCCGAAAGCGATGCAATCGCCCAAACCAGAGACGCCAATACGGCCCGTCTGAGAGACCTGCGACTGCAGAAGGAGACGCAAGCGCGCGAGGCTGCAGCAAAGATCCCGGTCAAGTCCAAACCTGGAAAACGCCCGAAGCACGATTGAAACGACGCTGTTGACGCCTTCGAGCAGGAACCCTCATTGAATCGTAGATCGCCGCTTTGAGCGCGAAACAGTCCCCAAGCAAGGCCAGCACGCAAGACCGAACAATCTGATCATTGCCACTACGCGCGCTTCTTTTCGCGTTTACGGCTGCCGATCAGCGCCATCAGCATCGGACCGAGCGAAAATTCCGCAGCCTGCGCCTTTCGCGTCAGTTCGCGCAGATAGCCACCGGCACTGCTGATCGCCTCGCCGCGCTGCAGGATCGCCGCAACGACGATCGAAGCCTGGACCTCGTCCATGACACCGATCGCCTCCTCCCAGGCACTTGGGCTGATCCCCAGCATCGGCCGCACCACAGCCACGGTGGCCATGAAGTCGCGCCAGTTAGCGATCCCGCCCTTCGCATAGTCGATCAAATCGGGACAGGCGTCCAAAACCATGCCCAACGGGAACGTCCCTTCCGGCATCCGCTTGCGTTCCGGCAAAATCTCCAAACCAGCGCCCCTGCTTTCTGGAAAGCTAGGTTCAAGATCAATAGGGGAGTCTGGATTTGAATTCTGTATGTGACGCTCATTCTGAGACTCATTGCCGCTCATATTTTGAGTTTTGATATGATTTTCCAGCAGGTTGAGGATTTCGTCGGCGAG
>QBLV01000127.1:11162-12603 GCA_003241815.1 Hyphomicrobiales bacterium | reverse complement strand
TCCTGGTTGAAAACAAAATCCCGAACCGCCGCGTAGACCTCCACAGCGAACATCCCCGCCAACCCCAAAAGGGATCAGCCTATCCAGTGGCCGACTTTTACGCCGCCCGCGACACCACAAACGGCGGCGCTCCACTGGATGGTTTTGTCACCGCCCTACACACAGGGGTCAAAGCAGACGCTGGGTCCCAGATGTGGTTCACCCTTCCTGAAACACCTCCGCACGTCGCCTCCCAAGCTTGGGCAGCAAGGCCAAGGCAACAAGACCAAGCGCAATCGCCAGGAAAGCCGCAGATAGCGGGCGCGTGAAGAAGATGCTCGGATCGCCGTTTGTGATCAGCATGGCGCGACGCAGGTTCTCCTCCATCATGGGCCCCAGGATGAAGCCGAGCAGCAGCGGGACGGGATCACAGCCGCACCGCGACAACGCCAGTCCGATCAGGCCGAAGGCGGCCATCAGGTAGACCTCAAACACCGAGAGGCCGATGACGTAGACCCCCGTCGCGCAGAACAGCACGATTGCCGGGAACAGGATGCGATAGGGCACCTTGAGTAGTTGGACCCAGAGCCCGACCAGCGGCAGGTTGATCACCAGCAGCATCAGGTTGCCGACCCACATCGAGACGATCAGACCCCAGAACAGTTTCGGGTTCTGGGTCATGACCTGCGGGCCGGGTGCGATGCCATGGACCGTCATCGCCCCGATCATCAGGGCCATCACGGCATTGGAGGGCAGCCCGAGCGTCAACATCGGGATGAAGGAGGTCTGGGCGGCCGCGTTGTTGGCGGCTTCGGGAGCCGCGACGCCACGGATGTCGCCATTGCCGAAAGTTCCGTTGGGGCCGGCGAGCTTCTTCTCCAGCACATAGGCCGAGAAGGCGGCCAGCGTCGGCCCGCCGCCCGGCAGCACGCCCAGAAGCGAGCCGAGCCCCGTCGCGCGCAGCACCGCGCCGGTCGAGGCCTTCAGATCAGCCATCGTCGGGAACAGCCCGGTGATGCGCTTGGCGACGAGCGAGCGCTGCTCTGCCGGCTGTCCGAGATTGTTGACGATCTCGGCCAGGCCGAACATGCCCATCGCCAGCGGCACGAAGCCCAACCCGTCGGCGAGGATGTTGAGGCCGAACGTATAGCGCTGCGCGCCGGTGTTGATGTCGGTGCCGACAAGGCCAAGCAGCAGCCCGACAAAGATCATGCCTAGCGCTTTGACCAGATCGCCATTGGCCAGCACCGTCGCGGCCACCAGCCCGAGCGCCATCAGCGAGAAATACTCAGCCGCGCCGAAATAGCGGGCCAGACCCGCCAGGCTTGGCCCGACCAGCACGATCAGGGCTGTAGCGATCGTACCGGCGACGAAAGAGCCGATGCCGGCGATCGCCAGCGCCGGCCCTGCCCTGCCCTGACGCGCCATCTGGTAGCCATCGATCGTGGTGATGACGCTCGAT
>QBLV01000127.1:7131-11152 GCA_003241815.1 Hyphomicrobiales bacterium | reverse complement strand
CCCGGAATATTCACGAGGATCGCCGTGGTCGAGCCGCCATATTGCGCGCCGTAGAAGATGCCTGCGAGCATGATCAGCGCGCCTTCGGGCGGCAGCGAGAAAGTCAGCGGCAGCAGCATCGCGATCGTCGCGATCGGCCCGATGCCGGGCAACACGCCGATCAGCGTGCCGATCAGCGTGCCGACCAGGCACATGCCGAGATTGACCGGCGTCAGCGCCGTCGCGAGCCCCAAGGCGAGGTTGGCTAGCGTCTCCATTACAAGACGCCCCACCAGAGCTGCAAAGGCTGCCCGAGAAGGATGACGAACAGCAGCGCCGTCCCGCAGCCCAGCAGCACCGCGACCAGGATCGCCTCCTTCCAGCGCTGCTCCGGGATAGCGAAAGCGGCGACGAGCGGTGTGACGATGGCGGTGGGCAGATAGCCCAGTCGCTCGATCAGGACGCCGAACAGAGCGACGGCCACGGTTACGCCCGCAAGCGCGCGCCACGGAATCGAAGCGATGGCCGGCCCCTCCAGGCGCAGCGCCCGCAGCAGCATCAGCCCACTGAACCCAACGCAGATCCAGCTCAGGATATGCGGCATCGTGCCCGAGCCGAGCTGGCCGCCCGGCTGCATTCCAGGCAGCTTCGCGCCGAAATGAAGCCCGGCGACGCCGACGAGCAGGAAGATGACGGCCGCCCCTAGATCCTGCGGCGCTCGAATGCGGACCATGATGGTTCTCCCGTAAAGTCGATTTCTTGGTCTTTTTCGAACCGGTGTTGCGCGCGGGCGCGATTAACGCGTGTCGAAATCCAGTTCGGCCAGGTATTCGGTCGGGGCCGTGAGACCATTCGAGACATAGGGGCCGCCCTGGAAATGCTCGGCCCGGTGGTCGTCGGGATTGTCGGGGCCGGGGAACCTCTCGGCGAAGGCCTCGGCGTCGTCCTGCGGCCGATATCCCAGCCGATAGGCGGCGGAGTTGTCCCAGAACGAGCGCGTGTTGTTGGAGACGCCGTAGACGACCTCGCAGATGTAGTCGGCCGTGAGGCCGACCATGACGAGCCGCACCGTATCGGGGAGCGAGAGCCAGTTGGACAGACCGCGATGGCTGGTCGGCTGCGGCAGGAACATGCCGATGCGCATGCTGAAGGAGCGGACGCCGAACTTGTGGGCGTAGAGGAAGCCGAGTTCCTCGCCGAAAACCTTTGTCAGCCCGTAGCGACTGTCTGGCCGCTGCGTCACGCGATGATCGATCTTGCGCGAGCGCGGATAAAATCCGGTGGCGTGGTTCGAGCTGGCGTAGAGCACCCGGTCGACTCCGGTCTTGCGCGCCGCTTCCCAAAGGTTGATCGAGGAGCGGATATTGGCGTCGAGCAGCACGTCCCAGCCAGCCTCGCGCGGATAGCCGGCGAGATGGATGACGGCCGCGACCCGGCCATCCTCGAACAGGGCGTCGACGAAGCCCGGATCGGCGAGGTTTCCGACACGGAAATCCTCGTGACCAGCGCCAGGCCCCGGATCGAGGATGTCCGTCGCCCGCAGGCCAAAGCTGCCGCCGAAATGATGCGCGATCCCGACGTCGTCCGGCAGCGCGCGTCGCAGCAGACTGCCGATCCGGCCCGCCGCGCCGGTTATCAAGATGACCGGCTGGTCTTTCGGCATCCTCGTCATCGTCAGGTCCTTTTTTGTGCGAGCCGCCGTCACCTACCGACTGCGTCTGCGTCAGGAGCCTTAAGCTCCGCCCGTCGACGCCGCATGGCGTAATAAGTAGAGCCGTGCTCGTCGGCGTCTTGCCAGCCGCCCGACGCGATCGCGACATTGCGGATGCTGGGATGGGCTGCGATGACATCCTCGACCAGGTCGACGCCGAGGCCGGGGCGCTCGGGGACCGTGATGTGTCCGTCTGCGGTCTGAAGGACCGACGTCACCACGGCGTCTTTGCCCGGCCAGTCGGGATCGAGCCGCTCCATCATCAGGGCGTTGGGGATCGCGGCCATTAGATGGGCCGCGGCATATTCGGCCACGGGACCCAGCGAGCCCGAATGCGGCGCGATCTGGATGAAGTGCGCTTCGGCCAGGGCGGCGATCTTCTTCATCTCGGTGAGGCCTCCGGCGCGGCCGGAATCCGGCTGGATGATGTCGACAAGGCCAGCGCCGATCAGCGTCTTGGCGCCCCACTTGGTCGCAAGCCGCTCGCCGCCGGCGATCGGCGTGTGCGGCAGGGCCCGCCTGACGCGGCCCCAGCCTTCGAGATCCTCGGGCGCGACAGGATCTTCGAGGAAGAGCATGGCATGGGGCTCGAGCGCGCGGCCGATCGCGATGGCGTCGACGGCCGACAGCCAGGGTGGCCCATGCAGGTCGACCGCGATGTCGATCGACCGGCCCAGCGCATCGCGCATCTCGCCGACGCGCGCGACGATGCGGTCATGCCCGCCGAGCTTGACGGCGGTGACGCCGCGCGCAACCAGTGCCTTCGCGTCTGCCACCGTCTTGGCGTGCGCGTAGTAGCGCACCTTGTCGCGGACCTTGCCGCCGAGCAGGTTCCAGACCGGTGTGCCGAGCAGCTTGCCCTTAATGTCCCAGAGCGCCATGTCGATGGCCGTGATCGCGCCGGCCCCGACGACGCCGGTATCGCCATGGCCCATCATCGCCAGCCGCATCCGCTGCCAGAGCCGCTCGATGTCACGCGGGTCCTGGCCGATCAGCTCGGCCTTGAGGTCGCCGACCGCCGCATGGACGACGCGCGGCCAGCCCGAGCCTTCGCCGATGCCGACGAGCCCGGCTACGTCGGTGACGACCTTGACAAAGAGCCAGTTGCGCGAAGTCGCCAGCGCGCTTTGTCCGCCGGCACCAGTCCAGGAGGTGACAGAGGGCGCGCCGGCCTGCATGACCAGCGGGATGATGTCGACGATTCGCATCGAGCCGTTTCCGCCTTAAATTCAAGTCTGGAGCGCGAAGCCGGCTATTGCGGCTTGTAGCCGATCGCCCTGATCAGTTCGCCAAAGCGTGTGATCTCGCTCAGATAGAACTGCTGGAATTCAGCGGGGCTTGAGCTCAGCACGATCTCGTTGCCGAGCTGTTCGAGCTTTTCGCGGAGTTCCGGCTTGTTCACCGCATTGGTGATGGCCGAATACAGGGTCGCGACGATCGGCGCGGGCGTGCCGTTCCTGACGCAGACCCCCATCCAGCTCCGGAAGAAGCCGGCCGGCGAAACGCCCGCCGCGCTGGCCGGCGTGATCGTCTCCAGCCCGTTGGCCGGTCGGTCCTGCATGATGGCGATGCCGAGCAGATTGCCGGAGTCCATCAGTCCCCGCAGCGGGCCCGACATCAGGTCGAAGACGACATCGACCTCGCCGGACATGAGCGCCTGAACGGCCAGCGCGCCGCCGCGATACGGCACCAGCTTGAACTTGAAACCTTGATCCAGCGCCAGCAACTCGGCCGCCAGATGCGAGGAGGTTCCGAGGACCCCGCCGAATTTGAGTTCGCCCTTCTTCGCCTTCGCTGCGGCCACGACATCCTGAATGCTCTTTAGGCCGGATTTTGGATCGGTGAGCATGACGACGGGAACGGAGATGACCTGCGTGATCATCGTCAGATCCTTCTGCGGATCGTAGCCGACATCCATGATTTGGGGGTTTGTCGCAAGGTTGATCTGGGCCAGATAGATCGTGTGCCCGTCGGCAGGCGCGCCGAGCAAGTATTGCGTGGCGATGTTGCCGCTCGCGCCGGGCTTGTTCTCGACCACGACCTGCTGGCCGAGGCCTTTCGAGAGTTCGGCCGCAAGCAGCCGCGCGACCGAATCCGAGGCGCCGCCGGCCGGTAGCCCGATGACGAAGCGCACCGGCCGGGTCGGATAGGCGGCTTGCGCACCGACCGCGCCGGCTGCGAGCATCGGGGAGGAGAGCAGCGCGCTGCCGATCAGGCATTCGCGCCGTGAGATATGACGATGATCCATGGCTTCCTCCGGGTTCAGGCCGTTTCTTCGGCCCTTTCCTTGATGTTTTCGAGCATGTGGTCGCGGGCGCGGCGGGGGGGGGT
>QBLV01000127.1:1292-7089 GCA_003241815.1 Hyphomicrobiales bacterium | reverse complement strand
GTGGGTTGTCGGCGATCGCGCCGATCGTTTGATGCAAGGCGCGGTTGGCAGGAACGATGCGAACGATCTCTCCCGTCGCGACCGCAGCCTCATAGGCGTCTGCGAAGCTCTCGATCCGCAAAATGTCCTTGGCCGTCGCCCGCCGCGTCGTCTCCGCCGCCAGCATGCCCTCGATTGCGCCACGAACGTCGTAGACGTTCTTGACGAAGGCCGCATCGACTTGCCGCACCACCGCGCCGCGATTGAGCCGCATCTCGACGAGGCCATAGCCCTGCAACTGGTGCAGCGCCTCGCGCAGCGGGTTGGCGCTGACCCCGTAATACAGGCTGAGTTCGGCCAGCGTCAGGTGCTGGCCCGGCTTCCAGATGCCCGAGGCGACATCGGCCGTGATCTGCTCGCGCAGCCTGGCATAGGCGGGGGCGGGGAAACTGCTGGACATCGTGCTGTTCATTTTTATAGTCTGAATTATATAGAATTTATAATCAAGAGGCGACGATGAAAATCTGGCAGGTTGCGGCGGAGGTCGGCGAGGGGCCGGTCTGGGACGATGAAAGCGACAGCCTGTTCTGGATCGACATCCGGAAGCCGGCCCTGCATCGGTTCGCGGAAGACGGCGCGGCGCTCGGGCGCTGGGCCTTGCCAGAGCCGGTCGGCGCCTTTGCCCTGCTACAGGATCGCCAGCAGGCGCTGGTCGCGCTGGCGAGCGGGCTCGCTCTGCTCGATCTGTCGTCGGGCGCGCTCAAGCGCTTGTTCGATCCTGAGCCGGAGCGGCCGGAGAACCGCCTGAACGAGGGCAAGGTCTCGCCCTGCGGCCGCTATTTCGTCTTCGGTTCGATGGATGAGCGCGACCCCAAGCAGGCCACCGGCTCGCTCTACTGCCTGTCGGCGGATCGCTCGCTGGCCATACTGAGCCACGATCTCGTCGTCGCCAACGGCGTCGCCTGGAGCCCCGATGGCAGCACGCTCTATTTCTCGGATAGTCGCGCGGCAACGATCTGGGCCAGCGACTGGGACGCCGCGACAGGAACGATCGCCAACCGCCGCGTGTTCGCGTCACTGACCGAAGCGCAGGGCCGGCCCGACGGCGCGGCGATGGATACTGAAGGGCACTACTGGTCGGCGGGAGTGTCGGCCGGACGCCTCAACCGCTTCTCGCCAGGCGGCGCGCTCGTCGAGGTCGTTCCGCTACCCGTGCAGGCCCCGACCATGCCGGCCTTCGGGCGCGATGGCGTCATGTTCGTCACGTCGCATCGGCGTGTCTCAAATCCGGCGGTCGAGGATGGAGGAATCGTTGTGCTGACGGCGTCGAAACGCGGTGTGCGGCAGCCCCGTCTCGCCATGACGTAGCGCTCGCCGTGCCCATCTGCGCAACCCTTCATTCATCAAACGTACCCACACAGTCGAGACAAGCCGTCATGACCGACATCAGCTCCACCATCCGCACAGCATTCTCGGAGTGCTCTTCGGCCACCCTCAGCACGCTCTTGGTCAAGCGCGGCCTGCGCAACACCGCGGTCAGGGGCGTCCGACCGCTGCGGCCGGGTATGCCACCGATGGTCGGGCCGGCCTTCACGTTGCGTTACATTCCCGCCCGAGAGGACATCGACGCTTACGGCTCAGGCGGTGACCCCGCCAACCTGCAGCGGCAGGCTATCGAGATCGCGCCGGACGGTCATGTCTTCGTGATCGATTGCCGCGGCGACGCCGACATCGCCGGAATCGGCTCTATTCTCGTCCGTCGACTGCAAGGGCGTGGGCTATGCGGCGTGGTGCTCGATGGCGGCGTGCGCGACACCACCGCGATCGCGGGCTTCGACATCGCCGTCTATTGCGTCGGCGCAGCCGTGCCGCCCAACTATGCCGGGCATCATGCCGCGGAGATCAACGGGGCGATTTCGTGCGGCGGCGTCGCGGTCTATCCCGGCGACATCGTCTTCGGCGACAGCGAGGCCGTGATCATCGTGCCCCGGCAATTGGCCGAGGAGGTTGCAACCGAGGGCGCGGCCATGGAGCGGCGCGAGCGTTTCCTCGTCACTGAAATCGAGGCCGGCCGCTCGATTGTCGGCGTCTATCCGCCCGATGCGGCGACGATCGCCCGCTACGAAGCCTGGTCGGCGGCCAACCCCTGACGCTTTGATCTATCGCATCTGACGATTGGGCGTGCTGTCCCGCACGACGAAGTCGAACCCGATATCGACGACCGGCTCGGATACTTCGAGGCCCTGGAAGCGCCGCAGCAGCATTTCGCCAGCCAACTCGCCCAAGCGATAACGATTGATCCGAACGGTGGTCAGCGTTGGCGTTAATTGTGCGGCGATCTCGATGTCGCCGAAGCCGACGATGCCGAGCGTCTCCGGCAGTCTGATTCCGCGAGACTGACACGCGAGCAGAACGCCGATCGCGACTTGGTCACTCACCGCGAAAATCGAATCCAGGCGGCTATCCACATCAAACAGGCGATCGAGAATATCGAAGCCCTGAACCGATGTCGTCCTGTCGACCTTGATCACGGGCGCCTCGCGCAATCCTAGGCGTGCCGAAGCAGCTTTGAAGCCTGCGACGCGCGCGGCGGAGCGCGTGTCCACAACGGCCGCGTGCGCGATCACGACGGTGCGCCGATAACCGCGCTCGGCAAGGTGTTCGGCGATCTGAACGCCCGTCTCGAAGTTGGAGAACCCGACCGCCATGTCGATCGGATCGTCGGGCAGTTCCCAAATCTGGACGACCGGGATGCCGGCGGCCTCGATCATCCGGCGCGCCGCCGGCAAGACCGAGATGCCTGTGATGATCAGCCCATCGACGCGGCGCCCGAGGAAGGTCGCGATCAGGTCCTGCTCGGTCTCGGCGTCATATCCGGTGCTGCCGAGAAGAACCTGATAGCCATGGCTGCGCAGCACCGTCGCCAGCCCCTCGACCGGGGCGGCGTGCACGGGGTTGGCGATCGTCGGTACCAGGATCGCCACGACCTGGCTGCGGTTGGACGCCAGGCTGCCGGCGATCAGGTTTGGGACATAGCCGGTCGCAACGACGGCCTCGCGAATGACATTGCCGGTCGCTTCCGCCACGAGGGACGGGGCGCGAAAAAAACGCGACACTGTCTGCGTCGAGACGTTGGCGATCCGGGCGACGTCCTCGATCAGGACGCGGCCGGTGCCTCGCGACCGCCTCTTCGCCGGCAGTGTCTCGTCTGACGTCACGCTCATACTCCCGTTGCGATCACGGAGCCAAGCGTGGGCAGAGCGCCGTCAATAGCCGATGCCTGTCTCAATGACGTTGTGCAAGGGTTCGCCACGCTCCAACCGACCCAGATTCTCAACAAAAACTTCGATCGCGCGGTCGGCCGTGCCGATCGTCGTGCCGGCATTGTGGGGCGTCACGATCGTATTGGGCAAATCCCAGAACAGGTCGCCGGGCGGCAGCGGCTCGGTCGCATGGGCGTCGAGTACGGCTCCCGCGATCCACTCCTCTGCCAGCGCCCGACGCAGTACGTCAGGATCGGCGATCGCGCCGCGAGACACGCAGACATAGAAGGCCGTCGGCTTCATGGCGCGGAACTGCATCTCGCCGAGCATACCGCGAGTCTCCGGCGTTAGCGGGGCGGCGACCACGACGAAATCGGCGACCGCAAGCATCTCCATCAGTCGGTCGGGGGGCAGCACCTGCGAGACATGCGGACCGGGGTTCACCGCGCCTGCGTCGCGCCGGACCGCGATGCAGCGCATTCCGAACGCCGCCGCGCGTCGGGCGATCTCGCCGCCGATATGGCCGAGCCCAATCAGTCCGAGCGTCGCGCCATGCAGTTCCGGAGAGGTGTGGCGGCGCCATTCATGGCGCGTCTGTGCGTCGAGCCAAGAGGTCGCGCGGCGCGCGATCGTCAGCATCGCCCAGATGGTGAACTCGGCGATCGGAATCGCGCCATTACCCTTGGAGCAGGTGAGGCGAATATTCGAAGCCAGTAGCGCCTCTGCTGGCTCTCCGTCCGTGCCCGCAGACCAGGTGTGGAACCAGGCGAGCCGGCCGAAAGGCGGCAGGGCTGCCTGCCGGCCGATCTGGCCCGCGGCGACATCGGCCTCGGCCAACCGCGCCCTGAAGGCAGCCGGATCGGTCAGCACCGTGAGCGTCGCGTCCGGTGCGGCCTGCCGGATGCGGCCAAGTTGGCTGTCGCTGAGGCGATAGTCGGCGAAAACGGGGCCGATGACGGCGATACGCTTGCCCTTCGTCATCACGCCACCGCCAGCATCGGATCGAGCCTGTCGCGAAGCCAGTCGCCGAGCAGGTTCGTCGCCATCACCAACGCGACGATGCAAAGTCCCGGAAAGGTCGAAATCCACCAGGCGGCATTGAGGTTGCGCATGCCCTCGGCGATCATCAGGCCCCAGGCGGGATCAGGCGGCGGCACGCCCGCGCCCAGGAAGCTCAGCGAGGATTCGAGCAGGATGACATAGCCCGCCTGCCAGGTGCTGAGCACGATCAGCGTCGGCGCCAGATTGGGCAGGACATGCCGCAACAGTGTCGCCGAGGTCGGAGTTCCCGCGACCAGCGCATAATCGACGAACTCCTTACGGGCGATGCTCAGGGTTTCGCCACGAACCTGGCGCGCATAGCGCGGCCACAGCAGAAGGGCGACGACGAGGACGACGTTTTGGGCGCTGGCCCCGACCACGACAGCCAGCACAAGCGCCACCAGAAAGGCCGGGATCGACAGCGTGATGTCGGCGATCCGCATAATCACCGCATCGATCCAGCCGCCATGGAACCCCGCCAGCATGCCGAGAACGACGCCAATCGTACCGGCGATGGCGATCGAGACCACCGAGACGATGATCGAGATCCGTGCGCCATGGATCACGCGGCTGAGGACGTCGCGTCCGAACTGGTCGGTGCCTAACACATGCAGAAGGCCGGCCTCATCGCGTCCCAGAGGCGCGACGAACTGGGCCGAGAGATCGCCGTTCGTCGGCTCAAACGGCGCGATCAGCGGACCGAACGCCGCAAGCAGACCGAAGAGGAGGGTGACGAGCATCCAGATGATTGGGGGTCGTGCGCTCATTGTCGGTCGCCGCCTTATGATCCGAACCGGATCCGGGGGTTGAGGTAGCCATAGATGATGTCCACCAAGAGATTGATGCCGAGATACATCACACTCAGCAGCAGCACGACGCCCTGCACGACCGGATAATCGCGCATCGCCACCGCCTGGACGAGCAGACGGCCGAGCCCAGGCCAAGCGAAGACCGTCTCGGTGACGACCGCGCCGCTGAGCAACGAGACGAAGAGTAGCGCCGTGAAGGTCAGGACCGGGAGCGCGGCGTTCTTAAAGCCGTGCTTCCAGAGGACTGCTGCCTCCGGCACGCCCTTGGCCCGCGCCAGCCGGATATAGTCGCTGCGCAGCACTTCCAGCATGCTCGTTCGGGTCAGGCGCATGACGCCGGCCGCCAGGTACCACCCCAGCGTCACCGCCGGCAGCACGACATGAGCAGGGCCGCCCATGCCGCCGGTCGGTAGCCAGCCGAGCCAGACGCCAAAGATGATCACGAGCATGATTCCGACCCAGAAGGGCGGCGCCGATTGGCCCAAAATCGCGAACATGCGGAAGCCGCGGTCGAAGAGCGAGTTGCGATGGGCTGCAGAGAACACGCCGATCGGCAGCGCGATTGCAACCGAGACCGCCATTGCCGCAAGGCCCAGGATCGCGGTGTTGCCGAACGCGCCGAATATGAGGTCCGAAACGGCAGAGCCATTGGTGACCGAGCGTCCAAGATCGCCGCGTAGCAGCCCGGCGAAATAGATCAGGAAC
>QBLV01000127.1:0-1282 GCA_003241815.1 Hyphomicrobiales bacterium | reverse complement strand
AACTGATCGAGATAACTGCGATCGAGCCCAAGGCTCGCAATCAGATCCTTGCGCGTCTGTGCCGATGCCCCCAGTTCCAGCAACAGCTCGACCGGGTCGCCGGCGAGCCGCCCCAGCGCAAACACTAAAACAGCGACGGCCAGAATTGAAACCAGCGACTGCAGCACACGCGACAGTACATAACGACCCATCTCAGGCGACCTCGAGCGGGTGATGACAGGCGACATGAACCCCGTCGAGTGGGCGCAGTGGCGGCTCGTCCGTCTTGCAGATGGTGCTGGCTCTCAGACACCGCGGGTGGAACCGGCATCCGATGGGCAGCGCGGCTGCGCTCGGCGGCTCGCCGGGATCGTCGGCATCGACCGCGATGGGCCGCTGATCGATGCTGGCGGCAGCGATCAGCGACTGCGTGTAAGGGTGACGGGGTCGCGTGAACACAGTCTCTGCCGGTCCGGTCTCGACGAAGACGCCGAGATACATAACCGCGACCACATCGCTGATGAATCGGACCGTTGCCAGGTCGTGTGAGATCATCAGATAGGCGATGCCGTAACGGCTCTGCAGATCGCGCAGTAGGTTGAGAATCTGCGCCCGGATCGAAACGTCGAGCGCCGAAACCGGCTCGTCCAGAACGATCAGCCGCGGCCGACTGACGATCGCGCGCGCGATCGCGATGCGCTGGCGCTGCCCGCCGCTGAACATGTGCGGATAGCGCGAAGCCGCCTCGGGCGGCAGTCCGACAGCCTCGATCGCCTCAGTGACGCGCTGTTTCAGATCAGTGGCAGATGCGCCGGCGGCGCGCAGCGATTCCGAGACGAGTTGCGTGACCTTCATGCGGGGATTGAGAGAGCTGTAAGGATCCTGGAACACGGCCTGGACCGCATGGCGATAGCCCCGCGTCTCGCTAGGGCCCGCAGCCGCGATGCTACGGCCGTCGAACAGGATGTCGCCCTCGCTTGGACGGTCGAGCTTCAGAACGAGCCTGGCCGTCGTCGTCTTGCCGCAACCGGATTCGCCGACGATGGTGAAGCTCTGCGATGGTGCGATCGTGAAATCGAGCCCATCGACCGCGCGCACGCTACCGACCTGTCGCCGCAGGACGAGCCCCTTCGTGATCGGAAAATGCCGCTTCAGCCCGTGCGCCGAAATCACGGCAGGACTCGTCTCACCGACTTTAGCCATGCCAGCAAAGAGCCGATTGGGTGGGTGACGCCGTGCGAAGCGGAGGAACCGAGGCGCATTGCGGCTCCGCCTCGCTACAGCGCCAACGGAAGGCGCAGCC
>QBLV01000126.1:9114-12815 GCA_003241815.1 Hyphomicrobiales bacterium | reverse complement strand
TGCTGGGAGAGGTCGTTGGGACGCATGGGCGGCAGCGGAGCCGCCGTCGGCGTCATGGTCGCCGGTGTATTGGCGCTGGCAACGGGCTGCTCGGCCCGGCGCTCCGCCTGGCGGGCCGACGGCGTCTGCGCAGGGGCGATGGATGGGGCCGAGATCATGGGCGCGGGATGGCGTGCCTTCTGCAGGATCAGCGCATTGGCGAGGATCGCGGCGGACACGCCAGCGAAGACCAGAAGGACCAGCGCCCGACCCGGCCGCTGCAGAGCCATCCTCGCGATGCGACCGAACCAGCTTGTCTTGCGGCGCGGCGCCGGCGTCGCGCGCCTGACCGGTGCGGACAACGAGGGGCCTTGATGGGCGCGGGCAGCGATCGTGGACATGGGGGCTCGCTCGTAATCAGGCGGTCAGACGAAAAGGGATCTTGGTTTCGAAACCACGGCGGGGCGCGCGGGCGAAGGTCGCGATCCTGACCGGCTGGGATGCGTCCGCGGCTCCGCCGATCGGCAGCCTGACCGCGACGCGCGTGCCGACACCCGGGGCGCTTTCGATGGTCAGGCGCCCGCCATGCAGGCCGACGAGGCCGCGTACGACGGAGAGACCGAGGCCCGTGCCCTCATAGGCACGATCATAGGAGCCCTTGGCCTGGAAGAAGGGATCACCCAGGCGCGGGAGGTCGTTGGCCGAGATGCCGATGCCGGTATCTGCGACCGACAGGTCGATCATGTCCCCATCACGCACGATGGCGAGCACGACGCGGCCGCCGGCAGGGGTGAACTTGATGGCGTTTGAGAGCAGGTTGATTACGACCTGCTTCAGCGCGCGGCGGTCGCCCAGCAACAGCGGCAGGTCCGGCCCAATGACGCGCTCGACCGCGATCTCGCCTGCCTGCGCCCGCAGTGCCATCAGCGCGCAGCAGTCGCGGGTCATCTCGGCCAGGTCGAGCGGCTCCTGCTCGATCGTCATCGTGCCGCTCTCGATCTTGGAGATGTCGAGCAGCGTGTTGACGACGTCGAGCAGGTGGTGACCGGAGCTGTGGATGATCTCGGCGTATTCGAGCCGCTTTTGCGCATCGAGCCAGCCCTGCGTATCCGTGGTCAGCATCTCGGAAAAGCCGATGATCGCGTTCAGCGGAGTGCGCAGCTCGTGACTGACGGTCGCCAGGAAGCGGCCCTTGACGTCGCTGGCCTTCACCGCCTCGGCATGGCCGCGCGCACGCTCGTCATCCAGGGCGCGGCGAGCGGTGATGTCGCGCATCACACAGACGACGGCGGCGCTGTCGCCGAGGGCGGCGGTCTCGATCCGGTGAGCCTTCATCTCGAGCCAGAGCGAGACTGGGTGCTGCTGCTCCTGATCGCCGCGCGGGACGAAGAGGGTGCGGAAACATGCGGTCGCCGAGCCGGCGCCATGGGCAGCGTCGCTCAGCGCCTTCAGAAAGAGCGGGCGGTCGGCCACATGGACCCGCTCGAACAGGCCGCGGCCGTGCAGGTCGCGCGGCTCCGCACCAGCAAGGGACCGGGCCGCATCATTCGCGAAGACCACGGCGCCGCTGGCATCGTGCCAGGTGACGAGATCGCCGACATGGTCGAGCAGGAGCTGGGCACGCTGGTCGGAGGCGCGATGCTCGCGCAGCTCGTCCCGGCGGCGCCGCAGGAAGCCGACGGCGACGATCATGGCCTGCAGGATCGCAACCAGGACCAGAACCGGCATCATGCCGTCCGCCCAGTGTGCTTGATCGGCGAAGCGGCCGAGATGATCGAGCAGCATAACGCCAGCAAGCGCGATCGTCGCGATCACACCGGCGCGCGCAACATAGTGCCGCGCGCCGAAGAACATCGCCTCGGCCGGCACGGCGGCGAGCCAGAGCAGCAAGGGAGAGGCGGAGCCGCCGGTCATGCCGGAGATGGCGCCGATGAACAGCGCGAGAGCCGCCGCCGACAGGCAATGGGCGATATCGAGCCGGCCGGTGCGGGAGAGCACGACGGCCGCGAGCAGCGGCAGGGCGCCTGCCACGATCACCGCCACCTCGAGCCCGCCGAGCGCTCCGCGCCAGGCCAGATAGGCCGGAGCAAGCCCGAGCGCGACCGTGCCGACCAGCAGACGGGTCAGGATGAAGCGCTCATGGCGCATGCGCTCGAGCGAATTGGGCAGCACGGATGCGTGCACCATCGCCGCCACCTGTGTCCTGACCGCCTGCATCTTCATGAACAACGCAACGCCTAACTGCGCGGACTGGCCGCCCGCTTGGCCGACAATCTGACCCGGCCGGTTTAAGCGGGGCTTAAGGCTGCGGCCGACCAATCGGCGCAAAAGCCGACTTCTGTCTGTTTTTATCATTATAAAACAATATCTTAGTCGATTATCCCATCACGATTCCCGCTTGGCTTCGATGTTGGCGGCAGGGTGAACGGAAGCTGAAGATCGACAGGCGCCTTTGAATCGCATTTGACGGTCTGGAATGACGCGATTTTTCCGGATCGCGGTCTAGGGTCGCTTCCGAAGTGAGGCGCCAACCGCGCCCGCTTCGCGACAACGGGGACCAGCATGGCGTATATCCTGCGAAGCTTGGCGGTGATCGGCGTGATCGCGCTGAACTCGCCCGTCCATGGCGAACGATCCGATGAGGGCACCGCCGTCGCGACGGTTCGCAACGTCGCCCGGGCCGCGACGCAGATCGACGCACACAGCGCGATGTCCAGCATCACGGCGGCACGCGAGGCCGCGCAGATCCTCGCAGGCCTCGACCCCGAGACGCGCCAGCGCGTCTTGGCGCTGGCGGCGGCCGGCATGGGCGGCAAGAGCGAGACGCGCGAGCGCGGGCCTGCGGCAGCGACGCGATGACACGCCGCAGGCCTTCGACCATGCCATGCGCTTGACGGCGCCGTCCGACGCGCCGAAGACGCTGCCTGAAGCCTGAGGAGGCGGGAGCCGGCCTGCAGCGCGGCGGGCCGGCAACGGACGGGACATGAGCGCGACACTCGACGAGATCATCGCCAATTTCGACCTGCTCGAGGAGTGGGACGACCGCTATCGCTATCTGATCGAGCTCGGCAGGGGTCTCGAGCCCCTGCCCGAGGGCGCCCATAACGACGTCAACAAGGTGCGTGGCTGCGCCAGCCAGGTCTGGCTCGAAGGGCGAGCCGAGGGCGGGCCTGGACCCACGACGCAGCTTCATTTCCGGGGCGACAGCGACGCCCATATCGTGCGCGGACTGGTGGCGCTGGCGCTGGCGATCTATTCCGGTCGCAGTCCCTCCGAGATCCTCGCGACGGACGCCTTCGCGATCTACGAGAAGCTCGGGCTGGCCGCCCATCTCACGCCGCAGCGGTCCAACGGCGTGCGCTCGATGATCGAGCGCATCAAATCCGACGCGCGCGCCGCGACCGCCGGCTGATCCACGGCCCCCGATCCCGGCGCCGCATCATCCCACGCGGTCCGGCATGAGATGGGGGCGAGCATTCTCGCCATGCCAGACCGACGTCCGTCCTCTCGCCGGCCGAGGCGCCGAAGCGATGCCGTAATGGGCAGCCAACGCCTTTAGCGCCAGGCGCAGCACGACCTTGGCTGAGCGGGCCGGCCAGCCGCGCTCGCGCTCGACGCGATCGAGCCCCTTCAGGAAGCCGCAGACGTCGATGGCGAGGCCCGACAGGTCCGGCCCGAGCCGAGTGCAGGCTGCGCTGACACGCTGCCGCGCGGCCAGGGCT
>QBLV01000126.1:4213-9104 GCA_003241815.1 Hyphomicrobiales bacterium | reverse complement strand
ATCGCGGCCGCCGGGGCCCCGCGCGCCCGGCGCCAGTGAGGCGTCCCAGTTCATCGTCGTGCTCGGCATCATCCGCGCGACTGTCAGATCCGACCGGAAGCGCTCGCCGGCCGCAAATTCTTCTGCGGTGATCTGCGGCTTGCCATCCTTGCCCGGCCGGCGATGCAGCCAGAGCAACGGGCTTTCGCGCTCGTCGAGCATCACCGTCTGCCTGCGGCCGTCGATCTCGACGACGGCCTCCGCACGTGCCTTCGCGCCCTCGGGTTCGACGGCGAACAGGCGTCGGGCGCCACCCTCCCCGCTCCAGACTGCGAGGCCCTCAGCAAGCAGGGCGTCGGCCGCCTCGACCGGAGCATAGCCGGCGCCGAGACTGGTGCCGCCCGTGCTGCGGTAGAGCGCGATCCGGCCGCAACCCAGCGGCGAGATGCAGGCAAAGGCGCCCGGCTGGGCCAGATGGCGCAGCAATCGCTTCGGCGCATCACCCGTCTGCCCTTGCTTCTCCACGGCACGGCTCATGAGCGGACCTCCGCAAGGGTTTCGACCGCGAGCGCATGCGTCAGTGCGAGCAGACCGGCCTCAAGCGCGGTGAGCGCGAACTCCAGCGTGGGATCGTCGCGCCGATCCTCGATCAGCACGCAGGCATGGCGGACCGTCGTCCGGTCGCGCCCGAAGCAGATGCCGACGCGGGTGAACGTCAGGCCGAAAGCGACATGGGCGAGATACATCGCGGTCTGCCGCGCCAGCGCGATCGGGCGCCGACCACGCCTCGGGCTGCGCAGGCTCGCGGCGGAGACGTGGCTGACGGCTGCGACGGTGACTTCGGCGAGCCGCGCAAGGGCCGCGTGGCGGACCGGGTCGATGACATCAGCGTCCGTTCTGTTCATGATATGTTCCTTTTTCGCTCGCCGACCGGCGGCGTCTTGGTGTCACTGATACATGAAAATATTCCTATATCAAGACTGCGGCAGCGCGCCGCTGCCTTATCCCCGCCAGATCATGGCAGGAGCGGCTTGACCGAAGTCTGCTGCAACGCACTGTCAGGCGGCCTCGGCATCGCACGAAAAAGGCCGCCGGGTTGCCGGCGGCCTTTCAAACGTCTGGACGGTCCGCAGCGGCGAAACCAGATCTCGCGCTCAGCGGCGCTTCCGGCGCTGCTGGCCCAGGCCCATCTTCTTGGCGAGCTGCGAGCGCGCCTCGGCATAGTTGGGCGCAACCATCGGATAGTCCGGCGGCAAGCCCCACTTCTCGCGATACTGCTCAGGCGACATGTTATACTGCGTGCGCAGGTGACGCTTGAGGGACTTGAACTTCTTGCCGTCCTCAAGGCAGATCAGATAGTCGGCAGTGATCGACTTCTTCACCGGAATGGCGGGCTTGGGCGCTTCTGCGGGCACAACCGGAGCGGCGCCGCCGACGACGCGACCCAGCGCAGCATGCACATCGGCGATCAGCGCAGGCAGATCGGACGTGGGAACAGAATTATTCGAGACATAAGCGGAAACAATATCCGCAGTCAGTTCAATAAAGTCCGATCCGTCGATATCAACCATGATGGTGCCGCTCCTTCTGATATTTCTTGTCAGAATCTTTGATCACCGAATCCATTATCCTGGATCGGCGCCTTGTGTGGTCCTGACCAAGAGGACAAAGCACAATCGACTCAGACTCACCCCCAACGGGTCGATGGCGACCATCTAATCGATGCGCTACGTCGCTGCAAGACATGTCGCCGGCGCGAATACGATTATCGCAATGAAATAGTGCGTCGACGTTCAGATGATCATGGTAACCGAAATCTGCACAAGCCTGCATCTGCCTACGCGCCGGGCGTCTTGCCACACTGAGCTCTGCTCTCTACCTGTCGGAGCCATCAGATGGTGGAGACGTCGGCAATGCGCTCAAACACAGTTCCCGGCGCAACGGCGCCCCGACGGCGCAAGGCCTCTCCTCCCCGCGCCGAGATCCGCACCAAGACCAGCGTCGTCCATGGGGTGGAACTGCGGGACGACTATGACTGGTTGCGTGCGCAAAACTGGAAGGAGGTTCTGCGCGAGCCCGAGGCACTGCCCGCCGATATCCGCAGCTATCTCGAGGCGGAGAACGCTTATTCGAAGGCGCTGATGGCGCCGACCCGTGCCTTGCAGCGCGACCTCGTCAAGGAAATGCGCAGCCGGATCAAGGAAGACGATTCGAGCGTGCCGCAGCCAGACGGGCCGTTCCTCTACTATTCGCGCTATCGCAAGGGTGGCGAGCACCCGCTCATCTGCCGCAGGCCGAGAACCGGCCTGCCAGCCTCACGTGAAAAAAGCACCGGCAACAGCCGCGAGCAGATCATGCTCGACGCCGATGCGCTGGCCGACGGCAAGGACTTCTTCGACCTCGGCGACACCGCCCACAGTCCCGACCACCGCCTGCTGGCATGGAGCGCCGACGAGGCCGGCTCCGAACTCCACACGATCCGGGTGCGCGATCTCGCCATCGGCGATGATCTGCCCGATGCCATCCCCGACACGACCGGCGACATCGTCTGGACGGGCGACAGCGGCTCCTTCTTCTATGTCGGCGTCGATGCCGATCACCGTCCCTCCAAGGTCTTCCGGCATCGCCTGGGCGACCCGCCCGAACAGGACACGCTTCTGCATGATGAGGCCGATGCCGGCATGTTCGTCGATATCGACGAGACCCAGTCGGGACGTTTCCTGCTGATCTCGATCAGCGACCACGAAACCTCCGAGATCCGAGTCGTCGATTTGTCGCAGCCGGACTCGCCCCCGGTCATGATCGCGGCGCGTGCGGTCGGCCGGCAATATGATGTCGAGCATCACGGCGACGAGCTGCTGATCCTGACCAATGCCGACGGCGCCGAGGACTTCAAGATCGCGTCCACGCCGGTCGGCGACCCGGCTCCCGCCAACTGGCGCGATCTGATACCTCACCAAGCGGGCCGGCTGATCCTGAGCCATGTCTGCCTGAAGGGCCGGCTGATCCGGCTGGAACGGGAGGACGGCCTGCCGCGCATCGTCATCCGCGATCTCGCGACGGGGGCGGAAAACAGCATCGCCTTCGACGAGGAAGCCTATGGGCTGGGAATGGATGCGGGCTACGAGTTCGACACCAGCACCTTGCGCTTCATCTACGCCTCGATGGCCCGCCCGGCCGAAACCTATGATTACGACATGGCGACGGGCGAGCGTGTCCTGCTGAAGCGGCAGGAGGTGCCATCGGGCCATGATCCGGCTGCCTATCGCGTGCGCCGCATCTTCGCCGCGGCCAAGGACGGTGCGCAGGTGCCGATCTCGATCCTGCACCGGGCCGATACCCCGCTCGACGGCTCGGCGCCCTGCCTGCTCTATGGCTATGGCTCCTATGGGTCGGCGATGTCGGCCTCGTTCCGGACAAGGCCGCTGAGCCTCGTCGATCGCGGCTTCGTCTACGCCATCGCCCATGTCCGTGGCGGCACCGACAAGGGCCGGCGCTGGTATCTCGACGGCAAGCGCGAGAAGAAGACCAACACCTTCACCGATTTCATCGCCGCAGCTGAAGCGCTCGCCGATAACAGTTTCACCACGCGCGGCCGCATCGTCGCGGAGGGGGGCAGCGCCGGCGGCATGCTGATGGGCGCCGTCGCCAACATGGCGCCCGCTCTCTTCGCCGGCATCATCGCGGAGGTACCCTTCGTCGATGTGCTCAACACCATTCTCGACGACACATTGCCGCTGACGCCGCCGGAATGGCCGGAATGGGGCGACCCGATCCGCGACATCGCCGCGTTCAACGTCATCCGGAGCTACTCGCCCTATGACAACGTCACCGCACAGAGCTACCCGCCGATTCTGGCGATGGGCGGGCTGACCGATCCGCGGGTTACCTATTGGGAGCCGGCGAAATGGGTGGCGCGCCTGCGGGCGACCATGACCGGCGGCGGACCAATCCTGCTGCACACCAATATGGAGGCCGGCCATGGCGGCGCCGCCGGCCGCTTCGACTCGCTGAAAGAAACGGCGCTGGCCTATGCCTTCGCCATCCAGGCGGTGGGCGAGGGCTGGCCGGGAACAGAGTCGAGTTGATCAGACACCAAGGCCTGATCAAACCCCGAGCCGGCTCTTTTCACTGGCAAGGTAGATTTTGAGCTCGTCCATCGAGGTGAAACTGTAGTCGCCATCGGGCGTGCGGGCCTGAATCGAACCGTCGGCATAGATGGTGAAATGCGCCTCGCCGACCTGGTAGGCCCCGACGATGCCCTCGTCGGAGGCGGCGGGAGCGGCTTGCTCGGCCGCATCGGCATCCACAGCGAGCGGCTTCGGCACCGCCAGTTCCGGCGCGTCATCAACCGCCGGCGCGGGGCCCGACGCGAAGGGCGCCCCCTCATCGAAAGCGGCCCCCTCGAGGGTTGGCTCATCCCGATCTGCTGCCTGGGCGGCTGGCTCCGGTTCGAATGCGGCAGCTTCGCGGGCCTGCGGAGGCCAAAGCTGCGTTTCGGGCTCCGGCGCCGGTGTTTCAGGCTCAGGCGTCGGGCTGGACCAAACAGGCTCGGGCCAAGGGGTCGCCGGCCAGACCGGCTCGGACACCGTCTCGGGCTGCGCCAGGTCCTCACGCGGGGGCTCCTCTTGCGGCGCCTCCTCACGCAAGGGTTCGGCCGTCTCGCCAAACCATGGCGCCCGACGCTGCAGGGCAGGTTCCATCCAGTCCCCGGCAGTAGCGAGGTCGTCGGCACTGGGGCTGGTCTCGTCGGACGACGTCCCGACACCGTCGATCCCGGAGAATGAGGGCTCGATGCGTCGGCCAGCAGGCTCCACATCGCGCTGCAATGCCGTCAGGCTCGCGCGCAGCAATCCGAACTCGTCGGCTTCACGCGCAGGATCGGGCTCGCCGGCTGTGGCGGGGGTCCGTC
>QBLV01000126.1:2250-4203 GCA_003241815.1 Hyphomicrobiales bacterium | reverse complement strand
GCCGCGAAGGGATCGTCGAGATCGGACGAGCCGGGCAGAGCGGGCGCCGCCGGGCCGTGGTCGACAACCGCTTCGGCCGGCCCGCTGCTTTCGTCCAAGGCAGCAGCTTCGACCAAGGGAGCGGCGGACCCGACGGGCTCCGCCCCCGTGTTGAATGCTCCGGTTTCGATCTCGGATCCCGGTTCGCCCTGCGGGTCGATCGGCCGGAAGGGATCGAAGGTCGGGAGAGCATCGACATCGGTCTCGCGCAGGCTCTCCGAACCGACACGTGCCTCGTCCGCAAGCTGCTCAGCATGTCGGCCCGCCTGATCGGCCGGGTCGCCGTCGAAGAGATCGGGTTCGGCGGGCTTCTCAGCGAGCACCCGTGGCGCCTCCGCGGGCTCCTGACGGTCCGCCTCCTGATGGTCCGTCTCCTGATGGTCCGTCTCCTGTCTTGCAGGCTCTCGCAGCACCTGCGCTGCGGCGAGAGCAGCACCCGCACCGGCCAGCCCACCAAGGCCAGCAGTGGAGGCGCCGGGACGCAGCCCTGCAGCCGCATCGCCTGGCCGGGCGGCCGGATGCGGCGCGGCGACATCGCGCTCCGTCAGGGGACTTGCGAACGCCGACGCGACCGACATCGCCATCGCCGCGTTGGACAGCGTCTGCTTGAGCCGCCTGAGTTCGACCAGGACCCATGACAGCGCCAGCATCAGGACACCGGCAGCCGTCGCGACCGTGCCGATGATGACCTGCGTGAAGCCGCGTTCGAGCACCATATAGGGCAGCCCATCGACGATGGCCGCGATGCCCCCGCAGAGGAAGCCGAGGCCGAGCAAGATGAACATGATGATCAAGGTCGAGTCCTCGGCAGCGCGCTCGAAAGCAATCTTGGCAAGTCGTGTGGCCGGCCGGCATTGGCCCACCCGTCGCGCCATCTTGTAACGTATTGAATAAGAGAGAGTTTCAAATCGAGTTCCCGCATAGCGAAGAGGAATCGGGCGTTAGTGAGGCGCGCCCGTCGCGATGACATCGGCAATTGCCGGGTGAGGCGGTTGCCGGGGGACCGCCGGAGGCTTAACTAATGAAGGGAATGGCGGGCGCTCCCAGCGGGAACCACCAGGCCCAGGCCGTCCAGCGGCAAGCCATTCTCAGTTCACGCGATTTGCCAGCTCCAGGAGAGGCGCACATGTCCTTCACCCTTCCCGACCTGCCCTACGCCCATGATGCGCTCCAGCCCTTCATGTCGAAGGAAACGCTCGAGTTCCACCACGACAAGCACCACCTCGCCTATGTCACCAACGGCAACAACGCGATCAAGGGCACGGAATTCGAGGGCAAGTCGCTCGAGGAGATCGTCAAGGCCTCGCATGGCAAGAACCCGGCCGTCTTCAACAATGCCGGCCAGCACTACAACCACCTGCATTTCTGGAAGTGGATGAAGCCCAATGGCGGCGGCGCCATACCGGGCGCGCTGGAAAAGGCGATCGTCGACTCGTTCGGCTCGGTTGAGAAAATGAAGGAAGATTTCGTCGCCGCCGGCGTCGGCCAGTTCGGCTCGGGCTGGGCCTGGCTCGAGGTCAAGGGCGGCAAGATCGCCGTCTCCAAGACCCCCAATGGCGAGAGCCCGCTCGTCAACGGCGCGACGCCCATCCTAGGCTGCGACGTCTGGGAGCACTCCTACTACATCGACTACCGCAACCGCCGCCCGGACTATCTCAAGGCCTTCCTCGAAAGCCTGGTGAACTGGGAATACGTCGCCGAGATGTATGACGGCGCCAAGGTCTGAGCGACGTCGCTTGAGCCAAACGAAACGGGGCCTCACGGCCCCGTTTTTGTTCGTCTATCCCGTATGCGAGGGGCGGCTCTCAAGCGGCAACGCTGCGCAGGAACTGATCTACCGTCGAGCGCAGCCGAAGCGCCTGGGCCGCGACCTCGCTGGCCGCGCCGCGCACCTCCTCCGCCGAGCGCCCGGCC
>QBLV01000126.1:0-2240 GCA_003241815.1 Hyphomicrobiales bacterium | reverse complement strand
GGTCTCCTCGACCGAGTCGGCGAGCACGCTGAGATCGCTCGACACCGACAGAGCGGAGGAACTCGCCATCGCGACGCCGCTGGCGATTTCGCCCGTGGCGATGGCCTGCTGCTCGATCGAAACCGCAACCGAATTGGCGAAGTTCTCGATCGCGCTCATGCGTTCGGCGATGTTGTGGATCGAGCCCACGACCTGGCCGGTCGCGCCCTGAATGGCACTGACCTGAGCCACGATGCGGTCGGTCGCATCAGCGGTCTGCGACGCCAGGCTCTTGACCTCCGAGGCGACGACGGCAAAGCCGCGTCCGGCCTCGCCGGCGCGTGCCGCCTCGATGGTGGCATTGAGCGCCAGCAGGTTGGTCTGAGCGGCGATATCACGGATCAGGTTGACGACCTCGCCGATCGCGCGCGCCGTCTCATCGAGCGCACGCACCGAGGTCGCGGTGTCGCGCGAGATCGAAGCCGCCTCGACGATCTCGGTGCGGACGCGGCGGATCTGGAACTCGACCTCCCTGATCGCCGCGCCCATCTGCTCGGCGGCTTGCGCTGCGCTCTCGACATTTCCGGAGGCTCCATGCGCGTTATCAGCGGCGCGCGCGGCGCGGCCCGATGACTCGGCGGCCACACGGGCGAGACCGTCGGAAGCCTCGCTCATGCGGTCGGCATTGCTCTTGAAAGCCTCCAATGCGACGCCAACCTCGCCGCGGAAAAGGCCGATCGCCTCGTCGACGCGCTGCTGGTGCTCTCGCCGCTGCGCCTCCGTGACATGCTGCTTTTCCTGGAGCGCTGCGCGCTCGGCCAAACGGAGCTTGAGGATGCCGAGCGCATGAGCGATGGCGCCGATCTCGTCGCGCCGTGCCAGCGCGTCGATTTGCGTATCGAGCTTGCCGTCCGAGATGCTGACGATCGCCTGCGTCATGCTCTTCAGCGGCTTCATCGTTCGCGACAGCGAGAACCAGAGCAGCGGGCCCAGGATCAGCAGGATCAAGAGGCCAAAACCGATGGTCGCCATCTGTTCGAAGCCGGCGCGAGCGATCAGGCGGGTCTTGTCGAAGCGCAGGGCGACATAACCGATCTGCTTCTGGTGGCCGCCAACCTTCACGACATGAAGCTTGATGACGAATGTGTCGCCCTCGATTTCGGTTGCAGCCCCATCCGCGAAGGCGTCCCAGGGATCGCGACCGAGCCTCGCCGCAACCGTGCGCGGCGTCAGAGCAAGACGTGCATCCTCGGTCCGTCCGGCACTTGCCATCGCCGACAGGTCGTCGGCAATGAAACCGGCTTCAAAATCGGGATCGCGCCGGAGTGAATCGAGAATATAGCCCAGCGTGTTGGTGTCGCGCGCCAGGATGAGCGACGGCGAGGCGTTGACGACCATCAGCGTCAGTGCGGTCATCTTCTGCTGGAGGTCGTCGCGCGTCTTGGCATCATTGTAACGCGCCGCCGCGATGACAACGAGCATGATGGCGAGCGCGACGATGGCGACCGCCGCAGCCGCGATCTGGCTGCTGAGGGAACGACTCGATCTTCGAACCGAGGCAAAAGCCTGCGCAGCGGTCTCTGTCCTGGCCGCTCGCTTGAACAACGTCATGGCGCTGAATGTCTCCGAGACCTGCTCCCGCAAGCGGCTGCCGCCACAAACGAACCTCGACAACGACGCTGCCAGCGTTTGGTAAATATTCGATTGCGTAGCCGGCCGATCACCGCAATCGGGAGAAACGGACCATTGGCAAACCCGGGACAAAAGCGGCAAGCGCCGCATGCTCGATCGGTCGCGTCTCAATTACGGGATCGAGACGCGCGAGTTCGTCATCGACGAACCCCGGATGGCACATCACGAGATGCTCCGGCCCGGGTCTCAGCAGGAAACGGGCCAGATCGGCGCCGAAATCACGCTCCGGATCGAAGGGTGCGACGCCGGAGAAGCCGCGATTGACGGGAATGCCACGCCTCAGCGCCGCCACCCGCAAGCCGAGCGCCAGCGCGGAAATGGTCAGGGCCTTACCGACGGCGACGCCGCGAGCCTGGATCGAAGCAGCGGAATCGGCGGGATCTCGCAGATAGACGCTCCCGGCCGGGTATCGCACCGCGACGGCGTCCAGCACGGCGCGACGCACACCCGGCAGCACATGCACATGCTGGTGGCCGTCGATGAAATCGGGCGCGCGTCCGAGCCTGTCCTCGAAAGCGTCGAGCTGGCGGGCGATCTCGGCAGCGATCTCGCGGCGCGCCGTCGGTGAT
>QBLV01000125.1:12269-12979 GCA_003241815.1 Hyphomicrobiales bacterium | reverse complement strand
GCTGCTGCTCGATGCCGGGCGGCTCGACGACGTGGCGGCGGCGGTCGCCAGCGTCGCGGAGCTACCCGACCCGCTCGGGAAGGTGCTCGCGACCTGGACGCAGCCCAACGGCCTGCGCTTCGAGCGCGTCGCCACGCCGCTCGGGGTCATCGCGGTCATCTTCGAGAGCCGCCCGAACGTCACGGCCGATGCCGGTGCACTCTGCCTCAAGAGCGGCAACGCCGCGATTCTGCGTGCCGGCTCCGACAGCTTCCGGACGGCGACCGAGATCGCGGCCGCCCTGCGTCAGGGGCTGGAGGCGGCGGGTCTGCCCGCCGATGCGATCCAGCTCGTCCCGACACGGGACCGCGCCGCCGTCGGCGAAATCCTGAAAGGTCTCGACGGCGCCATTGATGTCGTCGTCCCGCGCGGCGGCAAGAGCCTGGTCGCCCGCGTCCAGAGCGATGCCCGCGTACCGGTCTTCGCCCATCTCGACGGCAACTGCCATGTCTATGTCCATGCGAGCGCCGATCTAGCCATGGCCCGTGAGATCGTGCTCAACGCCAAGCTCCGGCGCACCGGCGTCTGCGGCTCGGCCGAGACGCTGCTGGTCGACGAGGCCTGCGCGGCTACGCATCTGGCCCCGCTCGTCGCCGCGCTGCTCGATGCCGGCTGCGCGGTACGCGGCGATGACGAAACGCAGCCGCTCGATGCGCAGCCCCGGCGCATGC
>QBLV01000125.1:10624-12259 GCA_003241815.1 Hyphomicrobiales bacterium | reverse complement strand
ATTCCGCGATCGTCCTGCACAACGCCTCGACGCAATTCGCCGATGGCGGCGAGTTCGGCTTCGGCGCGGAGATCGGCATCGCCACCGGCCGCATGCATGCGCGCGGGCCGGTGGGTGTCGAGCAGCTCTGTTCGTTCAAATACCGCGTCCATGGCAGCGGCCAGATCCGGCCGTGACCCAAGATGCTGTGACCAAAACTCCCGCGGCGACGCGCCCTCTTTCCGTGACGAACGAGCACCTGCGGCTGCCGCCGCATGCGCCGGGGCTGCGCATCGGCCTGTTCGGCGGCACCTTCAACCCGGCCCATGACGGCCATCGCATGGCGAGCCTGACCGCGCTGCGCCGGCTCCAGCTCGACCGGGTCTGGTGGCTGGTCACGCCCGGCAATCCGCTGAAGGACAACACCGCCCTGCCCGCGCTGGCGCAGCGCGTCCGCTTCGGCCGCAAGCTCGCCGACCACTCGCGGATCCACGTCACCGGCATCGAGGCGATGCTGCGCACCCGCTACACCGCCGACACCCTGCGCGCGCTGAAGCGGCGCTGCCCCGGCGTCAATTTCGTCTGGATCATGGGGTCGGACAATCTCAAGAACTTCCACCGCTGGAACGAATGGCGCGCCATCGCCCGGATGATGCCGATCGCGGTGATCGATCGGCCGGGTTCGACGCACTCATCCGTCGCCTCGCCGGCTGCCAACTGGCTGTCGCGCTGGCGGATTTCGGAGAGCCAGGGCGCGGCGCTCGCCGACGCGAAGGCGCCGGCCTGGATCTTCCTGCATGGTCGCCGCTCGGGGCTGTCTTCGACAATGTTGCGCGAACAGGCGCAGCACGATTGAATTTCGGCCCGATACGGCGTATTTTCTGAAGTGTCGCGCCGTGAGCGCGTCGGACATGTGAGGATACGGAACTGACCCGTTCAACCGTTGGCGAAGCCGAGCCCAAGCCGCTTCCCCAGGCCGCTGTGCCGGAGAATCCCTCCGCAGCCAGCATAGCCCTCGCATTGCATGTTCTCGAAGACATGAAGGCCGAAGACGTCACCGTCATCGACCTCGTCGGCAAGACCTCCCTGGCTGACGCCATGATCATCGCGTCGGGCCGGGTGAACCGTCATGTCGCCTCCATCGCCGATTCGCTGGTCGAGGCGCTCAAGGCGTCGGGCCTGCAGACGCCGAAGGTCGAGGGCATGCCCGCTTGCGACTGGGTGCTGATCGACACCGGCGACATCATCGTCCACGTCTTCCGCCCGGAAGTGCGCCAGTTCTACAATCTGGAAAAGATGTGGGGCGCCGACCGGCCCAACGAACGCCTCGTCGGCTGACGTCCCTGACCGGATGCGCCTTGTCCTCATTGCGGTCGGCCGTCTCAAGGATGGGCCGGAGCGCGAACTCTGCGAGCGCTATCGCGAGCGCGCCGCGACACTGGGGCGCGGCCTCGGGCTGAGTGGCCCCGAGATCATCGAACTCCCGGAAAGCCGCGGCCGCAGGCCCGATGAGCGCAAGCGCGACGAGGCCGCGACCATCACGGCGCGGCTGGTCCCGGGCCTGGTGATCGCGCTCGACGAGCGCGGCAAGAGCCAGGACAGCGACGCCTTCTCGGCCCGCATCGCGGCCGCGGCTTTCCGGGAGTTCGATGATCT
>QBLV01000125.1:1942-10614 GCA_003241815.1 Hyphomicrobiales bacterium | reverse complement strand
CCGCGACTCGGGCACCGCCTGCGCCAGCCTGATCATCGGCGGTGCCGACGGACTCGCCGACGAGATTCGAAACACCGCCGGGCTGACGCTCGCCTTCGGCGCACTGACCATCCCGCACCAACTCGTGCGCGTGCTCGTGCTCGAACAGCTCTACCGGACGATGACGATCCTGGCCGGACACCCCTATCATCGCGCATGAGCCTTTTCCGGCCACTGATTCGCGGCAAGTCCATTTCGGCATTGCGAGCGCAGCGGCTCGCTTCGCTCGCGACGATGCTGGCTCTGTCCCTATCGCTATCTCCCGCCATCGCCCAACCTCAGACGCCCGACCCCGACGCGCTGTCGCGCGAGGCGATGCAGAAGCTCGTCGAGAAGCAGGCGCGCGAGGCCGAGATCAAGGCGATCGAGCAGCGGCTCGCGGGCAACGCCGAGGCGCGCGCCAGGCTGGAGGCCGAGATCGCGGGCATCCGGGCCGACCGCGCCGCCCTCAACAAGGCCCTGCTCGACACCACAACCCGCACGCAGGGCGCCGAACAGCGCGTCAGCGCGCTCGAACAGCGCCTCGCGCTGCTGCAATCGAGCGAGGCGGCCATTCGCCGCTCGCTGGAGGGTAGGCGCGGACTGATCGGCGAGGTGCTGGCCGCCCTGCAGCGCATCGGGCGGCGCCCGCCGCCGGCCGTGCTGGTTCGGCCTGAGGATATTCTCGAAGCGGTACGGGCTTCGATGCTGCTGGGCGCGGTGGTGCCTGATCTGCGCCAGGAGATCGAAATCCTCGGCACCGACCTCGGCGAACTCGTGCGCCTGCGCGAGAGCATCGGCAATGAGCGCCGCGCCATCGGCGCCGAGATGGAGCAGCTCGCAAGCGAGCGTCAGCGTCTCGCCTCGCTGGTCGAGGCACGGCGCGACCGGGAGGCGAGCGCGACCAAGGACGCAGAGGTCCAGCGCAGTCAGGACGGCGCGCTCGCGGCCCAGGCCCGCAACCTGCGCGATTTCGTCGAGCGCATGGAAAAAGAGATTTCGGTCGCCAACCGTGCCGCCGACTCAGCCCGTCAGGCCCTCGAGGCCGAGACCCGCGAGCAGCGCCAGCGCATGGCGGCGCTGGCCTTCAAGGACCCTGCCCGGCTCAGCCCCAAGATCGCCTTCGCAGAAGCGCGGGGCCTGCTTCCGCTGCCGGTCGCGGGATCACAATTGCGTGGTTTCGGCGATTCCGACGGTGTCGGCGGCACGACCCGCGGAATTTCGCTGGAGACGCGGCAGGGCGCCCTAGTTTCGGCGCCTTCCGACGCTTGGGTGGTTTACGCGGGTCCGTTCCGCTCCTTCGGGCAACTCTTGATCCTGAACGCGGGCGGAGGGTACTATATGTTGCTCGCCGGCATGCAGCGGATCGACGTCGCGCTGAACCAGTTCGTCCTTGCGGGAGAACCGGTTGCGGTTATGGGCGAAACGTCGGAAGCTGCCGCGACGATCGTGGGTTCGGGAACCGGCCAGCCGGTTTTGTATATCGAGTTCAGAAAAGACGGTGTTTCGGTCGATCCGGCGCCGTGGTGGACAAAACCGCTTGGCGAAAAGGTTCGCGGATGATGCGCAAGGTTTCTCTCGTTTTCGCCGGAGCCGTCCTCGGCGCGGGCCTGACCGGCATGGTCACGCAGACGCGTCTGCTGACCTCCACCAGCGCGGTCGCCGCCTCGGCCGAGGTTTATCGCAGCCTGAATCTCTTCGGTGACATCTTCGAGAAGATTCGCACCGACTATGTCGAGAAGCCAGATGAACAGAAGCTGATCGAGGCCGCCATCAATGGCATGGTCTCGTCGCTCGATCCGCACTCGTCCTATCTCGACGCCAAGTCGTTCCGCGACATGGACACCGATATGCGCGGCCAGTTCGGCGGGCTCGGCATCGAAGTGACGATGGATGACGGCATTCTCAAGGTCGCCAAGCCGATCCGTGACACCCCCGCCTCCAAGGCCGGCATCCTGACCAACGACATCATCAGCCAGATTGACGGCCAGGAGGTGAAGGGCCTCACCCTGACCCAGGCGGTCGAGAAGATGCGCGGCATCATCAACACCCAGGTCAAGCTCAAGATCGATCGTCCGGGCAAGCCCGAGCCGCTCGAATTTACCCTGACGCGCACCACGATCGTCGTGCCGGCCGTCGAGGAGCGGGTCGAGGCCGATATTGGCTATATCCGCATCGGCACCTTCAGCGAGCAGACCTATGAAGGTCTTCGCAAGGGCATCGAGAAGGTCAATGCCGATATCGGCATCGACAAGATCAAGGGCTACGTCATCGACCTCCGCAACAACCGGGGCGGTCGCCTCGACCAGTCCGTGCTGGTCTCGGATGCTTTCCTCGATCGCGGCAAGATCGTCTCGACGCGCGGCCGCAATGCCGAGGAGACGCAGGTCTTCAACGCCAAAGCGGGCGATCTGACCAAAGGCAAGCCTGTCGTCGTGCTGATCAACGGCTCGTCGGCCTCTGCGGCCGAGATCGTCGCCGGCGCCCTGCAGGACCACAAGCGCGCCACCATCATGGGCACGCGCTCCTTCGGCAAGGGCTCGGTCCAGACCGTGATCCCGCTTGCCGGCAATGGCGGGCTGCGCCTGACGACGGCGCGCTACTACACGCCGTCGGGCTCTTCCATCCAGGCCAAGGGGATCACCCCCGACATCGAAATCGTCCAGGAGATCCCGCCTGAGCTCAAGGACAAGATTGCCGAGAACAAGGGTGAGGCGGCGCTCAAGGGGCATCTGAAGTCGGGCGACGGCAAGGACGAGCAGTCCGGCTCCGCGTCCTACGTCCCCAACGACCCGACCAAGGATACCCAGCTGATCGCGGCGTTGAACCAGATCCGCGGCGTCAAGAAGGACGCTGCCGCTCCGGCCGCGCCCCCCTCGACCGAGGCGCCCAAGCCGAACTGAGGCAACCAGACGACCCCGGAGCCGAGAGGCTGTCTGATTCCCTTTGAATCTGACAAGCTCTCGCCTCTCCGGGCACTGATTCGGGCCCGCTTCGAACGCTTGAGGACGGCTTCGCTTGGCCGAAATGCCGCTCACTGAGCTCAACCGGCCGCTTGGCCAGGATCCTGCCGCCCCCCCTGGCAAGCCATGGGGTCGTTGGCTCGTGTTTGCCGTTGCCGGCGTGGTCGGCCTGGCCTGGGCGTCGATCGTGCTGATCGTCGCCATCCGCCGGGATCCCGACGGCGGTGAGCCGATGGCGGTCGCCCGGATCGAGAAGCGCGCCGTGCCGGATCAATCCGTCCCGGCCACGCTCCCTCCCGACACTGCCCAGCCCGACACGACCCAGGTTGCGCGGGGCCAGTCGAGCGCCAGGCAGATCGAAGGCGAATCGGGCGTCACTGTCGTGCGGCCCGGCGCCGAGGTGCCCGGCTCCATCGTCATCACCATCCCCGACAACGCTGCCACGGTCAGGCTGGCGCCGGCGCCTGACAACCGGCTGGTCGAGCGCACCCGCTACGGCCTGCTGCCCAAGCTTGGCGCCGATGGATCGACGCCGGCACAGGTCTATGCCCGCCCTGCCGGTCCCGCGCCCGCCGGAAAGATCGCTGGGCGCATCGCTATCCTGGTTGGTGGCCTCGGCATCAGTCAGAGCGGCACCGCCGATGCGATCACGCGGCTCCCCGGGGCTGTGTCACTTGCTTTCGCTCCATACGGCGCCGAGCTGGAGCGCACCGTCCAGCGCGCGCGCGGCGAAGGCCACGAGGTCTTCCTCCAGCTCCCGATGGAGCCCTTCGACTATCCCGACAACGATCCCGGCCCCCACACCCTGCTGACCGGCCCGAAATCGGCGGACAACATCGACCGGCTGCACTGGGTGCTCGGCCGCTTCACCGGCTATGTCGGCATCGTCAATTTCCTCGGCGGACGCCTGACCTCCGACGAGGCTGCGCTCTCGCCGATTTTGCGCGAGCTGGCCGGGCGTGGGCTGATGGTAGTGGATGACGGCTCGTCCTCGCGCAGCCTGCTCGCCTCGTCGGCGACGCGCGCGCAGATCCCCACGATGACGGTCGATCGCGTCCTCGACACCGTGGCCCGCCCCGATGCGATCGACAGGGAGTTGGCGACGCTCGAGACGCTGGCGCGCGACCAGAGCGTCGTGGTGGCGAGCGCCAGCGCCCTGCCGGTCTCGATCGAGCGGATTGCGCGCTGGGCGAAGTCGCTCGAGGGCAAAGGCCTCTTGATCGTGCCGATAAGCGCGGCACGCAGCCTGCGCAGCCCGAAGACGACCGGATCGTTGAGATGACCAAGACACTGCTGACCGAAACCGCGCCGGAAGGTTACCGTCCTTGCGTGGGGCTGGCGCTGTTCAACGCGCAGGGCCTCGTCTTCATCGGGCGGCGCGCCAACAGATCCCTGCGCGAGCACGTCGCCGAGGGCCATGAATGGCAGATGCCCCAGGGCGGGATCGACAAGGGCGAGACACCGCTCGAAGCCGCGCGGCGAGAGTTGCAGGAGGAAACCAATGTCACCTCCGTCGCATTGCTGGCGGAGGCGCCCGGCTGGCTTGCCTATGACCTGCCCGTCGATATCGGCAAGGAGGCCTGGAAGGGTCGCTGGCGCGGTCAGGCCCAGAAATGGGTCGCCTTCCGCCTGACCGGCGCCGACAGCGAAATCAACATCGAAACCCCTGCCGGTGGCCACAAGGCCGAGTTCGACGCCTGGCGCTGGGAACGCCTCGACGCGACGCCGTCGCTGATCATCCCGTTCAAGCAGGGCGTGTATCGCGAAGTCGCGGCGCTGTTTGCACCCTTCGCCACGGCCTGATCCAAAGCAAAGGCACGGCGCCAAGGAAACCGACATGCGGTCTGAAGACGATCTCGAACCGGTCTCTCCGGCGTTGCGCCAGCGGCTGGCTCCGAGAGGCACGCTGCGCGCCGGCATCAACCTCTCGAACTTCCTGCTGGTCTCGGCACGGACGCCCGAGGGCGGCCCCGCCGGGGTCTCGCCCGACATGGCCCACGCGGCTGCCGGGCGTCTCGGCGTGGACCTGCGTCTGGTGCCTTATGCCTCACCCGCCCTGCTGGCGGAGGCCGCAGGGCGCGACGAATGGGATATCGGCCTGATCGGTGCCGAACCCCAGCGCGCCGAAACCATCGCCTTTACCCCGGCCTATGCCGAAATCGAGGCGACCTATCTCGTGCCGGCAGGCTCTCCCCTGACCAGCATCGCCGAGGTCGATGCGCCCGGCGTCCGGATCGCCGTCACCGCCAAGACGGCCTATGGCCTCTGGCTCGACCGCAACATCCGCCATGCCGAGCTCGTCGCCACCGCCACGATGGACGAGACGCTGGCCGATTTCCGCGAGGGAGGGCTGGAGGCGCTCGCCGGCCTGCGGGCACGGCTCATCTCCGATATCGCGCAATTGCCCGGCGCCCGCATCCTCGACGGCCGGTTCATGACCGTTCAGCAGGCCATCGGCATCGCCCGGGATCGCGATGCCCAGACTGATGAGGCCATCGCCTGGCTCACCCGCTTCGTTGAGACGGCGAAGACGTCGGGGCTCATCGCCACCCTGATCCGCAAACACGGCGTCGAAGGTCTGAGCGTTGCCTGAGCTGCCCACGGGGTTGATTCGCGGCGCCCCCCGGCCCACCCTTCCTCCGACCGAGCTGGAACTGGCCCCACATATGGGTTGCCGGATCAGCCGCGAGAGCGGCGTCAACATCGGCCAGTGAATCGAACAGGAGCTTGATCGTGCAGGATGAGATTTGGGCGCAGCTCGCCGACCACCGCGCTGCGACGGAAGCGCGCCACCTGCGCACGCTCTTCGCCGGGGATGCCGCGCGCTTCACGACCTTCTCGGCAAAATGCGACGACCTGCTGCTCGACTATTCCAAGACCTCCGTCCCCGCCGAGACGATGGCGCTGCTGCTGAAGTTGGCTGACGCCGCCGATGTCGCCGGCCAGCGCGACGCTATGTTCGCGGGCGAGGCGATCAACACGACCGAAAAGCGCGCCGTGCTCCACACCGCGCTGCGGGCTCCCGCAGGCGCAAGCGTTATGGTCGATGGCGCCGACGTGATGCCTGACGTCCACGCCACGCTGGACAGGCTCGCGGCCTTCGCCGAAGGCATCCGCAGCGGTGCAATCGCTGCATCCGACGGCGCGCCCTTCACCGATGTGATCAATATCGGCATCGGCGGTTCGGATCTGGGGCCCGTGATGGTCACGCTCGCGCTCGCGCCCTATCATGACGGCCCACGCCTGCATTACGTCTCGAATGTCGACGGCGCCCATATCGCCGACACGCTGGCCAGGCTCGATCCGGCGCGGACGCTGGTCATCGTCGCCTCCAAGACCTTCACCACCATCGAGACCATGACCAATGCCGCGACAGCGCGGCGCTGGATCGCGGGCGCGCTTGGGGAAGCGGCGGTGGCCTCCCATTTCGCCGCGGTCTCGACCGCGCTCGACAAGGTCGGCGCCTTCGGCATCGGGGCCGACCGTATCTTTGGCTTCTGGGACTGGGTCGGCGGGCGCTACTCGGTCTGGTCGGCGATCGGCCTGCCGGTGATGATCGCGATCGGCTCGGAGCATTTCCGCGCCTTCCTCGCTGGCGCCCATGCCCTCGACGACCATTTCCGCACCGCGCCCCTGGCCGAGAACCTGCCCGTGCTGCTCGGCCTCGTCGGCGTGTGGCACCGCGATGTCTGCGCCTACCGCGCCCGCGCTGTCCTGCCTTACGACCAGCGGCTGCTGCGCCTGCCGGCCTATCTGCAGCAGCTCGACATGGAATCGAACGGCAAGCGCGTCGCCAAGGACGGCTCGCCCGTGACGCGGCCCACCGGCCCGCTGGTCTGGGGCGAGCCCGGCACCAATGGCCAGCACGCCTTCTATCAGTTGATCCATCAGGGCACCGACACCATCCCTTGCGAGTTCCTCGTCGCGGCGGAGAGCCACGAGCTGGAGCTCGGGCAGCATCATCGTCTGCTGCTGGCCAACTGCCTCGCCCAAAGCGAGGCGCTGATGAAGGGCCGCACGCTGGAGGAGGCGCGCGACATCCTCGTTAGCCAGGGCATGGCGCCCGACGCCGTCGAGACGCTCGCCCCCCACAAGGTCTTCCCCGGCAACCGTCCCTCGGTCACCATCGCCTATCGCAAGCTCGACCCGTTCACTCTCGGCCGCCTCATCGCGCTCTACGAGCACCGCGTCTTCGTCGAGGCCGCGATCTGGGGCATCAACGCCTTCGACCAGTGGGGCGTGGAACTGGGCAAGGAACTTGCGACTGCGCTGTTGCCGGTGATCGAGGGCAAGGCGCCTGCCAACGCCCATGATTCCTCAACAGCGGGGTTGGCGGCCTATCTTGCAGGCAATGCCTGAGACGGATCGAGAAGCCACTCCCAGCAAGCGGTCGCTTGCCTCGCATGCCATCACTGCCTAATTTGCTGTCAATGCTGACGGAGCGGCGGCGATGGCGAGCATGACGATCCGCAATCTCGATGACGGCTTGAAAACACGCCTTCGGATGCGTGCGGCTTCGCATGGCCGCTCCATGGAAGACGAGGCCCGCGACATCCTGCGTGCCGCGCTCTCGACCGAAAAGCGCCCCTGTCCCGACCTGGCCGCGAAGATCCGCGGGCGCATGGCAGCCAGCGGTGGGGTGACGCTGGACCTGCCGCTCCGCGCGCCCATGCGTGAACCGGTCGATCTCGGCGAATGATCGTCCTCGACACCAACGTGATCTCCGAAATGCTCAGGCCCGCGCCGAATGCATCCGTCGCAACATGGCTGGCCGCGCAGCCGCCAGCGTCGATCTTCACCACAGCGATCACGCAAGCCGAAATCAATTACGGACTGCTCCTTCTGCCGAATGGAAAACGCCGGACCGAACTCGGGGAAGCGATCCTGCCTATATTCGCCGAGGATTTTGAAGGTCGCGTCCTGTCTTTCGATCCGCAGTCTGCCGGCGTTTATGCGAGCGTCGCGGTCGCTCGTCGGCGTGCCGGCATGCCGATCAGCCAGTTCGATGCGCAGATCGCAGCGATTGCGTTGTCGCGCGGGGCCGCCATCGCCACGCGCAATGTGGCCGATTTCGCCGGAATTGGCCTGACCGTCGTCGACCCATGGCAATTTGCGGCCTAGCGGCCCTGCTCGAGCGGTGGGATATCGCAGCGACCTGTCCTGATCCCGTGCTGTGCGTCGGCACCGGCATGCCCTATGCACCACGCCGGACATGATCCAGCGTGGCGGCTTCACCCGCGCTGGCATCGGCAGGGCTTCACGCAAGCCCCCGGGCGAGAGCAAATCGACATGGATGATGGCTTGACCGCTTTTGATACCTCTCGCATGGCGTCGCCCCCCGACGATCCGCGTTCCCTGCGCCGCCGTGAGGATCAGCGCTTCCTGACGGGTCAAGGCGATTATCTCGACGACAGGCAGACACCCGGCGAACTCTTTGCCGCCGTGCTGCGCTCGCCGCATGCCCATGCCAGCATCCTGTCGATCGACGCCAACCCGGCCAGCGCGCTGCCCGGCGTGCGCGGCGTCTACACCGCCGCCGATCTCGACGGGCTGGGACCGCTGCCCTCCTACATCGTGGTCGCGACCGTCGAGCCGCTGATCGTTCCGCTGCGCCTGCCGCTGGCCAAGGACATCGTCCGGCATGTCGGCGATCCCGTCGCCTTCGTCGTCGCCGACATGCCGGACGATGTC
>QBLV01000125.1:1346-1869 GCA_003241815.1 Hyphomicrobiales bacterium | reverse complement strand
TATCGTGGTCGACTACGACATCCTGCCTGCGGTCACCGATCTGCGCAGCGCGCCGGAGCCCGACGCGGCCCAGATCTGGCCGGAGGCGCCGGGCAATCTCGCCTTCCGCTTCCGGCGCGGGGACGCTAAGGCCGTGGAGAAGGCCTTTGCCAAGGCCTCCCACGTCGTCACCTGCGACCTCGTCAACAACCGCATCGTCGCCGCCGCGCTCGAACCGCGCATCGCGGTGGGCCGCTTCGATGCGGGCAGCGGCGTCTATCACCTGCAAATCAGCGGCGCCTCGGTCCACGCCATCCGCCGAGAACTGGCCGAGGGCGTCTTCGGTCTGCCGCTCGACACAATCCAGGTCTCCTGCCCGGATGTCGGCGGCGGCTTCGGCATGAAGAACGTGACTTACCCGGAGCACGCGCTGGTGCTCTGGGCGGCGCGCAAGCTCGGCAAAACGGTGCGCTGGAGCGCCGAGCGCATCGAGGAGTTCACCGGTGGCGTCCACAGCCGCGACAATGTCAGCACGGCGCGGCTC
>QBLV01000125.1:628-1336 GCA_003241815.1 Hyphomicrobiales bacterium | reverse complement strand
GATGACGAGGGATGTACGCGGCGTCTTCACCAACACCGCCCCGATCGACGCCTATCGCGGCGCCGGCAAGCCCGAGGCCAGCTACCTGATCGAGCGGCTCATCGAGGCGGCCGCGCACCAGATGCGGATCGACCCCGCAGAACTGCGCCGCCGCAACTTCATCAAAACGTTCCCATATCGCAGCGCCTTCGGCACCACGATCGACTGCGGCACCTTTGCGGAGAATCTCGACGCGGTGCTGCAGGCTGCCGACCGGGCGGGCTTTCCCGTACGGAAGCGGGACGCGAAGAAGCGCGGCAGGCTGCGCGGCTTCGGCATCGGCTGTTTTCTCGAAACCTCGCGCGGCCAGCCCAATGAAGAAGCCTGGCTGCGAATGCGCGACGACGGCACCATCGACATGGCGGTGGGCACGCAGTCCAACGGCCAGGGCCACGAGACGTCATTTGCCCAGGTCGCGGCGGCAAAACTCGGCCTGCCCGTCGAAACCTTCAATCTGGTTCAGGCCGACACGACGCGTGTCCCGCGCGGCGGGGGCCATGGCGGAGCCCGCTCGCTGCATCTCGGCGGCACGGCGCTGGTGATGGCCGCAGACGATTTGATCGCCAAAGCAAAGCCCATCGCGGCGCAGTTGCTGCAGGTCGGCGCGGACGAACTGACCTTCGGGGACGGCCGCTTTCTTGGGCCGTCAGGGGCGGATGGGTTGAGGCG
>QBLV01000125.1:0-618 GCA_003241815.1 Hyphomicrobiales bacterium | reverse complement strand
AGGCGCGAGGTCGATCTCTTCGCCATCGCCCGGCATGTGTTCGAAAGTACGGGCGAAAGCCTCGAAAGCCATGGCGACAATGTCTGCGACATCATCACCTTTCCCAATGGCGCACAGGTCGCCGAGGTCGAGATCGATCCCGAGACGGGCGCGATCTCGCTGGAGCGCTATGTCGCGGTCGACGACTACGGCACGCTGGTCAATCCGCTGCTGACCGAGAGCCAGGTGCATGGCGGGCTCGCCCAGGGCATCGGCCAGGCGTTGCTGGAGGAGGCGATCTACGATCCCGATTCAGGCCAGCTCCTCAGCGCGACCTTCATGGACTACGCGATGCCGCGCGCCGACGACCTGCCCTTCTTCGATCTCGCAATGGTCGAGGTGCCGACAAAGGCCAACCCGCTCGGCGTCAAGGGCTCGGGCCAGGCCGGCTGCATCGGCGCGCCGCAGACCGTGATGAACGCGATCCTCGACGCGCTGCGCCCGCTCGGCGTCACCCATCTCGACATGCCCGCGACGCCTGCGCGCATCTGGCGTGCGATCCGGGATGCGCAGCGGACGAAAAGCTAGCCTGAATAATTCAGGAGGGGTTGGCGGATGTGGTGCAAGCGTTTGAAATGA
>QBLV01000124.1:5898-13147 GCA_003241815.1 Hyphomicrobiales bacterium | reverse complement strand
GCTTTTGCTTTATGGGCGTTTCGCGCCATGCTGTTGCCGCCGCCATGGGGTCGAGTGGCAAGGTTGCGCCCGCTCGCAGGGCGGGTGACATGAATCAGGGCGATTCGCGAAACGCTCGACGGACGAGGAGACGCGACACGATGACGACCCGCATCACGCGACGCAGAGTTCTTCAAACTGGCGCGCTTGCGGCTGCGGGAGCCGCGCTGCCGGGCCTGGGCGGGAGTGCCTTCGCGCAGGCGGCGGAAGCCCACGGCCTGTCGACCTTCGGCGAACTCGGTCTGCCGCCGGATTTTCCGCATTTCCCCTATGTGAATCCGAAGGCTCCCAAGGGCGGGACGCTGACGATCCAGATCAAGCGCAGCAGCGGCAACCAGAGCTTCGACACCTTCAACACGCTCAACATCTTCGTGCTGCAGGGCGACGGGGCCGCGGGCATGGACGCCTGCTTTGACAGCCTGATGGCCGGCTCCGGTGACGAACCCGGCACGCTTTACGGCCTGCTGGCGAAAAGCGTTGCAGTCTCGGCAGACAAGCTGACCTATCGCTTCCGCCTGAGGCCCGAGGCGCGCTTCCATGATGGTTCCCGGGTGACGGCCAAGGACGTCGCCTTCAGCATGAACCTGCTCAAGACCAAAGGGCACCCCTCCTACCGGCTGATGCTGAACGAGCTGGTCTCCGCCACCGCGGACGGCGACGACATCTTCGTCGCGCAGCTCTCGTCCAAGCGCAGTCGCGACCTGCACCTGATCGTCGCCGGTCTGCCGGTGTTCTCCGAAACGTTCTGGTCGACGCGGAATTTCGAGGCATCGACGCTGGAGCCGCCGCTGGGCTCCGGCGCCTACAAGGTGGGGAGGTTCGAGCAGGGGCGCTTCATCGAGTTCGAACGCGTTGCCGACTACTGGGGCAAGGACCTGCCGGTGAACATCGGCGTCAACAACTTCGACCGGGTGCGCTGGGAGTATTTCCGCGACCGGCAGGTGGCCTTCGAGGCCTTCAAGAGCGGCGTCATCACCTTCCAGGAGGAGTTCACGTCGCGGATCTGGGCCACCGGGTATGACTTCCCGGCCCTCCATGAGGGCAAGGTCAAGAAGGAAAACTTGCCGAAGACCGATCCGACCGGCTCGCAGGGCTGGGTGTTCAACCTGCGCCGCGAGAAATTCGCCGATCCGCGCATCCGCGAGGCGCTGGGGCTGTGCTTCGACTTCGACTGGACGAACAAGAACATCATGTTCGGGTCCTATGCCCGGATGACGTCCTATTTCGAGAATTCCGATTCCAAGGCCGTCGGCCTGCCTTCGCCCGAGGAATTGAAGCTCCTCGAACCGTTTCGCGGCAAGGTGCCCGACGAGGTTTTCGGGGAGCCCTTCCTGCCGCCGGTCTCGGACGGCTCGGGCAGCGACCGGGCCCTGCTTCGCCGTGCCGACGAGATGTTCCGCGCCGCCGGCTGCAAGCGCGAGGGCGCCATTCTCAAGTTGCCCAACGGCCAGCCCTTCGAGATCGAGTTTCTCGATTCCCAAGGCGCGCTTCAGCCGCATACGCAGCCTTTCCAGGCCAACCTCAAGCGGCTGGGCATCAATGCAACCTCGCGCATCGTCGATGGCGCGCAGTATCAGCGGCGGCTCGACGAGTTTGATTTCGACATCATCAGCCGGGCGCTGGGCGGCAGCGCGATCCCAAGCGATTCGCTGCGGATCGTCTACGGCTCGGAAGCCGCAAAAACGCGAGGTTCGCGCAATGTCGGCGGCGTCTCAAGCCCCGCCATCGACGCGATGATCGAGAAAATCGGTCAGGCCGACAGCTATGCCGAGGTCGTGGTCGCGGCGAAATGCCTCGACCGGCTGCTGCGCGCCGGGCGCTACTGGATTCCGATGTGGTGGAACCCGACCGAATGGCTGGCCTATTGGGACATGTTCGACCGGCCACAGACCAAGCCGAAATTCGGCTCCGGCGCGCCGTCGATCTGGTGGTACGACGCCGACAAGGCGAAGCGGATCGGGAAGGCGTGATGGCGTGCGCGAGGAATTACCCGTCATTCTCCGGCAAAGCGCAGCGCAGACCCGAGAATGTCGTCGAAGAGATGCTCGGGTCAAGCCCGAGCATGACGCGCAGACCTGACCGGCGTTTCCCATGCTGAGCTATATCGCGCGCCGCATCGCCCTGATGGTGCCGACGCTGTTCGGCATCCTGCTGATCTCCTTCATCATCGTGCAGTTCGCGCCGGGCGGGCCAGTCGAGCGGGTGATCTCGCAACTCCAGAACCCCAATAGCGGCGGCGCGGCCGATCGCGTCGGCGGCGGCACGGGCGGGGATTCCGGCGCGCAATCGGGCGGAGACGCCTCGTCCTATCGCGGCGCGCAGGGGCTCGACCCCGCCTTCATCAAGGAGCTGGAGAAGCAGTTCGGTTTCGACAAGCCGGCGCATGAGCGCTTTGCGAAGATGCTCGGCGACTATGTCCGCTTCGATTTCGGCCGCAGCTATTTCCGCGATGCGCCCGTGCTGCAGTTGATCAAGGAGAAGCTCCCGGTCTCGATCTCGCTCGGCCTGTGGATGACTCTTCTGTCCTACGCGATCTCGATCCCGCTCGGCATCCGCAAGGCGGTGAAGGACGGCTCGCGCTTCGACACCTGGACCAGCGCCGTCGTCATCGTCGGCTACGCCATACCGGGCTTCCTGTTCGCGATCCTGCTGATCGTGCTGTTTGCCGGCGGCTCGTTCTGGCAGATCTTCCCGCTGCGGGGGCTCTACTCCGACAATTTCTCGGAGCTGAGTTTCTTCGGGAAGATCGCCGATTATCTCTGGCACATCACCCTGCCGGTGACGGCGATGGCGCTGGGGGCCTTCGCGACCTCGACGCTTCTGACCAAGAACTCCTTCCTCGACGAGATCCGCAAGCAATACGTCCTGACCGCGCGGATGAAGGGGCTCTCCGAGCGCGGCGTGCTCTACGGCCATGTCTTCCGCAACGCCATGCTGATCGTGATCGCGGGCTTTCCCGGGGCCTTCGTCGGGGCGCTCTTTGCCGGTTCGCTGTTGATCGAGACGATCTTCTCGCTCGACGGGCTCGGGCTCCTGTCCTTCGAGGCGATCGTCAATCGGGACTACCCGGTCGTCTTCGCCAATCTCTACATCTTCTCGCTGATCGGGCTCGTTGTGCACCTCCTCACCGACCTGACCTATACTTGGGTCGACCCCCGCATCGATTTTGAGACGCGGGAGACGTAAGATGAGCGACACACTGATCGCCCCGCCGCCGCCCGCCTTGCGCGGCGAAATAGCCCTCGCGCCGGCTCAGGCAAGCCAAGGCTGGCTCAAGCTCTCGCCGATCAACCGGCGCAGGCTCGATAACTTCAAGGCGAACAAGCGCGGCTGGTGGTCGCTCTGGCTCTTCCTGACACTATTCGTGCTGTCGCTCTTCGCCGAGTTCCTCGCCAACGACCGGCCCCTGATCGTCCGTTACAAGGGCGAGTGGCTGTTTCCGGTGGCGGTGAACTACCCGGAAGAGAAGTTTGGTGGCTTTCTCGCCACCACCGATTATCGCGACCCCGTCATCGCCAAGGAGATTGGCGAAAACGGTTTTTCCGTCTGGCCGCCGATCCGCTACAGCTACCGCACGCATAATCTCGACCTGCCCGTGCCGGCGCCGGCGCCCCCGACCTGGATGCTCAAGGACGAGCAATGCAAGGGCATTGCAGAACGAACCGGCGGGACCGGCTGCCGCGACCTCGAATGGAACTGGCTCGGCACAGACGACCAGGGCCGCGACGTCGTCGCGCGGCTGATCTACGGCTTCCGCATCTCGATCCTGTTCGGGCTGATCCTGTGCGGCATCTCCTCGGTAATCGGCATCGCAGCCGGCGCGATCCAGGGCTATTTCGGCGGCTGGACCGACCTGATCTTCCAGCGCGTCATCGAGATCTGGACCTCGATCCCGGCGCTGTATTTGCTGATCATCGTGGCGGCGATCATCACGCCGAGCTTCTTCGTGCTGCTCGGCATCCTGCTGCTGTTCTCATGGGTGGCGCTGGTCGGCGTCGTCCGGGCCGAGTTCCTGCGGGCGCGCAATTTCGAGTATGTGCGGGCGGCGCGGGCGCTGGGGCTTTCGGACGCGTCCATCATGGTCAAGCATCTGCTGCCCAACGCGATGGTAGCGACGCTGACCTTTCTGCCCTTCATCCTGAACGGCTCGATCACCACGCTGACTTCGCTCGATTTTCTGGGCTTCGGGCTGCCGCCAGGCTCGCCATCGCTCGGCGAATTGCTGGCACAGGGTAAGTCGAATCTTCAGGCGCCGTGGCTCGGGCTCTCGGGATTCGTGGTGATCGCGCTGATGCTGTCTCTGTTGATCTTCATCGGCGAGGCGGTCCGGGATGCGTTCGACCCGAGGAAGACGTTTGCATGACCTCCCCCCTCCTCTCCGTCCGGGACCTCTCCGTCGCCTTTCGTCAGGGCGGGCGCGAGACGCTGGCTGTCGATCGCGTCTCCTTCGACCTCGCCAAAGGCGAGACGCTCGCCATCGTCGGCGAATCCGGCTCGGGCAAGTCCGTCTCGGCGCTGTCGATCCTCAAGCTGCTGAACTACCCCTCCGCCCATCATCCCTCGGGCCAGGTGCTGTTCAACGGGCAGGATCTGATCGCCGCCGATGAGGACGCGATGCGCAAGGTCCGCGGCAACGACATCACCATGGTGTTCCAGGAGCCGATGACCTCGCTCAACCCGCTGCATGCGATCCAGCGGCAGATCGGCGAGATCCTGGAGCTGCACAAGGGATTGCGCGGGGACGCAGCCCGCGCCCGCACGCTCGAACTGTTGGCTCTCGTCGGAATCCGCGACGCGGAGAGCCGGCTGGAAGCCTATCCGCACCAGTTGTCCGGCGGCCAGCGCCAGCGCGTGATGATCGCGATGGCGCTCGCCAACGAGCCGCATCTCTTGATCGCCGACGAGCCGACGACCGCGCTCGACGTCACGGTGCAGGCGCAGATCCTGAAACTGCTCAAGGAGCTTCAGGAGCGGCTCGGCATGGCAATGCTGTTCATCACCCATGATCTCGGCATCGTTCGACGCATCGCCGACCGCGTTTGCGTCATGCTGAAGGGCCGGATCGTCGAGCAGGGGCCGGTGACGGAGATTTTCGGCAACCCGCAGCACGACTATACGAAGCGTCTGCTCGCCGCCGAGCCCAAGGGTCGCCCCACCCCGGTGCCGGCAGACGCTGCGACGCTGGTCGAGGCCGGTCCGATCAAGGTCTGGTTCCCGATCAAGACCGGCTTCCTGCGCAAGACCACCGGCTATGTGAAGGCGGTTGATGGCATCGCCATGAAGGTGCGCGCTGGGGAAACGCTGGGCGTCGTCGGTGAATCCGGCTCCGGCAAGACGACGCTGGGGCTTGCCATCCTGCGACTGATCTCCTCGGAAGGGCCGATCCTCTTCCTCGGGGACCGTATCGACGGGCTGTCCAGTGCGCAGGTTCGGCCCAGGCGCAAGGACCTGCAGGTCGTGTTCCAGGACCCCTATGGTTCGCTCTCGCCGCGCATGTCGGTGGCGGAGATCGTCGCCGAGGGCCTGACCGTGCAGGCAAGGCAGCAGAGCTACGGCCAGCGTCGCGAGGTCGTGGCCCAGGCGCTGAGCGATGTCGGGCTCGACCCTTCTGCCATGGACCGCTATCCGCACGAGTTCTCCGGCGGGCAGCGGCAGCGCATCGCGATTGCGCGCGCGATGGTCCTCGACCCGAAATTCGTCGTGCTGGACGAGCCGACCTCGGCTCTCGACATGTCGGTACAGGTCCAGATCGTCGAATTGCTGCGCGACCTGCAGGCGCGGCGCAGGCTCGGTTATCTCTTCATCAGCCATGACCTCAAGGTTGTGCGTGCCATGGCCCATCGGGTTCTGGTGATGCAGAGCGGCAAAATCGTCGAGGAAGGCCCGGCCGAGGACATCTTCTCGCAGCCGCGCGAGCCCTACACGCAGGCGCTTCTCGCAGCCGCGCTCAATCTCGAGCCGGTCGGCGTTGCAGCGGTCAGGGACTGACGGTGGCCCGGGCGATCCTGATCGTGCTCGATTCCGTGGGCTGCGGCGGGGCACAGGACGCACATCTCTATGGCGACACCGGCGCCGACACGCTCGGCCATATCGCTGCGGCCTGCGCGGCTGGTCGTGGCGATCGCGAGGGTCTGCGCAGCGGGCCGCTGGCTTTGCCCAACCTCGTCCGGCTGGGCCTTGCCCATGCCTATGAGAGCTCGACAGGCCAGCCGCTTGCCGGGCTCGTGAAGCCCGCCCAGCCCGGTGGCCGGCATGGCTATGGCGTCGAACAGAGTCAGGGCAAGGACACGCCCTCGGGCCATTGGGAGATCGCGGGCTGCCCGGTCTCGTTCCAATGGGGCTACTTCACCGCGCTGGAGAACTCGTTCCCGCCGGACCTCGTCGCGTCGATCATCCAGGCAGGCGCCCTTCCGGGTATTCTCGGCAACAGGCACGCATCGGGCACCGCGATTATCGAAGACCTCGCCGATGAGCACATTCGGACGGGCAAGCCGATCTGCTACACCTCCGTCGATTCCGTGCTGCAGATCGCCGCCCACGAGGAGCATTTCGGGCTCGAACGCCTCTACGAACTGTGCCGAAAGGTCCGGGTTCTGCTCGATCCCTTGCGGATCGGGCGCGTCATCGCGCGGCCCTTCATCGGCACGGCAGAGAGCGGCTATACGCGCACCGGCCATCGCAAGGATTTCGCCATCCCGCCGCCGGACGAGACGATTCTCGACCGCCTGCACGCGCTGGGTCGGCCGATCGTCACCGTCGGCAAGATCGGCGACATCTTCGCCCATCGCGCCACGGGCGAGGAGATCAAGCGCTTCGGCAATGCGGCAATGTTCGATGCGGCGCTGGCAGCTTGGGAGCGTTTGCCGCAGGGCGGCTTCTGCTTCGTCAACCTCGTCGATTTCGACACCGAGTTCGGCCACCGCCGGGACGTTCCAGGCTATGCGGCGGCGCTGGAGGCATTCGATGCGATGCTGCCGCGGCTGGAATCGGAAATGCGGCCAGGCGATCTCGCAGTGATCACCGCCGATCACGGCAACGACCCAACCTGGCCCGGCACGGACCACACCCGCGAGCATGTGCCGATCCTCGCCTTCGGTGCCGGCATCGCGCCTGTGCCGCTCGGCCGGCGCGAAAGCTTCGCCGACATCGCCGCGACGCTGGGACATTGGCTCGGCGCCGGGCAGGTCGGCCCGGGAACGCGCTGGTAGGC
>QBLV01000124.1:0-5888 GCA_003241815.1 Hyphomicrobiales bacterium | reverse complement strand
CTGGGCCGCCAGCGCGTCGGCAGAGTCCTGCACCTGCCGGGCGGCGTCATGGGCGCCCTCGGTCATCGCCTCGAAGCTGCCGACGGTGTCGGCGCTACGCCTTGCGCCCTCGAAGGATATCCGGACCTGATGGGCTATTTCGGACGTCGCCTGGCCCTGCTGCTGGACCGAGACGGAGATCGCATCCGCAACCTGCTCGACGTCGCCGATCGCCGTCACGATGTCGCGGATCGCCTTGAGCGAACGCTGCGACGCATCCTGCATGGCACCGATCTGGCTTGAGACCTCGTCGGTCGCCCTGGCCGTCTGCGCCGACAGCGTCTTGACCTCACTGGCAACCACCGCGAAGCCGCGACCCATCTCGCCAGCGCGCGCCGCCTCGATCGTCGCGTTAAGCGCGAGCAGGCTGGTCTGAGCCGCGATCCCACGGATGAGCTCGACCACCGCTCCCACATTCTCGCTGTTCCTGGCGAGATGTTCGATCTCGGCGCTGGCTTTGCGGGCCAATTCTGCAGCCGTCGCCGAGCCCCGAGCGGAATGAGAGACACTGCGGCCGATCTCGTCGATCGACATCGCCAGCTGGTCGCTGGCGGCGGAGAGATGATCAATGCCCAGCATGGTTTCGGACGCAGCCTCCGACACGAGCACGGTCTGACGCCGCGACCGGTCCGAGGTGCCGATCAGCGCCATGGCCTCGCCCTGCATGACATCGGCCGAGCGATCGAGCACGGCCATCTCCTGCTCCATCTTTCCGCGGAAACCGGCGACGATGTCGCGCAGCATCTGGGCGCGCCGTCCGAACTCCTCAGCGAGGCGCTTTTCGCTCTCCCCCGCCGTGCGCTCGCGCTCGGCCGTTTCCCGGGCAAGAGCCAGGCTCGTCTCGTTCATCAGGAACATGCGCTCGATGATCACGGCGATGGTCGCGAGGAATGAGGTCTCCATCACGACGATGACAGCGTGCAGCAGCACCCGCGTCAGGCTGCCACCCTGATAGAACACGGCCGACGGCAGCACATACTGCAGGACCAGATGGTGGGCCGCCGTCACGGCCGCCCCCATGACGATCGGCCGCCAGTCGCAGAAACCGGCGAGCAGCGCCAGTACCGCGAAATAGTACATGTGCATGTCCGGCTGCCAGGGATGGCCCGCCAGGCTGAAAACCATGATCGAAACCTGGCCGATCAGGACCATCGCCATGAAGAGCTGGGTGATCGTGGCGGCGCCGCGACTGGCGTAGAGCAGGAGCGCGCCAGTGGCCAAGAAGAACGCGAGTGCGACGGACAAATTCCCGTCCTGACCGCGCAGCCAGAAGAACAGCGCCAGCAACGGCACATGCAAGAACGCCAGGCCCAGCAGGACGCGGGCCACGCGCTGGCGGACGACCTCGAGGGTCCAGGTCATGTCGGGGTCGCTTCCGTCGCGCGCGCGTCGAGGCAGCCGGCCAGTCCCGCCAGCGTCAGCACCAGGATCGCACCCTGCGGCCTGTGAGCGGGAGCGGCCTGCGCGTCGCTCGCCGCTGCGATAACGACGAAGGCGGAACGCCCGGAACGCAGCACCAGATGACCGGCAGCGATCGCGACGGGCGCGCGCTGCGTCGGCGCTGGTCCCGGCAAGGCGACCAGCGTCACGACGACGCTGGCAATGAACATGAAGCATAGCGCGGCGCGCTCACCGGAGGACAACGCCTGACTTTGCGCGCGGATCACGGTTTTCGATTGCATGAAGTGCCCCGAACGCTACCCGACCGTCCGCAAGCCCCCAGCAGACGGATTCAACTGCGCGGGTTTGGGTTAACGGGCTGTTGAAGGCGCGTGCCCGAGCTCAAGGCCGCTTTCCGCGTCACGGCATGGCAGAACGATCCCGACATCCGATCGGCAACCCGGGATTGCGCGTCTCTCAGACGCGAAAAACGACAAATCACTGCCAGAAGCACCGCGCGGATGACAAAAGGGCGAGCTTCGCCGAGCACCTTTTCAAAGCGGGCCGGCTATCGGCAGCCATCTCCTCAACCCGCGATTGCACGGACACACCATGCCGGCCGGACGCTCAAGCGCGAGCGCGACATCACGCCGCAGCGGGCTCGGTTCATTGCAGTCTCAGGATGCCAGGCGAGCCTTGATCCGTCGCATCAGCCCATCGCGCACCTCGCGATAGGCGTCGAGCATCTGCTCGCGCGAGCCCTGGACGGCGGTCGGATCGACGGTGGGCCAGTATTCGACCTCGGCGGCGACGGTGCGGGTCAGATCGAGCGCCTTGTGATGGGCTTCCGGCGAAAGCGAGACGATGAGATCGAAGTTCAGCCCCTCCCACTCTTCCAGATCCTCGATCGATTTCGGCTTGTGTTTGTGGGCGTCGATGCCGATCTCGTCGAGCACCGCGAGCGCGAAGGCATCGACCTCGCCGCGACGGGCGCCAGCCGACTGGACATAGACCGACTTGCCGAAGAAATGCTTCGCCATCGCCTCGGCCATTGGCGAGCGCACCGCGTTGTGCGCGCACATGAACAGCACGCTCTGGACCTTGCTGCGCGAGGCGGGCGGCTCCAAGGGCTCAGCCCTTCCAATGCAGCGCGTAGATCAGGGTGAAGAGGCGCCTGGCCGTGTCGAAATCGATCTCGACCTTGCTGGCGAGACGCTCGACCAGGATATGGGCCGCCTCGTCGTGCAGTCCGCGCCGGCCCATGTCGATGGCTTCGATCTGAGAGGGCGTCGCGGTGCGGATAGCGGCATAATAGCTCTCGCATACCATCGCATAGTCCTTGACGATGCGGCGGAACGGTGTGAGCGAGAGGTGGTGGGTGATGACGGGGCCGCCATCCGCCTCCCTGACCTCGAAGACCAGCCGGCGTTCGACCATGGCGAGATGGGCGAGATAGGGGCCCCCTTCATGCCCCGGCAACGCGAAGTGGTTCCGCTCGATGAGGTCGTAGATCGCGACAGCGCGCTCATGCTCCTGATCGGCGGAACCGCCGCCGAGCGAGGACGAGTCGAGCGTGACGCCCACCAGGCACTGCTTCGTGGTTGGCTCGGCTTGCGGCATCACACCTCCGGTCCTGCGTCGCGGCAGGAATTTCACTCGAGGATCGACGCCCTCAGAGATTGAGCCTGATCGTCACGGAACGGCCATGCGCCTGCAAGCCCTCGGCTTCCGCAAGTTGCGTCGCAGCCGGCGCCAGCGCGCGAAGCGCGTCGGGGCTGCATTTCAGCAGGGACGTGCGCTTCATGAAGTCGAGCACGCCCAGCCCCGAGGAGAAACGCGCCGAGCGCGCTGTCGGTAGCACATGGTTGGGGCCGCCGACATAGTCGCCGATCGCCTCGGGCGTATGGCCACCGATGAAGATCGCGCCGGCATTGCGGATCATCCCCGCGAGCCGATCGGGACCGGCCGTCATGATTTCGAGATGCTCGGGCGCCAGCCGATCGACAAGCGGCACGGCAGCGTCCAGATCGGCGACCAGCAGGATCGCGCCATAGTCGGCCCAGCTTTTCGCCGCGATCTCGCGGCGGGGCAACGTCAGCAACTGCGCCTGCACGGCCTTCTCGACCTCGGCCGCCAGCGCCGCGTCGTTGGTCATCAGGATGGACTGCGCCGAGACGTCATGCTCGGCCTGGGCCAACAGATCGGCGGCGATCCAGTCGGGATTGGCAGTTCCGTCCGCGATGATCAGGACCTCGGAGGGGCCGGCGATCATGTCGATCCCGACCTGGCCGAAGACGCGGCGCTTGGCGGCGGCGACCCAGGCGTTTCCGGGGCCGACGATCTTGGCGACGGGCGCGATGCTCGTCGTGCCATAGGCCAGAGCCGCCACGGCCTGTGCGCCGCCGATGCGGTAGATCTCGTCCACGCCGGCGAGCCTTGCTGCCGCGAGCACGAGAGGGTTGGTCTCGCCGCGCGGTGTCGGGGCGACCATTACCACGCGATCGACGCCTGCGACCTTCGCCGGCACGGCATTCATCAGTACCGAGGAGGGGTAGCTTGCCGTTCCGCCGGGCACATAAAGCCCCACCGCCTCGATGGCGTTCCAGCGCCAACCGCTCTCGACGCCAGCCTCATCCGTAAACCACGCGTCCTGCGGCTTCTGGCGGATGTGATAGGCCTCAATGCGGGCGCGCGCCGTCTCCAGCGCCGTAAGCTGGGCGGGCGGACAGGCCGCGACCGCCGCGTCGATTTCGTCATCCTGGACGCGCAATGTGCTGGGCGTCAGCGCGAGGGCGTCGAATCGTTGCGTGTAGTCGATGACGGCTGCGTCGCCGCGCTCGCGCACATCGGCGATGATGTCGGCGACGACGCGATCGACCTCCTCCGAGACCTCGCGCTTGGCACCAAGCAGATCACGGAACTCGCGCTCGAAATTGGCACTGCTGTCGTCGAGCCTGATCGGCATCGCTATCCCCGGATAGGTTTTGGTCTCAGGAGACGGCTCAGGCGCCGTCCGGATGCCCCGGCGTCGCCACGGCCTCCCAGACCGGGCCGAGATCCTTCATCTGGGCCTCGATGCATTCGATCTCGAGCAGGATCGCGGCGCCGTCGGAAAAATGCAGCGTGATGCCACCGGCCGGGAGATCGCCCTCGGTGAAGGTGACCGCCAGCAGGCTCAGCACCTGGTCAGGCATCGCCTTGTCGATCTTCGTGCTGCGAACGGCCAGCACACGGTCGAAATGCAAAGCAGTCAGGCGGCGCCGACGCTGGCCGAGCGCCACGCCCTGCCAGTCGAAGCGGCGGGCGGCCAGCGCAAAACGCTTCTCCGCCGGCAGCCAGACGATGTCGCCCATCTTCAGGACCGCGTCCTGGAGATGGGCCGACACGACCGCCAGGTCATCGGCGTCGAGCGCGAGGAGCTTCAGCGGGTCTGCGGCATCGTCGGACATGGGGGTGTTCTGGCGGTGCCGCCGGCGAACGTCAACCGGTGATGCGCTCGACCTGGGCGCCGCAGCGCGTCAGCTTCGCTTCCAGAGCCTCGAAACCGCGATCGAGATGGTAGACGCGGTTGATCATGGTTTCGCCTTCGGCCGCCAAGCCGCCGATGACGAGCGAGACCGATGCGCGCAGATCGGTCGCCATCACAGGCGCGCCGGTCAGCTTGGCAACGCCCTCGACATGGGCGGCGTCGCCCTCAAGCCGGATCTTGGCGCCGAGGCGCGCCAGTTCCTGCACATGCATGAAGCGGTTCTCAAAGATGGTCTCGCGGATGCGCGAAGTACCCTTGGCCTTTGTCATCAGGGCCATGAACTGGGCCTGGAGATCGGTCGGGAAGCCGGGGAAGGGGTCGGTATCGACATCGACCGATTCCAGCGGCTGGCCATTGCGGCGCACGCGGATGCCCTCATTTGTCGAGGTCACCTCGGCGCCTGCCTTGCCCAGCACGTCCAGAGCCGACTGCAGCAGATCGGCACGAGCACCTTCCAGCAGGACGTCGCCGCCGGTCATAGCAACCGCCATGGCATAGGTGCCGGTCTCGATGCGATCGGGCAGGACCGTATGGTGCGCCCCCCCGAGGCGCGCGACGCCCGTGACGACCATGCGGCTTGTGCCGGCGCCCTCGATCTTCGCGCCCATCTTGGACAGGCAGGCGGCGAGATCGACGACCTCGGGCTCGCGCGCCGCGTTCTCGATCACCGTCGTGCCCTGCGCCAGCACCGCCGCCATCAGCGCCGTGTGGGTGCCGCCGACCGTCACCTTAGGGAACACGATCTCGGCGCCCTTGAGGCCCCTGGGGGCGCGGGCGAGCGCATAGCCGTTCTCGATCTCGATCTCGGCGCCGAGCTTTTCCAACGCCATCAGCAAGAGATCGACCGGGCGCGTGCCGATGGCGCAGCCGCCGGGCAGCGACACCTTGGCCTCGCCCATCCGGGCCAGGATCGGCGCGATGACCCAGAAACTGGCGCGCA
>QBLV01000123.1 GCA_003241815.1 Hyphomicrobiales bacterium | reverse complement strand
AGATCGAGGGCGGCGCACTGACGCGCACCACCGCGGCGCCCCGCTGCTCCCGCCAGCGATCCGAGGTGTCGGCGATCAGCGCGAAGGCCTCCTGCGTGCGCTGGAGCAGATGCTGCCCTTCCGAGGTCAGCGCGACGCCGCGCGCCTGGCGCAGGAAGACGCGCAGGCCCAGCCAATGCTCCAGCCGCGCCACCTGCCGGCTGATCGCGCCATGGGTCAGGTTCAGCGCGGCAGCGGCACCTGAGAAGCTGCCGGTGCGCGCGGCGGCTTCGAAAGCCCGCAAGGTGTCGAGCGGCGGCAGGTTTAAGCTGTGATCCATCGTCACAGCTCATGCTCGAATTCGTCGTTTGTCAATCATCAGGGCCGGGTATCTATGACGTGTCATGCTCTTCCGACGAGGCAAGCCATGACCACCGCCGCGACCACGACCCCCCTCCCCGCCAGACCCGGCTTCGATTCGACCACGCTGGGGCTGGCGATTTTCACCATCATCGCCTGGGCCTCGGCCTTCCCGGCGATCCGCGCTGCGCTCGGTGGTTTCGGACCGCTGGAACTCGGGGCCGTGCGCTTCGCCATCGCCGGCGTGCCCGCCGCGCTCTTCCTCGCCGTGATGCGCCCCAGACTGCCTGATTTGCATGACGCCTGGCGCTTCGGCTTCGGGGGGCTCGTTTTCGTCGCCGGCTATACGGTGCTGCTCAATCTCGGCCAGCAGACGGTGTCGGCGGGCGCGGCGAGCTTCATCATCAATATCAACCCGATGATCACGGCCGCCCTGGCAATGATCGTGCTCGGCGAACGCTTCACCGGCAGCCAGTGGCTCGGCAGCGCCATCTCGCTGTCGGGCGTCGGGCTGATCGCGCTCGGCCAGAACGGGGCTGCGGTGGAACTCGGCTTCGGCGTGCTGCTCGTGCTGGGCGCGGCGTTGTGCAACTCGCTCACCACCATCGTCCAGAAGCCGCTCTTCGCCCGCCACAAGCCCCTGACGGTGACGGCCTGGAACATGGTCGTCGGCGGGCTTCTGCTCACGCCGTTTCTGCCGAGCGGCATCGCGCAGGCGCAGATTGCCTCGAGCGAAAGCCTCTACGCCATGCTCTATCTCGCCATCGTGCCGAGCCTGATCACCTACGCCACCTGGACGACGCTGCTTTCCCGCCTGCCCGCCGCGCGCGCCTCGAACCTGCTTTATGCCGCCCCACCGGTGGCGACGCTGATCAGCTTCCTCTGGCTCAGTGAAGTGCCGACCCTGCTCGGCCTCATCGGCGGCGTCATGGCATTGGGCGGCGTGGTGATCGTCAACCTGAAGCGTTGAGGTCCTGGCGGGTTGATCCTCGGCGCGCTGTCATGGTGTCCTGCTTGCGCCATGACAGCCGACGCCGCGCCGACCATCCGCCCCCTCACCGCAGCCGATGCACAAGCCTACCGGACGCTACGTCTTGCCGCGCTGGCCGAGGCGCCGCAAGCCTTCGGCGCGAGTTACGAGGATGAGGCGGCGCGAAGCCTGGACATGATCGCACGGCGCCTCGATTCCGGCCCGACCAACTGCGTGTTCGGCGCTTTTGCGGGCGCTGACCTTGTCGGCACGGCCGGATTCATCATTCCCAGCAACGCAGCCAAATCCCGCCATAAGGGCCTTCTCGTCGGCGTCCATGTCGCGCCCGGCCATCGCGGACGTGCCATAGGCCGGGCGCTCGTGACGGCCGTGATCGACCATGCGCGCCATCATGTCGTGCTGCTGCAGGCCGCCGTCGGCATCGCCAACGCACCAGCACTCAGTCTCTATGAGCGCCTCGGCTTCCGGCAATACGGCCTGGAGAAAAAAGCCCTGCTGGTCGATGGCGCCTATATCGACGAGGCGCTGATCGTGTTGGATCTTTCGGCTGATGCCTGAAGCACAGATACGCCCCCCTCGCACAGCCCTCATCCTGAGGAGCCGCGAAGCGGCGTTTCGAAGGATGGTTCAGAGGGTTCCGGAGCCTGCTGGAGCATCCTTCGAGACGCGCCTGCGGCGCTCCTCGGGATGAGGGCTGGTGGTACTCAAAACCCCCGCGCCGCCAGCGCCTTCTCATCGTCCTGGATATAATCCCGCACCACCGGCACGGCACTCTTGTGCGGCCCGAGCAGGAGCTGGAACACCATGTCGCCACCGATATCGAAGGAGATCGAGCAGGCGCAGAGGTAGAACTCCCACATCCGCGCGAAGCGCTCGCCCATCATCGCCACGACCTGCGGCCGCTGCGCCATGAAGCGCTCGCGCCAGGCCTCCAGCGTCCAGTGATAGTGCCGGCGCCAGAACTCGCAGTCGGAATGCCAGAGCCCGGTCTGCTCGACCGCCGCGAACACCTCCGACAGCGCAGGCGCATAGCCGCCGGGAAAGATGTACTTGTCGAAGAAGGGCCCGGTGAAGCCGGGAGGACCGACGCGGCCGATGCAATGCACCAGCGCGATGCCGTCCGGCGTGAGCAGGTCGCGGATGCGCTCGAAATATTCGAGGTAATGCGCGACGCCGACATGCTCCATCATGCCGACCGAGACGATGCGGTCGAAGCGGCCGGTCAGCTCGCGATAATCCTTGTTGATGAATGTCACGCTGTCGCCAACGCCCGCGGCCTCGGCGCGCTTCTGCGCCGCCGCCATCTGGTCGGGCGAAACGTTGAGCCCCGTCACCTTCGCGCCGCAGGCTTTCGCCAGATAGATGGCGAGTTCGCCCCAGCCCGAGCCGATGTCGAGAACCGTCATGCCCGGCTCGATCTTCAGCTTGGCGGCGATGTGCCGGAGCTTCGCCTGCTGTGCGGCCTCAAGCCCGACCTCGGGCGAGTGCCAGTAAGCACAGGAATAGGTCATCGTCTCGTCGAGCCAGAGCCGATAGAAATCGGTCGGGATATCGTAGTGGTGCTTGACCTTCTTGCCCGCGACGCCCAGCGGATTGTGCATCCGGAAGCGCCTGATCCGGAAGCGGACATTGCGGATCACCTGCTGGATCGGATGCTTTCGCATCTCCTTGCGCTGTAGCCAGAACAGCGTCAGCAGATCGTGGATCGAGCCTTCCTCGAAATCGATCCGCCCATCCATGTAGCCTTCGGCCAGCGCCAGTTCCGGATTGAAGAAGAGTTCCCGCTCGATCCTTTCGTCATGGAAGCGCACCGTGACGGCGGGCGCCGTCTTGACGACCCCGGCAAAGAGCAATTCGCCCGGCCCCGGCCCGAAGACGTGGCGCTTGTCGTCGGGCGTGATCACGGTCAGGCGCCCCAGCCTGACGAAGCGTTTCAAAAGTTTCGGCAAGAGCAGCATGAGCGATTCCCGGAGCCTGGCGGCAACCATAGAACCGCCGGCAGGGCGAGGGAAACATTGCGTTACACGATGCGTTGTGCCCGTCCGTCCTAGAGAGCACCTGTTGCTCCCCGACCCGGCTTCGGCTTAGTCGTGAAGATCGGCCGGAGCATACGGCCCGCGAACAAGCGAGACGGCGAGACGATGTCCTGGCGCGATTTCTGGAACGGCGAGCACGCGATCTATGTCTCGCCCCGCCACAAGGCCCTGCATTACCGCCAGATCGCGACCGACCTGATCGGCCATATCCCTGCACGCGACGCCGTCGTTCTCGACCATGGCTGCGGCGAAGCGCTCGATGCCGCCCGCATCGCGGCCGCCTGCGGCAAGCTTTATCTCTGCGAGGCCGCGCCGAGCGTGCGTGACAAGCTGCGGGCCATGCTGGGCTCAAAAGCCAATGTCGCCGTTGTTGGGCCAGAGGAGGTCGAGGCGCTGCCGGACGACAGCCTCGACCTCGTGGTCGCCAATTCGCTGATCCAGTATCTCTCGCGCGAGGAACTCGTTGCCCTGCTCGCCATCTGGCGCAGCAAACTCAAGCCCGGCGGCGAGCTCGTCGTCGCCGACATCATCCCGCCCGATGTCAGCCCGCTCACCGACGCCTCGCAACTGCTGGCCTTCGCCTGGCGCGGCGGGTTCCTCGGCGCTGCGCTGGCCGGCCTCGTCCGCACAGCGTTTTCCGACTACCGCAAGCTGCGCGCGCAATACGGGCTTTCAACCTACCGGATCGACGAGATCACCGGGCTGATCGCGGCGGCGGGTTTCGAGAACGTGACGCCAGCGGAGAACTTCGGCCACAACCCGCATCGGCTGACGCTGGTGGGGCGCAAAGCGAACTAAGGCCGGCCAGCGCGCCTCGGCTAGAACTGCCAATTCGCCGGAACCCAGGCATAGCCGCCATCGATCTTCAGCATGCGGCCGAGCCCCGGAAACGGATAATGGAAGCCAAGAACGAGCATCTGCTCTGCAGCAGCCCGGTCGAAGATCCGCCGACGCGCGGTCAAAGCCGCTTCCCGGTCGCGGTCCGGGCCGGGTGGCCAAGGGCGATCGATGTTGACGACCGGATGATAGGCGAGATCGGCCGTTAGCAGCAGTTGGTCCCTCCCGGAATGGACCAGGAACGCGACCATGCCAGGCGTATGGCCAGCAGCCGCGAGGGTGGTGATTCCGGAAACGATTTCCTGGCCCGGCTCGTAAAGCTCGATCGTACTGGCGATCGGCTCCATGCTGCGCTTGATGGCCGCGCCGAAACGGGTTCGGAAATCCGCGGGCACCGGCATGTAGGACAGATCGGGCTCGCCTTGGACGAAGAAGTCCCAGTCGGCCTTCGGCACGAAGACCGTGGCGCGCGGGAAGGCTTTGCCGCCGTCAGCACCCCGCAGATTGCCGACATGATCGGGATGGGTGTGGGAGACGATAATCACATCGATGTCGTTCGGCGTCAGGCCGATGGCAGCGATATTGGCGAAGATGCGGCCTGCATTGGGCCCCATCGTCCCGCCCGCGCCGGCTTCGAGCAGGATGCGTCGGCCGCCGACCGTGACCAGAAGCGTGTTCAGGCTCAATGTCAGGTGGTCGGTAGCCAGAAAGGCGCGCCTCAGCGCGGTCTGCAGATCCACTTCGGAAGCGTCGCTCGCATAGATCCGTGGGGGGCCGCCGATGACTCCGTCGCTCAGCACCGTCGCGCCAATGTCGCCGACGCGAAAGTGATAGACGCCCGCATTGGCCAAGGGCGCCGTCGGTGTCTGCGCGTTGGCGCCACCTATTTTGAGCCGCCCAAGCATGAGACCAGCGCCGCCACTTGCGGCTGAGAGCATGATTGTTCGGCGGTTGAGTGTCAGTCGACTCATCGTCATCCCGTTCGCTGTTTGTCAGGTCTCGTCGGCAGAGGATGACAGTCCTTCACAGCGCGCATAAGCTGCTCAATCTTGATCAGCTTGATAAGGCTCTCTTTGCAATGAGCGCACTCCGCCTCGACAGTCTGGAGGTCTTCGCTGCGATCATCCGTTGCGGGGGGTTTCGGGCGGCGGCGAGGGAGCGGCGAATCTCATCCTCTGCCTTGAGCCAGACCATGACGACGCTCGAAGAAGCGCTCGGCATCCGGCTTCTCAACCGCACAACGCGAAGCGTTGCACCAACCGAGGCCGGCGCGCGCCTACTCGTGCAGCTTACTCCGGCGCTGAACGACATCCGTCACGCCCTGGAAGACCTGGACCAGTTGCGCGACACGCCCTCGGGCTTGATCCGGATCAGTGCTCCGGCCCCCGCGGTAGACCATGTTCTGTGTCCGCTGGTGTTCGACTTCATGCGTCGCTTTCCTGACGTGAAGGTCGAGATCGTCAGCGATGCCGCCCTTATCGACATCGTCGAGCACGGCTTCGATGCTGGCGTTCGCTTCGGTCGGCAGGTCGCGCAGGAGATGATCGCCACGCCCCTGGGTCCACCCTTGCGCTACGCGATTGTCTGCTCACCCGCCTATCGCGACACACGCGGAACGCCGGGCACGCCGCATGACCTGATCGGCCATGACTGCATCCGCCGACGGTTTCCCGGCGGATCGCTGGCCTCCTGGGAGTTCGAAAAGGACGGGGAGACCCTGACGATTGCGCCCGCTGCACGTCTGACTCTTGGTTCAGCGCATCAGGAGGTTCAAGCCGCTTTGGCTGGCCACGGCATCGCCCACGTCTTCGATACGTATGCCCAACCCTATCTCGGCGACGGTCGTCTCATCGAATTGATGCCTGCCTGGAGCCCTCGGCTCCCGAGCTGGTATCTCTATTACCCCAACAGGCGACACCCGAGCGCGGCCATGCGCGCCTTTCTTGCTCATGTCAGATCCGAGCCCTGATCGAGCGTACGGGCGCTCCAGCCAACGCCGCTTGCAGCCTCATCCGGCCCGATCCGCAAAACTAAAAAACTTGTGCCCCAGGAACGAGAACACCATCACGATCCCCGTGGTGACGAACTGCATCGGCAGATAGGGCAGCCCGGCTCGCGCCACGAACAGATGCATCAGCACCCCGGTCAGCGCGAAGCCCCCAAGCGCGATCAGGGCGAAGCGCCAGGTCGCCTGCGCGTGACTGTGCGTTGCATCGAATGTCAGCCATCGGTTCAGCGCGTAGGACACGATCGCTCCCACCACGAACCCAGCCAGCGTCGCCGGCACCGGATCGACATGGCCGATCTCGACCAACCCGACCAGCACGCCGTAATGCGCCACGGCGGTGATTCCCCCGGCGAGGACATAGGCCATGAGCTGGCGGGACTGGCGGGGGTAACGGCGAAGCGGCATCGCGCCTCTCTACAGGATTCGCCCCAACGAGACCTGAACGGCTTTCCAGCCTGTGCGCCGAGAGGCGCGGCGATACGCTTTCCGCTTCCCCCCGCCGCTCCTCCCCTCTATAGCGAGCGCCTAGCATTCATTCAGGCGCTCGCACCGGCCCGCTCGCTCGATCGGACGGCCAGTGGCGCGCGCCCTCGCCGAAAACAGAGCCGAGCCCCATGCCCAAGCGCACAGACATCAAGACCATCCTGATCATCGGCGCCGGCCCCATCATCATCGGCCAGGCCTGCGAGTTCGACTATTCCGGCACGCAGGCCGTGAAGACGCTGAAGGCCGAGGGCTACCGCATCGTGCTGGTCAATTCGAATCCGGCCACGATCATGACCGACCCGGACCTCGCCGACGCGACCTATGTCGAGCCGATCACGCCCGAGATCGTCGCGAAGATCATCGAGAAGGAGCGCAACGTGCTCCCTGGCGGCTTTGCTCTGCTGCCGACCATGGGCGGCCAGACCGCGCTGAATTGCGCGCTTTCGCTCAACAAGAAGTCCATCGTCCAGCCCGACGGCAGCAAGATCAGCGTTCTGGAGCAGTTCGACGTCGAGATGATCGGCGCCACGGCCGAGGCGATCGACAAGGCCGAGGACCGCGAGCTCTTCCGCAACGCGATGACCAAGATCGGGCTGGACACGCCGCGCTCGCACCAGATCAAGACGCTGGGCCAGGCGCTCGATGCGCTGGAGGATATCGGCCTGCCGGCGATCATCCGCCCCTCCTTCACCATGGGCGGCACCGGCGGCGGCATCGCCTACAACAAGGGCGAGTTCATCGACATCGTCGAGCGCGGCATCGACGCCTCGCCGACCAGCGAGGTCCTGATCGAGGAGAGCGTGCTCGGCTGGAAGGAGTACGAGATGGAGGTCGTCCGCGACACGGCGGACAACTGCATCATCGTCTGCTCGATCGAGAACATCGACCCGATGGGCGTCCACACCGGCGATTCGATCACGGTGGCGCCGGCGCTGACGCTGACCGACAAGGAATACCAGATCATGCGCGACGCCTCGCTGGCGGTGCTGCGCGAGATCGGCGTCGAGACCGGCGGCTCCAACGTTCAGTTCGCGGTTGATCCCGCCACCGGCCGCATGATCGTCATCGAGATGAACCCGCGCGTCTCGCGTTCCTCGGCACTGGCCTCCAAGGCGACAGGCTTCCCGATCGCCAAGGTCGCAGCGCGTCTGGCCGTCGGCTACACGCTGGACGAGATCGAGAACGACATCACCGGCGGGGCGACCCCGGCCTCCTTCGAGCCGACGATCGACTATGTCGTCACCAAGATTCCGCGGTTTGCCTTCGAGAAATTCCCCGGCGCCGAGCCGACGCTGACGACCGCGATGAAATCGGTCGGCGAGGCGATGGCGATCGGCCGGACCTTCCAGGAGAGCCTGCAGAAGGCACTGCGCTCGCTGGAGACCGGTCTCGACGGCCTCGACGAGATCGAGATCGAGAACATGGGCAAGGGCGACGACAGGAACGCGATCAAGGCCGCGCTCTCGACGCCGACGCCCGACCGCATCCTCCAGGTGGCGCAAGCCATGCGCTTCGGCTTCACCGACGCGCAGATCCATGAGAGCTGCAAGATCGATCCCTGGTTCCTCGAACAGATGCGCCAGATCGTCGACACCGAGGAGAAGGTCCGCCAGTTCGGCCTGCCGCAGACGCCTGGCGCCTTCCGGCAGGTCAAGGCGATGGGCTTCTCCGACAAGCGCCTCGCCGCCGTCGCCGGCAAGACCGAGGCCGAGGTCAAGGCGCTCAGGCATTCGCTCGACGTCCGCCCCGTCTACAAGCGCATCGACACCTGCGCCGCCGAGTTCGCCTCGCCGACCGCCTATATGTATTCGACTTACGCCATGCCCTTCGCCGGCAAGGCGGCCGACGAGGCCAACCCGTCCGATCGCAAGAAGGTCGTCATCCTCGGCGGCGGGCCCAACCGCATCGGCCAGGGCATCGAGTTCGACTATTGCTGCTGCCATGCCTGCTACGCGCTCAAGGATGCCGGCTACGAGACCATCATGGTCAACTGCAACCCGGAAACCGTCTCGACCGATTACGACACCTCCGACCGGCTCTATTTCGAACCGCTGACGGCCGAGGATGTGCTCGAAATCCTCGAAACCGAGAAGCAGAACGGCACGCTTCACGGCGTCATCGTCCAGTTCGGCGGGCAGACCCCGCTGAAGCTGGCGAACGCGCTGGAACAGGCAGGGATCCCGATCCTGGGCACCTCGCCCGACGCGATCGACCTCGCCGAGGACCGCGACCGTTTCAAGCGCCTTCTCGACAAATTGCAGCTCAAGCAGCCCAAGAACGGCATCGCCTATTCGGTGGAGCAGGCGCGCATGATCGTGGCCGAGCTCGGCCTGCCCTTCGTCGTGCGCCCGTCTTATGTGCTCGGCGGCCGTGCCATGGCGATCATCCACGACGAGGCGATGTTTGAGGATTATCTGCTGGGCACCCTGCCCTCGCTGATCCCCTCCGAGGTCAAGGCCAAATACCCCAACGACAAGACCGGCCAGATCAACACCGTGCTCGGCAAGAACCCGCTGCTGTTCGACCGCTATCTGTCGGACGCGATCGAGGTCGATGTCGATTGCCTCGCCGACGGCAAGGACGCCTTCATCGCCGGCATCATGGAGCATATCGAGGAGGCCGGCATCCATTCCGGCGATTCGGCCTGCTCGCTGCCGCCGCGCTCGCTCAGCCCAGAGACCATCGCCGAGCTGGAGCGCCAGACCCGCGCGATGGCGCTGGCGCTCGATGTCGGCGGGCTGATGAACGTCCAGTACGCCATCAAGGACGGCGACATCTATGTGCTGGAAGTCAACCCACGTGCCTCGCGCACGGTGCCTTTCGTCGCCAAGGTCGTCGGCATTCCCGTCGCCAAGATCGCCGCACGCATCATGGCCGGCGAGAGCCTGGCGAGCTTCGGCCTGAAGGCGCAGCCGCTGGGCCATGTCGGCGTCAAGGAGGCGGTGTTCCCCTTCGCGCGCTTCCCCGGCGTCGACGTGCTGCTCGGCCCCGAAATGCGCTCGACCGGCGAGGTCATCGGGCTCGACCGCTCCTTCGACATCGCCTTCGCCAAGAGCCAGCTCGGCGCCGGCTCCAAGGTCCCGGTCAAGGGCACGGTCTTCGTCTCGGTGCGCGACCAGGACAAGCCGCGCATCGTCGAGAGCGTCAGAATGCTCGCCGATCTCGGCTTCCGCGTGCTGGCGACGGGGGGCACGCTGCGCCTGCTGCAGGACGAGGGAATCGCGGCGGCCAAGATCAACAAGGTGCTGGAAGGCCGGCCCCATGTCGTCGACGCCATCAAGAACGGCGAAATCCAGCTCGTCTTCAACACCACCGACGGTCCGCAGGCCCTGACGGATTCGCGCTCGCTTCGTCGAACGGCCCTCTTGCACAAGGTGCCCTATTATACCACCTTGGCCGGAGCGATCGCGGCGGCGGAAGGCATCAAGGCCTATTGCAGCGGCGATCTCGAAGTACGATCGCTGCAATCCTACTTCGTGCACGCGGCCTGAAAACGGCGCGTCGGCGAAGTTTATATAAACGACAGGAAGTGGAGCGCGGGCGGCAAAGCAGCCGCCGGCGAGCATCTGCTTTCGAATGATGGGACGAGACGATGGAAAAGGTTCCGATGACCGCCGGCGGCTTTGCCGCTCTGGAGGCCGAGCTCACGGATCGCCAGCAGGTGCAGCGCCAGCGCATCATCGCGGCGATCTCGGAGGCGCGCGCCCATGGCGATCTCTCGGAGAACGCCGAGTATCATGCCGCCAAGGAATCGCAGGCTCTCAATGAAGGCCGCATCCAGGAGCTGGAATCGCTGATCGGCCGTGCCGACATCATCGATATCGCCAAGCTCGTCGGCAGCGACACGATCAAGTTCGGCGCGACCGTCAAGCTGATCGACGACGACACCGAGGAAGAGAAAAGCTACCAGATCGTCGGCGAGCCGGAATCGGACGTGAAGTCCGGCAAGGTCTCGATCGGCTCGCCGATCGCGCGCGCGCTGATCGGCAAGAAGGTCGGCGACAACGTGCAGGTCAACACGCCCGGCGGCGGCAAGTCCTACGAGGTGGTCAGCGTCGTCTTCCGCTGAGGGGGAAGCGTCATTCTCGGGCGAAGCGAAGCTTCGAACCGAGAATCTCGTGAAGGGTGCGTGCTGGAGCCTCCTGTGGCCGGAGGTGCTCGGGTCCTCCGCACCTGCAGACGCTACCCACCCATCACCGTCCGCATCGCCTTGATGATGCCATCGACCGCGACGCTCGCCAGGATCAGCCCCATCACCCGGCTGATCACGCTGGCGCCGGCATTGCCGATCAGGGCGATGATGCGCGACGCTGCCAGCATCAGGATCAGGGTGACCGCCAGGATTCCCGCGATCTGGGCCACCGTCGTGGCCTGCTCGGAGAGGCTGAAGCGCGAATTATCCGTCACCGTCATCACGGTCAGCATGGCGCCGGGACTGGCGATGCTCGGGATCGCCAGCGGATAGACCGCGCGTTCCAGATCGGAAGTTCGGATCAGCTTCTGGTCCTCTTCCAGCTTCGATTCGCCGAAGATCATCGTCAGCGCGAACAGGAAGAGCACGATGTTGCCGGCGATCTCGAAGGAGGTCAGCGCAATGTCCATCGCCGTCAGCAGCACCTGCCCACCGACGACGAAGAACACCAGCACGCCAAAGGCGACCAGCGTGCCACGGATGGCCACGGCGCGAGCCGCCGCCGCGCTTAAACCCGCCGTGACCGCGAGGAACACCGGCAGCGTGCCGATCGGGTCGATCACGACCCAGAGTTTGACGATTTCGGTGAACATGATTCCCCCCTTGTCTCTCCGCCCCATTAAGCATGCGTGTGCTGGCAGCCAAAGCAGGGGCTGCAGGTGCCTTGGACAACGGCACGACGAGGACTACATCTTCGGCATGGTCGCTGGAGAAGCCCGATGACGACGCGTCGAAACCTCCTCTCTCTCGGGCTCGCGAGCGCAGCGTTTGGCCTCTCACCGCCGCTCGTCACAGCCGCCCTCGCCCAGGCCCGCACCATCGGCGCGATCCGCGTCGATACCTCGCGCATCGCCAGGCAGGGCTGGGGCGAGAACGCCGACCGCATCCGCCTCGCGATGGAGCGCCAGCTTGCGCAGACGCTGGGGCCGATCTACCGCCGCGGCGCCGGCGCCACCCTCCAGGTCACCGTCAAGGGCGTCTGGCTGTCGAGCTTCGCCGGCGGCAGCGGCGGTGGCAGGCCGACGGGCGGCGGCGGCAGCAACGACAATTTCGACAGCGATATTGCGGTGCTGGGGCCGCGCGGCGAGGTGCTGCAGAGCTTCCCGATCCTGTCGGTGCTCGATTCGGGCTCGGGCGGTGCGTGGTACAGGCCCGATGTGGACCAGCGCCGCGTCGCAGCCCTGATCGAAAACAATGCGCTTTGGATCAAGCGCTATTTGGGCGGCTAAGCTGGATTCCTGATTTGAAAGGCAGTCTTGCCGCGCTGAAAACCGCAGGCCTCGTAGAAGCCCAGCACAGCCGGATCGCTACGACCCGTCATCAGCATCACCTTGTAGCAATCCAGCACGAAAGCGTGGGAGACTGCCGCCTGAACGACGCTCTTGCCAAGCCCCCGTCCGCGTAAAGCAGCGTCACTGACGACATTCTCGATGAGAGCGAACGGGCGTTGATTGCGCGTGAGGTTCGGCACGACAATCAGCACGCAGGTGGCGGCGACGACGTCATCGACCGCCGCGACATGAACGCTCATCATGTCGTTCGTCAGAATGCGCTGCCACGTCTCTGTCGCGTCGGCCGCATCCGGAAGGAGATCCCCTGGGCTCAATTGGGCATAGAGCGACAGGATTCGCGGCAGATCATCGTTGTGTGCCAAGCGGACGCTGCACATCGTATCACTCAAACGGCACGATCGGCTCGTCCTTGATCCGGTCGAGCGCCAGCGCCGTGCGGACATTGCGGACATTGGGCAGCCCGGTCAATTCGCCGACGAAATCCTGAAACGCCTTGAGATCGGGCGCGACGCATTTCAAAATAAAATCGATGTCGCCCGAGAGCTTCCAGCATTCGCGCACGGCAGCCCAGCCCCGGATGCGCGCCTGAAACGCCTCGAGATCAGCCTCGGCCTGGCTTGCCAGATGCACGAAGGCGAAGCAGACGACATCGAGCCCGAGCTTGCGCTCGTCGAGCTGGGCGCGGTAGCCGGTGATGAGCCCCGCCTCCTCCAGCGCCCTCACCCGCCGCAGGCAGGGCGGCGGGGAGATGCCGACGCGACTCGCCAGCTCGACATTGGTCATGCGCCCGTCGCCCTGCAGCTCGCGCAGGATCGCCACGTCGATATCGTCGAGTTTGGATCGCACAAGGGGCCCCGGAGCAAGGTCGGGCTGGTGTAGACGCCAGCTCCGCGCGATACAAGGCATCTGCCGTGCCACGGAGACGACCCTTGCCCGCCGCTTCCTCGCCTGCCGACATGCTGCCGACGATCTGGACGCTGACCGACGGCAAAGCCGGCGATGAGCCTCAATGCATCGGTGTCGCCGAACGGCTCGGCGT
>QBLV01000122.1 GCA_003241815.1 Hyphomicrobiales bacterium | reverse complement strand
CTTGCGGGCGGCGTGCGCATAGGTTTCGTCGCGCTCGCAGCCGATGAAATGCCGGCCCAGCGCCTTCGCCACCGCCCCGGTCGTGCCCGTGCCGAAGAACGGGTCGAGGATGACGTCGCCCGGATTGCTGGCCGAAAGCATGACGCGGGCGAGCAGAGCTTCGGGCTTTTGCGTCGGGTGCACCTTGGCGCCGCTGCCGTCCTTCAGCCGTTCCTCGCCGGTGCAGAGCGGCAGATACCAGTCGGAGCGCATCTGCAAATCGTCATTGCCCCCCTTCAGCGCTTCGTAATGGAAGGTATATTTCGACGCTTCGCCGCGTGCCGCCCAGATCAGCGTCTCATGGGCGTTGGTGAAGCGCCGGCCGCGGAAATTCGGCATCGGGTTGGCCTTGCGCCAGACGATGTCGTTGAGCATCCAGAAGCCGAGATCCTGCAGGATCGAGCCGACGCGGAAGATGTTGTGATAGCTGCCGATGACCCAGAGCGCGCCATCGGGCTTCAGCACGCGGCGGCAGGCTGCAAGCCAGGCGCGGGTGAAGGCGTCGTATTCGGCAAAGGACGAGAACTTGTCCCAGTCGTCGTCGACGGCATCGACGAGGCTGTCGTCGGGCCGGCGCAGATCGCCGCCGAGCTGGAGATTATAGGGCGGGTCGGCGAAGACGAGGTCGACGCTGGCCGCCGGCAGGCGATCGATCGCGGCGATGCAATCGCCGACGAGGATCTGGTCGAGCGGGAGTTCGGGGGACAGGCCGGTCGCCTCGCGGAGGCTCGGTTTCCCGGCAAGGCTCGCCTTACCGCTAAGGCTCTTGGCCTTGATACGTGACTCCAGTGCGGGCCGTCCGGTACGCGGAACTTGAATCCGGACGGCGGCACTGGTGGTCCCGGTACGCAAAATACCCATGTCGACCCAAGACCGTTACGCAACTTCAACAGTCGCGATATTGCCGGGACAGGGTAAAAGCCGGGTTTCCGAGACGAAAAAAATGCGTCTCATTCTGGGGCTGCAGTTTTTGCCCAGCCTATTGGCGGATAAGGCGAATTGCTAAGGGCGGGTTAATGGAGGGAGCGCCCGCGAAGGACGCTCTGCCCGGTCCTATCGCGGATCGGGTTTCCTGAGCCCTCATCCTGAGGAGCGCCGTCAGGCGCATCTCGAAGGATGCTCCAGGCTCCGGAAACATCTGGACCATCGTTCGAGATGCCGCTTCGCGGCTCCTCAGGATGAAGGGCTGGTGTGAGGGGGGTGGGACGGTCAGCGCCGCCAGACACCCTTCACCGGCGCGAACGAATAGCGGTGCTCGGGGCAGGGGCCGTGCGCCTGCAGCGCGGTGCGATGCTGCTGCGTGCCGTAGCCGGCATGGGCCGAGAAGCCATAGGCCGGGTAGCGTCGGCACAGCCGCGCCATCATCGCGTCGCGCGTCACCTTGGCGACGATGGAGGCGGCTGCGATCGAGGCGATCTGCGCGTCGCCGCCGATGATGGATTCGCAGGAGCAGGCAAGCACGGGCGGATCATTGCCGTCGACCAGGACGCAAACGGGCTGCACGGACAGAGCCGCGACGGCACGGCGCATCGCCAAAAGCGTCGCCTGCCGGATGTTGATCATATCGATCTCGACGGGCGTTGCGCTGGCGACGCCGATAGCGAGCGCCGATTGCGCGATGATCGCAAAAAGCTCCTCGCGCCGCGCCGCGCTCAGATTCTTCGAATCGTCGAGGCCCTCGGGCACGGCCTGCGGATCAAGGATGACGGCCGCTGCCACCACCGGCCCGGCCAGCGGTCCGCGTCCGACCTCGTCCACACCGGCGAGCGGCCAGAGCCCGGCTGCGATGGCCTGCGTCTCGCGGTGAAAATAGGCGACCATGGTCCGCCTATGCCGGATTCGCTTGCTCTAGAACAGGCTCAGCTGCGCCTTCTCCCTCTCAGGCTTCACGAACAGGTCGCTGCGCAGTCGCAACCGCGCCCCGTTGAAGCCCAGCCGCTCGGCCGCCATCTCGAAGCGTCGGCCGATCATCCAGGCATAGGGCCCCGATCCAACCTGCCTCTGCCCCCAGGCGGCGTCGTAATCCTTGCCGTCGCGCGTCGAGCGGATCAGCGAAACGACATGGCGCAGCTTGTCGGGGTGGTGGGTCAGGAGCCAGTCCTGGACGAGGTCCTTCACCTCCAGCGGCAAACGCAGCAGCACATAGCCCGCCTCGCGCGCACCCGCCGCTTTCGCGGCATCCAGAATGCGCTCGATCTCGTGCTCGTTGATCGCGGGAATGATCGGCGCGACCAGCACGGTGACGGGAATGCCGGCATCCGACAGCGCCTTGATCGTCTCCAGCCGCTTGGCGGGCGAGGCGGCGCGCGGCTCCATGCCACGCGCGACCTTGGGGTCGAGCGTCGTCAGCGAGATCGCGACCTTCGCCAGTCCCTTGGCCGCCATGGGAGCGAGGATGTCGATGTCGCGCTGGACCAGCGCCGATTTCGTGACGATGCCAACCGGATGATTGAAGCGCTCCAGCACCTCGAGGATGCCGCGCATGATCCGCAGCTTCTTCTCGATCGGCTGATAAGCGTCGGTATTGGTGCCGATCGCGATGGTGCGCGGCTGGTAGGAGGCGGCTGAAAGCTCTTTCTCCAGCAGCAGCGCGGCATCGGGCTTGGCCGTCAGCTTGCTCTCGAAATCGAGCCCCGGCGACAGCCCGAGATAGGCATGGCTCGGCCGCGCGAAGCAGTAGACGCAGCCATGCTCGCAGCCGCGATAGGGGTTGATCGACCGATCGAAGGAGATGTCGGGCGAATCGTTCTTCGTGATGATGGTGCGGGCCTTCTCGACCGCGATCTCGGTCTTGAACGCCGGCAATTCGCCCAGCGAGCCCCAGCCGTCGTCTTCGCTGATCCGCTGCTCGGCCTCGAAGCGCCCGCCCGGATTGATCGTTGCCCCGCGCCCGCGCCGCCGCTCCGGGTCGATGCGGTGGCCGGCATAGGCCAGCGGCTCGACGGGAGCCACGCGCGCGGAAACCGACATTCCCGCGCTGTCCTGCCGCTTGAGCGACAGGGCCGGAATCGTCCGTGATGAAGGTCTGCTCTGGCTCATGGCGCTGAACCATCCCTGAAAATCGCCGGGAATCGGCGACTTCTTTGATGTTCTATGTGAACATAAAGAGAACAGATTGCAAGTCACAGGATTGCGGCATGCTGCGCTGCGCCATATGGGATTGCACATGCTCACTGCTGTCATCCGCGTCGGCGGCTCGACCGAAGCGCTCGCCGCGACCTTCTCCGTCCTGATCCCGGCCGTCGCTGACGGCTTCCTCGGTCATGCCGTGGTGGTCGATGCCGTCGGCCATGCCGATGTCGAGCGCCTCGCCGATGCGACAGGCGCAAGCTTTTTGCGGGCCGGCGGGGCCGAGGGCTGGCATCTCGGCGCGGCCCAGGCGCGCGGCGACTGGCTGTTCCTGCTTGAGGCGGGCGATGTGCCGCAGCCGCACTGGGCCCAGGCCGTCGAGCGCCATCTCATCCTCGCGCCCGATACGCCTGCCCTGATCCCGCTGCGCGGCGTCGCGGGCTCGCTGCGTGAACGCGCCGCCATCTCCTTCGGCCCCCGCCGCCTGCGCGCGGGGCTCATCGTGCCAAAGGGGAGTGTTCTGGCCGGACGCCTGGGCGCAACGCCGCGTCGTCTTTCGGTCAGGCGCGAGCGCGCCGGCGGCTGATCGAGACGGCGTTTCAGCTCGCTGCCGGGCGCGGTTGCTGGCCGGTAGCGACCGCCAGTTGAGCTTCGAAGGCGCGTTTGTAGGCGGGCCGGGCCTCACCGCGGGCGACATAGGCCGAGAGATTCGGATAGCCGTCCAGCAGACCCGACGCTCTCAATCTGAGCAGCACCGAGACCATCATCAGGTCGCCGGCACTGAACGCGCCATCGAGCCAGTCGGCATCGTTGAGGTGACGGGAGAGTTGGTCCAGCCGCTCGCGGGTGCGGTCCTCGACGAGCGGCAGACGTTGCGCGGCCCAGGGCTTGTCGCGTTCGAAAACCCTGGCGGTCACGAGGTCGAGGATCGGCGGCTCGACCGTGTTGAGCGCGGCGAACATCCAGGTGATCGCGCGCGCCCGGGCGTTCGCATCGTCCGGCAACAGGCCGGCGTGACGCTCCGCGATATGGAACACGATCGCCCCTGTCTCGAACAGGCTGAGATCGCCGTCTTCATAGGTCGGAATCTGCCCGAAGGGATGAAGCGCCAGATGCGCGGGCTCCTTCATCGCCTGGAACGAAACAAGACGAACCTCATAGGGCTGGCCCGTTTCTTCCAACGCCCAGCGGACGCGCGTATCCCGCGCCAGTCCCCTGCCGCCATCGGGTGACCGTTCGAATGCGGTGATCGTGATGGTCATCGACAGGCTCCTCCGCAGGCGGAAAGCACTATGCCAGGCTTTTCGCCCCTTTAAAGCTGCCGAGCCTTGAAGGTGTCGCAGCTCTGCATCGAGCCGCTCTTCAGCCCGGTTGTGAACCACCGCTGCCGTTGCGCCGAGGAGCCATGGGTGAAGGAATCCGGCACGACCTGGCCCTGGGACGCCTTCTGCAGCCTGTCGTCGCCGATCGCCGCTGCGGTGCGCATCGCCTCCTCGATATCGCTCTGGTCGATGCGACCCATCGCCTGGATGTTATGGGCCCAGACGCCGGAGAAGCAGTCCGCCTGCAGTTCGATCCGGACTGAGATTTCGTTGGCCTGGGATTCGCTCGAACGCTCGCGCAATTGGTTGGCCTTGGGCAGGATGCCGATCAGGTTCTGGATATGGTGGCCGACCTCGTGGCCGATGACATAGGCATAGGCGAAGTCGCCGCCGCCGCCGAGCTTGCGCTGCATTTCCTGGAAGAAGGAGGTGTCGAGATAGACGCGCTTGTCGGGGGGGCAATAGAACGGCCCCATCGCCGACTGCGCCCGCCCGCAGGCGGAACTGGTCGTGCGATCGAACAGCACAAGGCGTGGCTGCTCGTAGCGGATATTCGCTTGCTGCGGCAGAAGCTTTGTCCAGACGTCCTCGTTCTGCGCCAGCACGGCCGAAACGAAGCGGCCCATCTCGTCCGCCGGCGGACCTGACGACCGTCGCGTCTCCTGGGTCGGCGCCTGCCGTCCGCCGATGCCGCCGATCAGTTCAGCCCCGCCGATCAGCAGGCGCGGATCGATCCCGAGCGCCCAGCCCACGAGGCCCAGCACGACCATGGTGCCAATACCCAGGCCGCCGCGCCCGCCGGGAAGCCCGGCGAAATCGCCGCCACCGCCACCGCCACCACGCCGGTCCTCGAGATTGTCGGACTGGCGATAGTCTTCCCACTGCATGGCGTCATCCCCGTAAGCCTGCCGGCAATCTCTGTGAGAGCGGGCCGGAACTCAAGCCGTCATTCAACCCGCGCCGTGCCGCCCGGTTCCGAAGAGCCCGCCGCATCGAGCGCCGCCCTCAGCGCCCGCATGTCGCGCCAGGCCAGACGCTTCTGCAGCGGCTGGCGCAGCAGATAGGCCGGGTGCAGGGTCGCCATGGCGCGGATGCGCCGCGTGCCTGTGTCGTATTCCAGCCATTTGCCCCGCGAGGCCAGGATGCCGGTGAGCCCGAGCAGTCCCAGTGCCGAGGGCCCCCCGATGCAGATCAGGATGTCGGGGTCGGCAAGCTGGATCTGGCGCTGGATGAAGGGCAGGCAGATCGCAACCTCCTGCGGCGTCGGCGTGCGGTTGCCCGGCGGTCGCCAGGGAAGCAGATTGGCGATGTAGACATCCGTTTTGCGATCGAGCCCGATCGCCGCCAGCATCCGGTCGAGCAATTGCCCCGATCGTCCGACGAACGGCAGGCCGATCCTGTCCTCGTCGGCGCCCGGCGCCTCGCCGACGATCATCACCCGGCCTTCTGGGGTGCCGTCGGCGAAGACGAGGTTCTTCGCGGTCGCCTTCAGCGCGCAGCCCTCGAACCGCGCCAGCGCTTGCTTCAATTCGTCGAGCGTCGCGGCCTCTCGCGCCAGCACCCTGGCGCTGACCGTGGCGTCTTCTGGCGCGGTCGCTGCGGCGGCGTTGGGGCGTGCGACCAGGGCTGGCGCCTGTCCGGCGCGCGGGGGCAAAGTGGGGCGAGGGCGCGGGGCGGCGCTTGCGGGCTCGTCAGCCGCAAAATGGTCGTGCGTTGCATCGTCCAGCGCCTCGGTGATGCCCATCTCGGCATACCAGGCGACGAGCTCGGCGGGGTCTGTGGTCAGGGACATCGTTGCACTGTCTATCACGGCTGCCTGCGACTTGCCGAGCCGATCCGGTTGCAAATTGAACCGTGCGCTTGGATAGAGGGTTTCCAGACTGTCGCACCGCTCACCTTGAACGGGTTAGCAGGATAGTTCATATATAAACTAAATGATGTGGGGCCGACGCGGGCCTTCGGAGGGCGTGATGGATCTCGAACAGGCACAGGCCGAACCGCGCGAAAGCATGGATTATGACGTCGTCATCGTCGGTGCCGGTCCTGCGGGATTGGCCGCGGCGATCCGCCTGAAGCAGCTCGACGAAAACGTCACGGTCGTCGTGGTCGAGAAGGGTGCCGAGGTCGGCGCGCATATCTTGTCGGGTGCCGTGATCGACCCCACGGGCCTCGATGCGCTCCTGCCCGACTGGCGCGAGGATCCGGAGCGCCCCCTGACCACGGAAGTCAGCGAGGACATATTTTACTTCCTGACCGAGCCCAACGGCATCCGCCTGCCTAATTTCGGCATGCCGAAGCTGATGAACAACCATGGCAATTTCGTCGGTTCGCTCGGCCTCGTGACGAAGTTCCTGGCGGCACGAGCCGAGGCGCTCGGCGTCGAGATCTATCCGGGCTTCGCGGCGGCGGAGCTGCTGTTCGACGACAACGGCGCGGTGCTCGGCATCGCAACCGGCGACATGGGGATTGCCAAGAACGGCGAGGTCTCGGAGCGCTACACGCGGGGCATGGAACTGCGCGGCCGTTACACCTTGCTGGGCGAGGGCGCGCGCGGCTCGCTCTCCAAGATCGCCATTCGCAAGTTTGGCCTCGACGAAGGCCGCGAGCCGCAGAAATACGGCATCGGCCTCAAGGAGATCTGGCAGGTCAAGCCGGAAAAGTTCGTCAAGGGGCGAGTCCAGCACTCCTTCGGCTGGCCGCTCGACGGCTCTACCGGCGGCGGCTCCTTCCTCTACCATTTCGACGATAATCTGGTCTCGGTGGGCTTCGTGGTCCATCTGAACTACCAGAACCCGACGCTTTCGCCCTTCGACGAGTTCCAGCGCTTCAAGACCCATCCGCTGATCAAGGACCTGTTCGAAGGCGGGAAGCGGCTTTCCTACGGCTCGCGCGCCATCACCGAGGGTGGCTGGCAGTCGGTGCCCAGGCTGACATTCCCCGGCGGCGCGCTGATCGGCTGCGCGGCCGGCTTCGTCAACGTGCCGCGCATCAAGGGCAGCCACAACGCCGTCATCTCCGGCATGCTGGCGGCCGAGAAGCTGGTGCCGGCGCTGGCGGCGGGGCGCTCGCATGACGAGGTCGTCGAGATCGAGACGAGCTGGCGCGATTCCGCCATCGGCGCCGACCTGAAGCCGGTGCGCAACGTCAAGCCGCTCTGGTCGAAATACGGCACGCTGGCCGGCATCGCGCTTGGCGGCATCGACATGTGGCTGAACCAGCTCTTCGGCTGGTCGCCCTTCGGGACACTCAAGCACGGCAAGCCCGACCACGCGACGCTGAAGCTGCTCAGCGAGGTCAAGCCGATCGTCTATCCCAAGCCGGACGGCAAGATCTCGTTCGACAAGCTGTCCTCCGTCTACCTCTCCTCGACCAATCACGAGGAAGATCAGCCGGCGCATCTGAAGCTGACGGACCCTTCGATCCCGATCGAGAAGAACCTGCCGCTCTATGGCGAGCCGGCGCGCCTCTACTGCCCGGCCGGCGTCTACGAGGTCGTCTACAAGGACGCCGAGGCCAAGACCGAGCCGCGCTTCGTGATCAACGCGCAGAACTGCGTCCACTGCAAGACCTGCGACATCAAGGACCCGGCCCAGAACATCACCTGGACGGTGCCCGAAGGCGGCGGCGGGCCGGGCTACACCAATATGTGATGCCGCCGATGATCGCGGCTAAAGCATAGGTCAGCAGAATAAAGGGCGTGCCGTGATCGGCACGCCCTTTTGGGTAGCAGTCTGGATGACCGGCTGCGAGGCGTGATCAGCCTTTGCGGATCACGGCCGGGGCCGGCTTCTCCGGCTGGGCGCAACCGGCAACAAAACCGGCAAGCAAAGCGACGGCGGCAACACTGAGAACAATCTTTTTCATCGGAATGACCCCGTTCGAATCGTCGCGACGCAGGCACGACGCAAGCATCGTAGTGTCGAAATCGCTGATGCATCGATAACGAAAGCTGGCAGACCCTGCGGCGGGGCACGGTTTCGTGCCACTGTGACATGCCCGCTACGGAGGCGCCATTCGGCTGGCGTACGGCTTGCCCACCCGCCCGGAAACGGCCATCTTGCCGCATTACGCGCAGTGGTCACGGTCGCGCTCAAAGACCACGCCTGCCGCGACGATCGTGGCGGCGGACCGAGGGAGAATGGCAGTCGTGGTATCTGGAATGAACAGCCGTGGCAGGGTCACGGCGGCTGTCCTGGCGTTGCTGCTGGCCGTGCCGGTCGGCGCGGCGGCGCAGGGCGCGACTCCCCGCTCGAACGAACAACTCGATACGGCCGAAAGCCTCGAGGGCAATTACCTCGCGGCCATCGTCGCCGGAGCCGGGCGCGATCTCGGCGCGGCGTCTGTCTATCTGCGCGAGGCGATCAAGGGCGATCCGCAGAACAACGACCTTCTGGAGCGTGCTTTCGTCGCTTTCCTGGCCGACGGCGCGATGCCGGACGCCTTTCGCGCCGCCGACAGGTTGATCCAGCGCGATCCGAGCAACGGGCTGGCACAGCTCGCCGTCGGCATCCGCGCGCTGAAGCAGAAGAGCTATGCGACGGCCCGCAACCACCTCCAGCGTGGCGGACGTGGCCGTGCCGCCGATATCACCGCGACGCTGCTCACGGCCTGGTCCTATCTCGGCTCCGGCCAGCCGACACGCGCCGTCGAGACGCTCGAGCGGCTGAAGGGCGAGGCTTCCTACAACCTCTTCCGCGACTATCACGCCGGCCTGATTCTGGACGCCGCCGGGCGCAAGGCCGATGCCGAAAAGCGCCTGAAGAGCGCCTATGATTCGGAGAAGACGACGCTTCGCCTGGTCGATCTCTGGGCCCGCATGCAGGCGCGCAACGGCGATTTCGAAGCTGCTGCCGCGACCTATGGCGATTTCGACCGCCTTCTGCCCAACCATCCGATCGTGCGTGACGGCCTCGCCAAGGTCGCCGCGAAGCAGGCGCCGGCCCGTCAGGTCGGCAACGCCCAGCAGGGTGCGGCCGAAGTGCTTTACGGTCTCGCCAGCGCCGGCAATCGCCAGGGCGACGAGGCCGCGGCCCTGCTCTATCTGCGCCTGGCCATCTATCTCGACCCCAATCATGACCTCGCCATCCTGACGCTGGGGGACATCCTGGAGCGCGCGCGCCAGCCCGAGGACGCGGTCGCGGTCTATGAAAAGATGCCGACGACTTCGCCGCTGCGGCCCAATGCCGAGATCCAGGCGGGGTTGGCACTGGAGAATCTCGGTCGTTCCGAGGAGGCGGTGAAGCACCTCACGGCGCTGATCGCCGAACGGCCCGACGATGTCGATGCGCTGTCGGCTCTCGGCAACATCTACCGCTCGCGCAAGCTCTTCCAGGAGGCCGCCGACACCTATGACAAGGCGATCGCCAAGATCGCCTCGCCTGGCCGCGCCAACTGGGATCTGTTCTATTTCCGGGGCATTGCCCGCGAGCGCACCAAGCGCTGGCCCGAGGCCGAGGCCGATCTGCGCCAGGCGCTGGCGCTGCTGCCCGAGCCCTTGGGCCGGGAGCGCGCGCTGGTGCTGAACTATCTCGGCTATTCCCTGGTCGACCAGAACCTCAAGCTCGACGAGGCGCTCGACATGCTGCGCCGCGCCGTCGAACTGCGTCCGCGCGACGGCTACATCACCGATTCCCTCGGCTGGGCCTATTATCGTCTCGGCCGTTATGCCGAGGCTACGCGCGAGCTCGAGCGCGCCATGGAACTGCGCCCGTCGGACCCGGTGATCAACGACCATCTCGGCGACGTCTACTGGAAGACCGGGCGCAAGCTTGAGGCCGGTTTCCAGTGGAACCACGCCCGCGACCTCAATCCCGAGCCGGAGGATCTGGTCAAGATCAAGCGCAAGATCGAGCGCGGCATCGAGGACGGCCCCAACGCCAATGCCGTCGAGCCGAAAGACCCGGCCGAACCGAAGAAGGATGGCGGCTGAGCAGGGCACGGCCCTTTCCGACTGTCTCCGGTTTCCGTCATCCTGGACAAGCCGCGAAGCGGCGCAGCTCCGGGATCCATCATAGAGCGACATCGTGCCCTCTAATGAATCCCGGCACGACCTTCGGTCGACCAGGATGACGGCGCGGATGGTCAAAGGGCGCGTACCCGCATCGGCCGTCGATAGGTCTCCTGGTGACGTCTGAAACCCCACTCACCACCCGCGCCCGCGCCAAGGTCAATCTGACGTTGCGCGTGCTCGGGTACCGCGCCGACGGCTATCACGAGCTCGAAAGCCTCGTCGCTTTCGCCGGCACCAGCGATGCGCTCTCGCTCGAACCCGGCCGCAATCTCGCCCTGACGATCGATGGCCCGCATGGCGCCGGTCTGGTTGCCGACGACACCAATCTGATCCTGCGCGCCGCCCACGCGCTCGAAGCCGAGGTCGCCGGCCCGCTCCGCAGCGGCGCATTTCACCTCCTCAAGCGCCTGCCGGTCGCATCGGGCATCGGCGGCGGCTCGGCCGATGCGGCGGCAGCGTTGCGCCTGCTCGCCCGGCTGAACGGGTTGCCCCCGGACGATCCCGCTTTGCTGCGTGCGGCGGCCAAGGTCGGCGCCGACGTGCCGGTCTGCCTCGATTCGCGCGCCCGCATCATGGCCGGCATCGGCGAGCGGCTTGGGCCGCCGCTCACCTTGCCGCCGCTGTTTGCGCTGCTGGTCAATCCGGGCCTAGCGGTCGAGACGGCGGCCGTGTTCAAGGCGCTGGCAGCCCCATCTTTGCCATCCGCCAAGACGCCCGCGACCTTCGACAAGGCGTGGGCATCGAACGCGGCGCTGCTTGCCGCTCTCAACCAAACTGGCAACGACCTTGAAACCCCGGCGCGCCAGGTCGCGCCCGTCATCGACACCGTGCTGGCGGCGCTGCGCGCCCAACCCGGCTGTCGCCTCGCGCGCATGTCCGGCTCGGGCGCGACGTGCTTTGCGCTGTTCGATGATTGTCGCGCCAGCGCGGCGGCGGGGAGAGCGCTGACGCGGGAGCAGGCCGGGTGGTGGGTGAAGGCGACGGTGTTGCGGTGAGCGCGATTCAAACGAGGCAACCCGGAGCCGGATCATCGCGTTGATGGGGTTGCTGACCCTGCCATACGTCACCCGGAGGCCTCTCATGAAACCCGGTCGAACATGACCTCGCGCTGGCTGTGGTACGTCTCCCAGATCACGCGGCGGATGTGGTTTCGCGCCAGCCTGTTCTCAATCCTGGCCGTGGTCACCGCGCTCGCTGCGATCGTGCTGGCGCCTTATATCCCGAGCGACCTGCCGACCAAGATCGGTGCGGACGCCGTCGATAACGTGCTGGGCATCATCGCCTCGAGCATGCTGGCAGTCACGACCTTCTCGCTCAGTACGATGGTCGCGGCCTATGCGGCGGCGACCAGCAATGTCACGCCCCGCGCCACGAAGCTGGTGATGGAGGACACCACCACCCAGAACGTCCTGGCGACATTCATAGGGTCGTTCCTCTACAGCCTCGTCGGCATCATCGCGTTAAGCACCGGGGCCTACGGCAGCACCGGCCGCGTCGTCCTTTTCGTCGTTACCGCCGGCGTCATCATCCTGATCGTGGTGACGCTGCTGCGCTGGATCGACCATCTCTCGCGTTTGGGCCGCGTCACCGAGACGACTGCGCGCGTCGAGAAGGCCGCGACGGAGGCAATGCGCCTGCATTGCCAGCAGCCGCATATGGGCGGTTGCCCTCCAGGCGACCTTCCAGCTTCAGCCCGGCCGATCCATGCCTCCCGGATCGGCTATGTGCAGCATCTCGATATCGGGGCCCTCTCGGATATCGCCGAGCGTGGCAAGGGGCGGATCTTCCTCTGCGCAACGGCTGGCGCTTTCGTCACGCCGGTCGATCCCATCGCCTTTGCCGAAGGGCTCGATATTGCCGAGCAGGAGAAGGAGATCCGCACCTGCTTCACCATCGATGATGTGCGCTCCTTCGATCAGGATCCGCGCTTCGGTGCCTCCGTGCTGGCCGAGATCGCCTCGCGCGCCTTGTCGCCGGGCATCAACGATCCCGGCACCGCGATCGATGTCATCGGCCGGGCTGTCCGCATGCTGGCGATCGCGGCGGAGCCTCGCGACAAGCGGGAGGAGATCTCGCACCCCCGCATCCATGTCCCACCGATCGCGCTGGGCGACCTCTTCGACGACCTCTTCACCCCGATCGCGCGTGACGGCGCGGGCGTGGTCGAGGTCGGCATCAGGCTGCAGAAGGCGATGTTGGTATTGTCGCGGCTGGGACCAGCTGCCTTCGCGGAAAACGCCGCCCGCCATTCGCAACTGGCCTTGCAGCGGGCGAGTCACAGCCTGACGCTGGAGCATGATCTCGCGATCCTGCGCGATTTGGCGGAGCAGGTCGCACCGCCGTGAGGGCACAAGTTCGAGTTGAGACATAGCTGGGATAGCCGATAGGCCTGGCTGACAACGGGCAGTGCTTCGGGCTGATGATCCGTGGATGGGACGGCATTAGGCCTCAATGGTGATAGTTCGGGACAGATGTTGCCCGCGCGCCCGGCGGCGATGGGTAAGGAGAAGGTGACCATGCGGTTCATGGACTTCAGTTCGTTGCAGGGCATCATGCTGACCATCGGCGGCGTCGCGCTCGTGACGCTGATCGGCGTGGGGATACGGCTTCTGGTCATGATGACGATCCAGCAGCGGCGGGAGCGCATGAACCGTCAGATCAACGAGCGCTTGCGGACGCTCATCGCCGCCTACAAGACGCTGGGAGGCTCGTTCACCGGCAACCTGGCCGTCGATCCCGCGCATCTGCGCGATTTGCGCGGGGTGGGCGAGCCAGCGCCGGGGGAGGAGGCCGCCCAGGCGGTGGATCTCTCGCCCGATGCGCTGGGGTCGGACCGCTCCCGGCGCATCCGCGACGCGGTCGAAGCCGCCTTGTCCGATATTCTGCTACTGGGTACGGACGAGCATGTCAGGCTGGCGGAGCGCGCCGCGCGCGAACTCGTGGCGGGGCGCAGCGTGCACAC
>QBLV01000121.1:5506-13547 GCA_003241815.1 Hyphomicrobiales bacterium | reverse complement strand
CTGGGTTCGGGCCAGGGTCTGGCGCTCGGCCATGTCCTGGCGGCGCTGGGTGCCTTCGTCTGGGCGAGCTATTCCGTGGCCTCGCGGCGCTTTGCGCAAGTGCCGTCTGAGAGCCTCTGCATCACCATGCTCGGCTGCGCCATCCCCGCCTTCGCCTGCCACTTTGCCTTCGAGACGACATTGTGGTCGCTGACATCAGTCGAATGGGCCGGTGTGCTGGGGCTGGGCCTCGGCTCGATCGGGCTCGCATTCGTGGTCTGGGACATCGGCATGAAGCAGGGCGACGTCGCCCTGCTCGGCGTCGCCTCCTATGCCGCGCCGGTCCTCTCGACAATCGTGCTGGTGCTGGCGGGCTATGCCCAGCCGAGCTGGCTGCTGGCGGTGTCCTGCGCGCTGATCGTGGTCGGGGCGCTGGTGGCGAGTTACGACAAGGGCTCTGGCTCGACATAAGAGCACTGGGAACCCCTCTCCTGCATCGAAGTCGGGTCTACCCGACTTCGACACTCAGGGTGCTGATCTCGGGTATATCCGAGATCAGTGAGAGGGGCAGGGGTGAGGTGACGGCCGCTGAACCAGTTGAACGCATCTCTCTCAGCGACGCGGCGGAGAGGTTGCGGCCAACGCGTCGAACGACCTTCCCCTCACCCTGCCCTCTCCCTCTGGGAGAGGGTTCCTCGTGCCCTTCGCGGAGAGGGCACAGGCGCTCAATTCCGCCGCAGCAGCCGCTCCAGATAATCCAGCTCTTCCATCGGCCGCGACGGGTCGCCGAGCCTGCGGCGCAGTTCGTCGAGGATGCGCCGGGCGCGCTGCGTCGCGCTCTCGTCGGCGCCCGGTACCCGCACCCGGCCATCGGCCCAGTCGCGCTGGCGTTGCGGCCGGCCGAGCGGGTCCTCGCGGCCACGCTGCTGCGCCGAGGGGCGGCCCGCCGGCTGCCCGTCCGGCTCCCCGAAGGCGCCCTCGCCGGGTTCGCCGCCTTCGCCGGGCTGGCCCTGCATCTGCTGCGCGAGGTTCTGCGCGCCCTTGCGCAACGCCTCGAGCGCCCTTCCTTGCGCGTCGAGCGCGCCTTCGCCCTGGCCTTGGCCGAGCTGCTCGCCGGCCTCCCCCATGGCGCCTTCGGCCTCGCCGAGCTCGCCCTGCTGCGGCGCACCCATCCCGCGCATGCGCTTCTGCAGCTCCTGCAGCCGGTCGCGCAATTGCTGCTGGCGCTGGGCCAGGCTCTGGCCTTGACCCTGTCCCTGGCCGTTCTCGCCCTGCTGGCCTTCGCCCTCTTCGCCGTCCTCACCCTGTTCGCCGGGCTGCTGGCCCGGCTGCTGCCCCCGTTGGCCGCGCTGGCCCTGCTGACGCTGGCCCTGCTGCCCGGGGCGCGCCTGCTGCTGGCCCGGGCGCTGCCCGCGCTGCGTCCGGTTCTGGCGCTGCTGCTCCTGCTGGAAGGTCTCGTCGCGAAGGCCCTGCTGCTCGCGCGTCATGCGGTCGAGATCCGACAGCGCCTGGTTCATCTCGCGCTGGCGCGGATCCTGCTGACCCGGACGCGCCATCTGGAGATTGTTGAGCATCTGGTTGAGCTCTTCCATCAGCCGCTGTGCCTCGGCCATGTCGCCGCGCTTCGACAGCTCCTCGATGCGGTTGAGCATGTTCTGCAGGTCGCGCGGCGTCACCGTCCGGAAATTCTCCGGCAGCTGCGACATCTGGTTGGGATCGGCGTTCTGCTGCTGGCGCTGCATCTGCTCGGCGAGCTGCCGCATGAATTGATCCATCGCACGGCGCATCTCTTCGGTGAGCTTCTTGATCTCCTCCTCGGAAGCGCCGCGCTCCAGCGCCTGCTGAAGGTTTTCCTGCGCGGCCCGCAGCGCCTTCTCGGCGTCGGACAGGTCGCCGTCCTCGAGCTGAAGCGCCAGCGCCCACATCAGCTCGGCGACATCGCGCAGCTGGTCGTCGCTGCGGGCCCGGCGCAGACGCTCGTTGACCATGCGCATGCCGAGATAGACGCCGGTCTCCTTCATGAAGAGCTCGGGCTCGATCAGCAGCGCATCCATCGCGAGCTGCACCTTGCGGCGGTCATCGACGTCCATGACCAGCTTGCGGCGCTGTTCGACCAGGGCCTTGGCCAGCGGCTTGGCGAAGGTGCGCTGCGGCAGCACGACCTCGACGGGCTCGCTGCGCCCCTCCTGGCCAGCCTCGTCGCGCGCCACCAGCGTCATCTTCACCTTCGCGCCGGCCCAGGGATGGGCCGAGAAATCGACCGTGCTCTTCAGCTCCTCATCGCCCGAGGGGGACGAGGGCACGCTCAGGGTCTGTTTGGGCGCCTCGACCAGCGAGCGCCCGGTCGAGGCGGGACCGCTGCGCTCGACCGTGGCCTCGACCGAGGCGAGGCCGTAATCGTCCCGGGCGGTGTATTCGATCGATAGACCGCCGGATTGCGCACCCGTGACGGGCTTGGGCGCCTCGATGAAGGAGACCTGCGGCGGCTGGTCGGCGATGGCGGTGATCGACAAAGTCGTGCCCGGCGCGCCGCCGCCGGTCAGCCGCAGCGTGCCGTCGCCGGCGAGTGTGTAGCGCTTTTCGAGGACGGCCGGCGCCTCGCCCGCAGGCTTGGCCGCCGCAACCGGCTTGCCATCCGCAGTTTTGGACTCTGCGGGCGGCAGCACATCGAGCCGGCCCGTCGTTGCGACATTCATCGCGGTCTTGCCGGCAATTCGCACCACGATCGTCGACTTCTCGGGCGCGCTGATCTGCGGGCTCGCCAGCTTCGCAAAATCGATCAGCATCGGCGGCAGGCGGGTATAGGCCGGCGGATCGATCCAGGCGTCGATCCGGACGGCAGGCGCCGGAAGGGAGGGCCCGCGCCAGTCGAACGCCGCCGAAAGGCGCGGCATCACCTCGTGGCCTGCGACGAAGAAGGCGGTGACGGCCGCCAGCAGCGGCACGGCGCGCAGCGCATGACGGTCACGCCCGGCCATGCGCGGCTGCGGCGCAGCCACGCTCAATCCGGCGATCCGTGCGCTCTGGCGCTCGACATGCAGGGTCCAGAGCGCCTGCGAGACCGGGTCCTTCGCACCGACGGCGAGGCTGTCCTCCAGCGCCGAGGCCGGGCGGTGCCCGCCCGCCAGCGACTGGTCGAGCCGCGTCAGCGCATCGCGATGCGTCGGCAGTGCCGTCGTCGCGACGCGAAAGAGGCTGGCGGCCAGCGCAGTCAGGAAGAGCACCAACCCGATCGCGCGCCCCTGCCAGGGCAGATGCGTCCAGAGCCCGAACCACGAGACGGCGAGGAAGGTGAGGAGGACCGCGACGGGGAGCCAGAGCCGGGGCCACAGGCGTTCCCAGCCGAGAGAGAACCGCGAGGCCATGGCGAGGCGCCCCAGCCGCTGCCGGGAGCTTTCGATCGGATCAGGCGCCTTGCGGCGCTGCGCCTCATTCATGCCATCGCTCCGAGCCGCCCCCATAGCCGCCTGAACTTCTGCCTATTCCCAAAGGCTAGCACGGGAATGTGGCAAGGCCAGTGCCAAGACGCCGCGTCGACGACCGCTCGACGTTTCGTGAACGCGTCCTCAGGCCAGCCAGGGCGGTGCACGATCCGTGCCGAGCAGGTCCTCATAGCTCTGGCGTGGCCGCGTCACGGCATATTCGCCGCCCTTGACCAGCACCTCCGCCACCAGCAGGCGCTGGTTGTAGGTCGAGGCCATGCTGGCGCCATAGGCGCCGGCGGTCATGAAGGCGATGAGATCGCCGGGCTTGAGCGCCGGCAGCAGGCGCCCGGTGGTGAAGGTATCGCCTGATTCGCAGATCGGACCGACGACGTCATAGGCCACCTCGGCTGCGCCGGGCTCCGGCTCGGCCACCGGCCAGATCTCGTGATAGGCCTCGTACATCGCCGGCCGGACAAGGTCGTTCATCGCCGCGTCGACGACGAGGAACTGCTTGGTCGGGCGTGGATTGAGATGCAGCACCCGCGTCAGCAGGATGCCGGCATTGCCGACGACGAGGCGTCCGGGCTCGAAGCCAAGCTCGACGTCGAGCCCCTTGGTGACGCGCCCGACCATCGCGGCATAGGCCTCGATCAGGCCGGGACCATGGTCGAAATCCCGGCCAGTCAAGTCTTTCGGGATGTCATAGGGAATGCCGAGCCCGCCGCCGAGATCGAGCCGATCGACGCGATGGCCTTCGCCGCGCAGCGTCCCGACCAGCGCCACCATCTTGGTGTAGGCGGCCTCGTAGGACTCTGTTTCGCGGATCTGGCTGCCGATATGCAGCGCCAGCCCCATCATCCGAACGCCCGGCATATTGGCCGCACGTGAATAAAGCCGGCCGACCTCCTCGAAGGAGACGCCGAACTTGTTCTCCGAAGACCCCGTCGTGATCTTGGCATGACCGCCGGCGCCGATGTCGGGATTGACCCGGAACACAGCCTCCTGGCGTTTGCCGAGCTGGCCTGCGACCTTCGAGAGCAGGTCGAGCTCGCCCTCGGTCTCGATGTTGACCTGGTAGATGCCGGCCTCAACCGCGAAACGCAGCTCGCTCTCACTCTTGCCGACGCCCGAGAACACGATGCGCTCCGGCGGAAAGCCTGCCGCGAGCGCCTTGCGAACCTCGCCCTCCGAGACCGTATCGGCCCCGGCCCCCAGCGCAGCGAGCGTCTTCAGCACGCCGAGATTGCCGTTGGCCTTCATGGCGTAGAAGACATGGGCCTTGCCCATGGGCGCGGCTGCCCCCACCGCCGCCTCGAACAGCTGGTAATGCCGCTCGATGGTGGCAGAGGAATAGACATAGACCGGCGTCCCGACCGCATCCGCGATGACGCGCAGATCGACGTCCTCCGCGAAGAGGGAGCCGTCGCGATAGCTGAAATGATGCATCGGAGGCTCTTACAGGATCGGATCGAGCACGAAGGGCTTTTCCGGCACCGCAATCGCGCGGCTGGCCTTGGCCGGCCTGGCGAGGATCGAGCTCTGGCCGAGCGACGCAGCGTCGCTCTCCACCGCGCCGATCTGCGCGTCGGGAAGTTCGATGGCGCCGGCCGCATTCGGCGGTGCCTCGAGCGGCCCCTTGCGGCCGCAGGCCCCAAGCGCAAGTGCGAGCAGGCCCGCGACGAGGACGGCGCGGCCGAATTTCAGGCGGGAGTGCAGCACGGAAGCGAACCCTTGGGCCAAAGCGTGATGGAGATTGTAGCGAAGGATGGCGGCGGATGCGAGGCTTTGACGGGCATCGCGTCATTATCGGGCTTGACCCGAGAATCTCTTGCGGAGTGGGATCTCTCGCAGGAGATGTCTCGGTCAAGCCCGGGCATGACGTGCCTCAGCCTTTCGCCAGAGTCTTCAGCCAGCGTTTCGCCTGGCGGCGGACATTGGCGGGCGCGGTGCCGCCATAGCTGACGCGGCTCTTCACCGACTGCTCGACGCCGAGCACGCCGAAAACGGCCTCGGTGATCGCAGGCTCGACCGCCTGCATCTCGGCGAGCGAGAGCTTTTCCAGCCCGATTTTCTTCTCGGATGCGATGCCGACGAGCCGGGCGGTGACGTGATGGGCGTCGCGAAACGGCATCTTCAGCACGCGCACCAGCCAGTCGGCGAGATCGGTCGCGGTGGCATAGCCGAGGCCCGCCGCCTTCTTCATCACCTTCAGATCGGGCTGCATGTCGCGGACCATGCCGGCCATGGCGGCCAGGCAAAGCGAGAGCGTCTGGAGGGCGTCGAAGGTGCCTTCCTTGTCCTCCTGCATGTCCTTGGAATAGGTCAGCGGCAGGCCCTTCATCATCGTCAGCATCGCCTGCAGGTGTCCGAAGACACGCCCCGCCTTGCCGCGTACCAGCTCGGCGGCGTCGGGGTTGCGCTTCTGCGGCATGATCGAGGAGCCGGTCGAGAACGCGTCGGAGAGGCGCACGAAGCCGAATTGCGGCGTCGCCCAGAGCACGATCTCCTCGGCCAGCCGCGACAGATGCATCGCGCAGATCGAGGCCGCAGCCAGCGTCTCCAGCACGAAATCGCGGTCGGAGACCGAATCGAGCGAATTCGCGGTCGGCCGGTCGAAGCCCAGCGCCTTCGCCGTCATCTCGCGGTCGATCGGGAAGGAAGTGCCGGCGAGCGCGGCTGCGCCGAGCGGGCTCTCGTTCAGACGCTCGCGCGCATCGCGCACGCGCCCCCGATCGCGGCCCAGCATCTCGACATAGGCCAACAGGTGATGACCGAAGGTGACCGGCTGCGCGGACTGGAGATGGGTGAAGCCCGGCATCACGGATGCGGCATGGGTCTCGGCCTTCTGCGCCAGGGCGAGCTGGAGATCGGCCATCTGCTCGTCGATCTGGTCGAGCGTATCGCGCACCCACAGCTTCATGTCGGTGGCGACCTGATCGTTGCGCGAACGGCCGGTGTGCAGCCGCCCGGCGGCGGCGCCGATCCTGTCCTTCAGGCTGCTTTCGACATTCATGTGAACGTCTTCGAGCGCGCGCGAGAACGTGAAGCTGCCGGCCTCGATCTCACTCTCGACCTGCTTGAGCCCGGCGCTGATCTCGGCCACATCGTCCTTCGTCAGGATGCCGGTCTCGCCCAGCATGGCCGCATGCGCGAGCGAACCGCGGATGTCCTGGCGCCAGAGGCGCTGGTCGAAATCGATGGAGGCGTTGATTTCCTCCATGATGGCATCAGGTCCCGTGGCGAAACGCCCACCCCACATGCGATTGCTCACGACGGTCTTTCCTGCTTTGAGGACGCGCGATGACGTCACGATCGAAAATCTTCGCCGCCTCCGGAGCACTGGCCTTGGTCGCGCTGGCCCTTGTCGCACTCGGCGGCGGTGCGGCCTTCTACTCCGTCGCGGGCAATGCCGGCAATTCCGCTTCTTGCAGTGCCGCCCGTGCGAGCGCAGCGCGCATGGCGCCGCTGGCGCGGGGCGAGGTCGCGGCCGTGCAGGTCAATGCCACGCCCGTGTCCACGCCGGACCTTGCCTTCAACGGGCCGGACGGCACGCCGACCTCGCTGTCGGCCTTCAAGGGCCGCACCCTGCTGGTCAATCTCTGGGCGACCTGGTGCCCGCCCTGCCTCAAGGAAATGCCGGCTCTCGATGCACTGCAAAGCGCGCTCGGCGGGAAGGATTTCGCCGTGATCGCGATCAACATCGACACCCGCAATCTCGACAAGCCGAAGGCGTGGCTGGCGGAGCGCAAGATCTCCGCGTTGACCTACTACGCCGACCCGCAGGCGAAGGTCTTCCAGGAGTTGCGTGCCGCCCGCAAGGTCGAGGGTATGCCGGTGAGCCTGATCGTCGATGCGGACGGCTGCGAACTGGCGATCCTGCAGGGCCCGGCCGACTGGGCGAGCCCTGACGCGAAGGCGTTGATCGGTGCCGCGCTGAAGCGATCCAACTAGCCGCCTTCGGCCCATCCGAAGGTCGTCTGGCCAGGCTCGCTTGCTTGACGTTAGGGTGCTCCGCTAAGGGCGGAGACAACCGCATGCCGAACCTGCTTCAGGCCACCCCGCTATTCGCGATCCGTGGCGTCGCGCTCGACACGGAGACGACGGGGCTCGACGTCCGACGGGCCCGGATGATCGAGATCGCGGCGATCCATCTCGATGGCGGGCGCCTCGACCGGGCCAACGCCTTCCAGAGCCTGATCGCATGCGATGTCGACATTCCCGCCAGCGCACACGCGGTCCATGGGATCGATCGCGCGGCCCTGACCGGTGCGCCCACCTTCGAGGTCTTGCATCCCGGGATCGGCGCCTTCATCGCTGGCCGCATCCTGATCGGCCATACGATCGGCTTCGACATCGCCATGCTGTCGCAGGAAGTCGAGCGCCTCGGCCAGCAGTTTGCGCCCCCCATCGCGCTCGACATCCGCCTGCTGGCACAGCTCGCGGAACCGGGCCTGCCCTCCTATTCGCTCGAGGCGCTCGGCGCCTGGCTCGAGATCCCCGCGCAGGAGCGCCATCGCGCGCTGGGGGATGCGATGGCCGCCGGCCTGATCTTCCTCGCTCTGGCACCGCGCCTGCGCGACAGGGGCATCCGCACGGTGGGCGAGGCGGTGGCCGCCAGTCGCCGCATCACCGATGCC
>QBLV01000121.1:0-5468 GCA_003241815.1 Hyphomicrobiales bacterium | reverse complement strand
GCGTCCGCCCGCCCATGAGGGCGACCCGCTGCCGAAGCTCGACAGCTACCCCTATCGTCACCGCGTGCGCGATGTGATGCGCGCCGACCCGGTGATCCTGCCCGTCGCAACCCCGATTTCGGATGCCCTCGCTGCCATGGCGGGCCGGGGGCTCAGCTCCGTCTTCATCGGACATCCGTTGGACGGACCCGGCGAGATGGCGATCCTGACCGAGCGGGATCTGCTGCGCGCTTTGGCCCGCGAGGGCGCCGAGGCACTGGCGTTGCCGGCGGCGCGCTTCGCCTCCCGCCCGGTCGTGGCCATTCCCGCCGACGCCTTTCTCTACCGGGCGATCGGCCGGATGAGCGCGCGGGGCATCCGACACCTCGCCGTCACCGACGAGCGGGAGCAGATTGTCGGTGTGGTGACGCCGCTGAAACTGCTGCAACTGCGCGCCAGCACCGCCGTCGCTCTCGGCGACGACATCGACACCGCTCCCGACGCTCCCGCTCTCGGCCAGATCTGGGCCAGGCTGCCGCTGATGGCGCGGGCATTGCTGGCCGAAGACGTCCCCGCACGGATGATCGCCGCCGTGATTGCGCGCGAGGTCGGCGCGCTGACGCGCCGGGCCGCCATCCTCGCGGAGGCCGAACTGATCGCGGCAGGCTCGGGGCCCGCGCCCTGTGGCTATGCGATCCTCGTGCTCGGCTCGGTCGGGCGTGGCGAGAGCCTTCTTGCCATGGACCAGGACAATGCCCTGGTCTTCGCGGAAGGAGAGCCCGGCGGAGAGGCCGACCTGTGGTTCGCGCGGCTCGGCCGCCGGATGGCCGCGATCCTCGACGAGGTCGGCGTGCCCTTGTGCAAGGGCGGCGTCATGGCATCCGAGCCGGATTTTCGCGGTTCGGTCGCGACCTGGCGCCAACGCATCGCGCAATGGCTGGCCCGCTCCAATCCGAACGACCTTTTGAGCGTCGATATCGTCTTCGATTTCAAGGCCGTGCATGGCGACCGAGCCATGGCCGAGCAGCTCTGGCGCGATGCCTGGGCCGCCGCTCGCGGCCAGACCACCTTCCTCAAGCTGCTGGCGGAGAATGCCGGTCAACCGGCAACGGGTCTGACCCTGTTCGGCGGTCTGCGCACCGAGGAGGATGGCCGCATCGACCTGAAACGGACGGGGCTGAAGGACATCGTCACCACGGCACGGTTGCTGGCGCTTCATCATGGCGTGCCCCGGCATGCGACACAGGCGCGGCTGGAAGCCGTCGCAGCGCTGGGAACCGGCGCGACGCAGGATCTCGCCGAGATCGACCGCGACCACGCCCTGCTGGTCGACTGCATCCTGTGCCAGCAACTCGCTGATATCGCGACGGGCCTGAGCCCATCGAACCGCGTTTCGCCCGCCACCCTCGGCAAGGCACGCATGGCCGCGCTGAAGCAGGCGCTCGGGCGCCTTTCGATCCTGGACGAACTGCGTCGCGATCAGCTCGCGGGGTGACCGCCGGCGATTCGTGCTACGGAGAGCTCCGGCTCAAGGATATTCGACGCAGCAGCATGACCTACACGATCGGCCTCGCTACCACCTTCCACGACCCCGCGCTCGCGATCATCGGCCCTGACGGCGAGGTGCTCTTCGCCGAGGCAACCGAGCGCTATCTACAGTTCAAGCGCGCGCCCAATTGCGAGCCGGACCCGGCACCGCGCATGGAATCGCTGCTGAAGCGCTATATCCCCGGGGATGCCGAGGTCGCGATCGCCACGAGTTGGGGCGAGGAGTTCACCGGCTTCCTCGACCAGATGAGCCGCGCCGGTTCCTTTTCCCTCGACGCCCTGCTGAAGCTCTCGCCCGAGCTCAACCGCTCTCTCGTGCCGGAGCGCACCGAGCGCGCGCTGATCGCCTCGCTGCATCAAAGCCAGCAGCGCGCCGGCATCGGCACGCTGCTCGGGCTCGACCGCGCCTTCGGCCACGCCAACGTCACCAGCCTGAAGCGCCATGGCCATCATCTCAGCCACGCCGCCTATGCCTGCTGGTCCTCGCCCTTCACGGACGCCGCCTGCCTGATCGTCGACGGCATGGGCGAAACCGGGGCATCCGCCATCTTCGCGCTGGAGGGCGGCCGCATTCGTGAGGTCAAGCGCCATCGCGGCCGCGAATCGATCGGCTTCTATTTCGGCCTCGTCACCGATCTCGCCGGCTTCGACCAGGCCAAGGGCGAGGAATGGAAGATCATGGGGCTCGCGCCCTATGGCCGGACAGACGAGCGCCTGATGGCGCTGCTGCGCCGGCTCTACCGGATCGAGGGCCACAAACTCACCTTCACCAGTGCCGATGTCGTCCGGGAGGTCTCGGCGCAGATTCTTGCCTTGCGCCCGCCCGACGCGCTCGACCGCGGATGGGCCGATCTCGCCCGCTGCGGGCAGGACGTGTTCGCGGAGATGATGGAGGCATTGCTCTCCGAAGCGGCTGCGCTGGTGCCGTCGCCCAACCTCGTGCTGTCGGGAGGTTGCGCACTCAACTCCTCCTTCAACGGCAGGATCATCGGTCGCCACGGCTTCGGGCATGTCTTCGTGCCCTCCGCCCCGGCCGATGACGGCAACGCCATCGGCGCCGCCTGGCTCAGCCATGCGCAGGCCAACCCGGACTGGCGTGCGCCGAAAGGCCCTCTCTCGCCCTATCTCGGCTCGAGCGTCTCGACGGAACCGCTCGAGCGCATGCAGGCGTGGGAGCCGCGCCTGCGGAAGCTCGCTTCCGACGAGGTCGCCCCCGTGACGGCAAAGCTTCTGACTGAGGGCAAACTGATCGGTTGGGTCCAGAGTCGCGCCGAGTTCGGCCCGCGCGCGCTCGGCAACCGCTCGATCATCGCCGATCCCCGCCCGGCGAACGCCAAGGACATCCTCAACGCCAAGGTGAAATACCGCGAGGCTTTCCGGCCCTTCGCGCCGTCGATCCTGGCCGAACATGCCGCCGACTGGTTCGAAGCCTATCAGGACGCGCCCTATATGGAGCGCACGCTGGTCTGGAAAGAGGCGGTGCGCCATCACGTTCCAGCCGTCGTCCATGAGGACGGCACGGGCCGCCTGCAGAGCGTCACGGCAGAGCGCAATCCGCGCTATCACGCCCTGATCTCCGCCTTTCACGCGCTGACCGGCGTGCCGGTGATCCTGAACACCTCCTTCAACATCATGGGCAAGCCGATCCTGCACACGGCCGAAGACGCGATCCTGATGTTCTACACCAGCGGGCTCGACGCGCTCGTCATCGAGGACTGGCTGCTGGTGAAGTGATCGCGATCATCAGGAGGTTAATTGGCAAGTCGCCATCGACGCGGCATCGTCAACCAACCCTGAGGAGGCTTCGATGCTGCAACTGCGCCCGAACTGCGAATGCTGCGACCGCGACCTGCCCTATGACAGCCGCGACGCCATGATCTGCACCTTCGAATGCACCTTCTGCGCCGATTGCGCGGACGCGCGCTTCAAGGGCGCCTGCCCCAATTGCGGCGGCGAACTCGTCCGACGTCCGATCCGGCCCGCCGGCAAGATCGCGAAAAACCCGCCCGCGACAGAGCGGGTTTTGAGGGCGCATGCGGAATGCGCGGCGGGGTGAGTGAATTGGCGATGCGGCGTGGCGCGTGATAGCCAAATGGGATGAGCGCACCGCAGCCGCAATTTTGGATTGTCGCCGGCCCCAACGGCGTCGGCAAGACGACCTACGCGTTCCGCCACATCAAGGCCGTCTCGGGTAGCACTCGCTTCGTCAATCTCGACGAGATCGCCCGTGGTCTCTCGCCGCTCGATCCCTCAGCTGAGCAGCAACGCGCCGCCCGCGTCGCCCTCGACATGACCCGTTCGCTGATCGCGGACCGGCGCTCGTTTTCGATCGAGACGACGATGTCGGGAAAGACGCATCTGCGCACGATCGCAGCCGCGCGCGAAGCGGGTTTCGCGATCAACCTGCTGTTCTTCCTGACCGCCTCGCCCGAGGTTTCGCTGTCGCGAATCGCGCGTCGCGTCAGCGAAGGCGGCCATGACGTGGCGGAGGTCGATGTTCGCCGACGCTTTGCGCGCGCTATCGACAATCTTCCGCTCTATATCAGCGCCGTGGACAGGTGGCGCGTCTTCGACAACGCCACGCTGAAACACAAGGTCGTGGCCGAAGGCCGGCAGGGCTGCATCGCGCTCATCGAGCGATCGCAGACGCTGCCGGATGCGCTCTGGGCCTCGCTTGAAACGCTGCCCGCCTGCTCCGAAGCCTGAACCTCAGCTCGCCTGTTTGACCGTGATGCCCTTCTCCTCGAAGAGCGCCTGCAGCTCGCCGGCCTGGAACATCTCGCGGGTGATATCGCAACCGCCGACGAACTCGCCCTTGACGTAGAGCTGCGGGATCGTCGGCCAGTTCGAATAGGCCTTGATGCCCTCGCGAATCTCCTGGTCTTCCAGCACGTTGACGCCTTTGAACGGCACGCCGACATAGGACAGGATTTGCACGACCTGGCCGGAGAAGCCGCACATCGGGAATTGCGGCGTGCCCTTCATGAAGAGCACGACATCGGCGGACTTCACTTCGGCATCGATACGGGCATTCACGTCGGTCATGGTCTGGTCTCCCGGGGCGGGGTCAAGGCCCGCTGACAAGGGCGGTTGAAATCGTCTCGGTCTAATTCTGGGGAACCGAGGTCGTCAGCGCAAGGGCATGAAGCACGCCGCCCATGTTCCCCTGCAGGGCCGCATAGACCATCTGGTGCTGCTGCACCCGGGTCTTGCCCTTGAAGGCGGCCGAGGTCACGGTCGCGGCATAATGGTCGCCATCGCCGGCAAGATCCTTGATCTCGACGATCGCATCCGGCAGCGCCGCCTTGATCATCGCCTCAATGTCGTGGGCATCCATCGCCATGGCTGATCTCCTCAGGCAGCCTTGCCGGCCATATAGGCAGGCAGCCAGGTTTCATGCGCTGTCTTGAGCTCCGACAGGGCCAGCGGCGTTTCGCCCGGCAGCGCGAAGGTGTCGCCGCCCGTCTGGCCGAGTACCGTCACCGGCACGCCCGCCGCCGCGATCTCGGCGCGGACGGTCTCGGCTGCGGCCTCCGGAACCGTGATCAGATAGCGTGCCTGATCCTCGCCGAAGAGGACGGCATGGGCGGGCCCAGCCGGCAGCTTATTGATCGTGACCCCGATACCGCCGGCCATCGCCATCTCCGCCAGCGCGACGGCTAGCCCACCATCCGACAGGTCGTGGCATGCGGTGACGCGCTGCGCCGTGATCAGCCCGCGCACGACATCACCATTGCGACGCTCTATCGCCAGATCGACCGGCGGCGGCGCGCCCTCTTCCCGGCTGCAGATCGTCGCCAGATAGGCGCTCTGGCCGAGCCAGCCCGTGGTCTCGCCGATCAGCAGAATCGCCTCGCCTTGCGCCTTGAAGGCAATGGTGGCGTGCTTCGTCACATCGGCCAGCACACCGACGCCGCCGATGGTCGGGGTCGGCAGGATCG
>QBLV01000120.1:5056-13578 GCA_003241815.1 Hyphomicrobiales bacterium | reverse complement strand
CGATGCGCGAGGTGCTGCGCTTCGGCCTTGCCCACGCCCAGGCGAGGGATGCGGTGCATGCGCCGTTTCGTCCCGACGAGGTCGCGGCCGAACTCGTCGGGCTCGGGCTGGAGACGCTGCCCGCCGAAAGCGCCGCCCGCACGCGTGAGGATTATCTGCGCCGTCCCGATCTAGGCCGCAGCCTGTCGCCGGAGAGCGCGGCCGTGCTGGCGACGCGACGCGGCGTGTTCGACCTCGCCATCGTCGTCGCGGATGGTTTGTCCTCGACCGCCGTGCATCAGAACACCGCGCCGCTCATGGCCGCGCTGCTGCCCTTCCTGCAGCGCCAGAAGCTGACCCTGGCGCCGCTCGTCGTCGCGTCGCAGGCGCGCGTCGCGCTCGGCGACGAGGCGGCACAGGCGCTCGGCGCGCGGATGGTCGTCGTGTTGATCGGCGAGCGCCCCGGCCTGTCCTCGCCTGATTCGCTGGGGGCCTATCTGACCTTCGCCCCCAGGCGCGGACTGACCGACGCGGCGCGCAACTGCATCTCGAACATCCGCCCCGGCGGCCTGGGCTTCCAGCACGCGGCCTTCAAGCTCGCCTGGCTGATCGATCAGGGCTTCGGTCGCGCGCTGACCGGCGTCGATCTCAAGGACGACAGCGATGCGGCGCTCGAAGGGGGAGCCGTGCCACATGTGATTGCCGAAGTGTGAAGGCAGGCCGCTTGGCGAGGCGCTTTCGAGCATGCCGAGCCCTGCGACCGAAACGCCGGCACGTCGCACTCGCGGTGCTGGCGATCCGCTGATATAGACCGGTTCCAAATGACGGAGGCTGGCACGGCCCCCAGGCTAGGTAGGTCTTCCATGCTTCTGAAAATCGGCACGCGTCGCAGCCCTCTGGCGATCGCGCAGACCAACTACATTGCCGGCCTGATCAAGGCGAAGCATCCCGACACCGAATTCTCGCTGCATCCGATCGCGACGATCGCCGACAAGGACCGGGTCAAGGAATTCCACCAGTTCGGCATCATCGGCGTGTTCTCGACCGAGCATGAGGAACAGTTGACCTCTGGCGAGGTCGATATCGTCGTCCATTCGCTGAAGGATCTGCCGACCACCCTGCGCGAGGGCCTCGTGCTGGCCGCCGTTCCTGAACGGGCCGATCCGCGCGACGTGCTCTGCGGGGCCACGCTTGCCGATCTACGGCAGGGCGCCCGCGTTGGCACGGGCTCGCTGCGCCGCCGCTCGCAGATGCTGAGCCTGCGGCCCGATGTCGAGATCGTGCCGATCCGCGGCAATGTCGGGCCGCGTCTCGCCAAAATCAACGGAGATGACGGGCTCGATGCCGTGATCCTGGCGCAGGCCGGGCTGCAGCGGCTCGGGCTCGACGGCGCCACCTCCGAACTGCTCGACCCCGTGCTGTTCCCCTATGCGATCGGACAGGGCGCGCTCGGCGTCCAGGCCCGGGCAGCCGATACTGCGATCCTCGCCCTGCTGAAGGACATCGAGGATCCCAGGGCGCGCGCCGAGGTCGATTGCGAACGCGCGATGCTGCATGCGCTCGGCGCCGGTTGCAGCCTGCCGGTGGGCGCCAGCGCGACCTGGCATGGCGACCGCCTCCAGCTCCACGCCCAGATCACCTCCTTCGATGGTGGCAAGCGCATCACCGCGAGCGACGATCGTCCCGGCAGCGAAGCTGTGGCGCTGGGCCTCGCCACGGCCGAAGCGCTGCGGCTCGCCGGCGGCGTCGATGTGCTCGAAGCCTCCTATCGCAGCGTCGGCGCCCATTTCAAATATGTCGGCGCCTGACGAGCAGCGTTAAGAGGCCGCAGCCCGGTTCGCTTGATCGGAGGCGTCGTCCGGTCTCAGATTGCATCATGAAGAGGCCGCCGCAGAAGCCCTCCGATCCGCGCAAGCCCGGGCCCGGCCCGGGGGAGGCCGGTTTTGACTTCGTCAGCAGCGATGTCGGGGAGACGCAGGCCTGGGCCGTCGCATTGCTTCGCCGCGATCTCGTGTTCGAGCCCCTGCGTGCCGACGTCTTCGAGGCCCGCCTGACCGGGCGCAGCCTCGCCTCTGCGAACCTCGTCCATGCGCAATACCCCGCCGGCATGCGGCTGGGTCGTGGCACGCCGCACGATAACCTGACCATCCGCACCGTCGTGGCCGGCGGTACCCTCTATTCGGTGGGTCGGCAAACGCTTGCGGCCGTGCCGGGGCAGGGCCTGATTCTCAACACGGCGCTGGCCGACAGCGGCGAATATGCGCAGGGCAGCATCCATTCGACCTTCACGCTGCATGGCGAGGAGGTCGTGCGGACCTTGCAGTCCGCCTTCGAGCGCCCTGTGACGGATCGGCTGGATGTCTCGGTGCCGTTCGATGCCCATTCCTCTACCGGCGCCGCGATCGTCAGCATGATGGCGGCGATCGATGCAGGCTTCCGGGGCGACGCTCCGCTCGCAAGCGCGCCCTATGCGCAGCGGAGGTTGCGGGACGCCCTGATCATGCTGGTCCTGGAGAGCTTTCCTCACCGCTATTCGTCCTGGTTCAAGGAACAGGCGGCTGCCCCCGCGCCCTGGCAGATCAGGCGGGCGATCACGTTCATCGACGCCCACACCTCCGGTCCGCTCACGGTCCAGGATGTCTGCGACGCCATCGGCATCGGCCTGCGCTCGCTCCAGGAAGGCTTCCGTCGCCATCAGCACATGTCGCCGCATGACTACCTCAAGCTGGCGCGGCTGAAAGGCGTCAGGGCGGAGCTTCTCGACCCGCTCTCCTCGCGTTCGATCGAGGCGGTCGCGCGGCACTGGGGCTTCGTCAACCGAGGGCATTTCGCCCTCGACTATCGCCGAACCTTCGGCGAGCAGCCCTCGCAGACCCGGCGCGGCCGCTGAGATCGGCGCGTTGCCGGCATGGCCGCTTTCGCCGGCTCCCGCGCTGCAGCAAAAAAGTGAAGCTCACGGCTGGTCATGGTTACCGGAGTCCTGATCCGGGTGTCGGGTATGACTCCCGGAGCGCAAGCCCGACTCAAGACACGCATGATAATCAACAAATGGCAAATGATGTCTCGTGTAATGTTAGGTCAATTGTAAATCAGTTTACCCTAAAGATTACAGTGCAGAATCGTCTTGTTGGGTTGTGTGAGAATTGGTTCGGTCGAAATGAGCATTGAAAGTGAAGGAAACATTTTGAAGGTCGATCCAGGGTCGGATTGCACGCTTCGAAATTCAAGATCTCTGGCGGTTTCGCTCGTCGAACTGGTTAATGCTGGATCTGGCGCCGAGATCGACTGTGCCGCGATCGAGCAGGCCGACATCACCTTCGTCCAGACGATCGTCAGCGCGCATCGCAGCTTCGCCGCGCGTGGCCTGCCTTTCACGATGCTGGCGGCGAAGGACAGCGTCCGCTCCGCCTTCGAGCGCGCCGGGGTTTCGCTGCCCGACGCCGGCTCCTTCGACACATCACGGCACTTCGAACTGTCCGGGAATTGATCATGGCCAATATCCTCACCGTCGATGACTCGCCCAGCGTCAGGCAGATGATCAAGCTCGTGCTGGGACCGGCCGGGCACAATGTCGTCGAGGCCGGCGACGGCTCGGAAGGGCTCGCCAAGGCGAAGGCGCAGAGCTTCGACCTCGTCATCACCGATCTCAACATGCCGGTGATGAACGGCATGCAGATGATCAAGGCGCTGCGCGCGCTGCCCGCCTTCATGGGCGTGCCGATCGTCTTCCTGACCACGGAATCCGACGACGCCGTCAAGCAGGAGGCCAAGGCCGCCGGCGCGACGGGCTGGATCACCAAGCCGTTCAAGCCCGAGCAGCTTCTCGCCGTCGTCGCCAAACTCGTGAGGACCTGATGGAACTCGATCCGACCGAGACCTTCCGGCAGGAAGCCGCCGAACTGCTCGATTCGCTCGAGACGGTACTGCTCGACCTCGGCCAGACGCCGCAGGACCGGGACCTGATCGACGCGGCCTTCCGGGCGCTGCACACGATCAAGGGTTCGGGCGCGATGTTCGGCTTCGACAGGGTCGCGGCCTTCACCCATGATTTCGAGACGGCCTTCGATCTGATCCGCAAGGGCAAGATCGACGCCAACCATGACATCGTCACCGTCTCGCTCTCGGCCAGGGACTATATCCGCACGCTGATCGAGGATCCCGACTCCACCGACCCGATCATCGGCGAGGCGATCGTCGAGGAATTGCAGCGCCTGATCGGCGGCGATGCCGGCGCACCGCGCGCCGTCTTGCCTGCCGACGCAGCGGACGAGGAACCCGCCCCCGGCGCGCCGACCCAGACCGGCTGGAGGATCGAGATCGCCTTCGAGCCGGACATCCTGCGCAACGGCACCAATCCGCTGGTTCTGCTCGACGATCTGCGCGCACTTGGCCCCTGCACCGTCGAGGCCGATCTGGACAAGGTGCCCGAACTCGATGCACTCGACCCGGAAACCTGCCTGATCACCTGGACGGTGACGCTGCACGGTGCCTGCTCGAAGGAGGATATCGAAGACGTTTTCATGTTCGTCCGCGACGAGATGAAGCTCGTCATCTCCGCATTGGACGAGCCCGCCCCGTCGCCCTTCGCCGCGCTCGACATGTCGATGCCGGGCGTCGAACCGGAAGCGGTGGTTGCAGCGCAGCCTGTGCCCGCGCCGCGCGCCCTTGCCGCGCCGCCTGTCGCGGCAGCCCCCGCTGCACCGGCCGCGCCCGAAAAGGCAGAGTTCAACCGTCGCGCCGAGGACAAGGGCTCGACCGTCCGCGTTCAGGCCGAACGCCTCGACGAACTGATGGACCGGGTCGGCGAACTCGTCATCGCCCAGGCCCGCCTCAGCCAGATCGCCCATTCCGGTGGCGACCTCGCGATCAAGGCGATCGCCGAGGAGATCGAGCGCCTGGCCTCCGGCTTGCGCGACACCACCATGGGCGTGCGCATGGTGCCGATGGGTTCGATCTTCGGCCGCTTCCGCCGCCTCGTCCATGATCTCTCGCGCGATCTCGGCAAGCCCGTCGATTTTGTCACGGTGGGCGAAGAGACCGAGATGGACAAGACCATGATCGAGCGTCTCGCCGACCCGCTGGTCCACCTGATCCGCAACGCCATCGACCACGGGATCGAGAGCGCCGAGGCACGCGCCGGCACCAACAAATCCGCGACCGGGCGCATCGAACTCGCCGCCCGCTATGTCGGCGCGCAGGTGCTGGTCACGGTGCAGGACGACGGTGCCGGGCTCGACACCGCTCGCATCCGCGCCAAGGCGGAGGAGAACGGCCTGATCCAGCCGGGCGCGAGCCTCAGCGAGCACGAGATCCACCAGTTCCTGTTCCATCCCGGCTTCTCGACCGCCAAGACCATCTCGGCCTTATCGGGTCGTGGCGTCGGCATGGACGTGGTCAAGCGTACCATCGAGGCGATGCGCGGCACCATCGACCTGACCACGATTCCCGGCCACGGCTCCTCGGTCACGCTGCGCCTGCCGTTGACGCTGGCGATCATCGACGGCCTTCTGATCCGCGTCGGCGAGGGCCGCTACATCATCCCGCTCTCGGCGGTCGAGGAATGCATCGAGCTGACGGCGGAAGCGGAGGCCCGCGCCAAGGGCCGCAGCTTCCTCAACGTGCGCGGCGAGCTCGTGCCCTTTCTGCGCCTTCGCGAGGTCTTCGATGCCGAGGGCCAGGCCGACCCGCATCAGAAGGTCATCGTGACCTCGATCGGCGACACCCGCGTCGGCCTCGTCGTCGACCAGATCATCGGCAGCCACCAGACGGTGATCAAGTCGCTGTCGAAGCTCCATTCCGACGTCACCATGTTCTCCGGCGCGACCATCATCGGCGATGGCTCGGCCGCGCTGATCATGGATGTCGGCCAGTTCGTGACGCTCGGCCAGGCCCGCGCCGAGAGCGACAGAACGCCGGAGGCCGCGTGATGAACCAGGTTCAGATGCAAGCGACGCGGCCTGAGCCCGCAGCCGGGCTGCCGCCGGGAACCGAGACCCGCCTGCAGGTGCTGATGGTGGGCCTCGGCAACGAGATCTTCGCCGTCGAGACCGACATGGTCCGCGAGATCATCGATCCGGTGCCGGTGACGCGCGTCGCCGGCGCGCGGTCGTTCCTGCCGGCGCTGATCAATGTGCGCGGCAACGTCATCCCGCTCGCCGACCTGCGCATCCGCTTCGGCATGCCGAAGACGCAAGCGACAGCCGACACCCGCATCGTGGTCGTAGAGGTCGAGATCGACGGCGACCCCGTCACGCTCGGGCTGCTCGCAGACAAGGTCTACGAGGTCACCGAGGTTTCGACCCGGCACACGCAGCAGACGCCGCGCCTCGGCAGTCATTGGCGGCCGGAGTTCATCCGCTTCATCACCAAGTGGAACGATGAGTTCGTCATCGTCCCCGAGATGTCCAGGATTCTGGGCTGAATCCAATTTCCCACTTGCTGGGTCGAAGGGGGCTTCCGATGCGATTCTCGATCAAGGCCAAACTATTCGCGACGTTCGGAGGGATCATCGCCTTGTCGATGGTCGCTGGCGGCGTCGCCTATCACCAGCTCGCCGCACTCGACCGCTCGCAGCAGGAGATCGTTGGTCAGGGCCATCGCATCGTCAAACTCGGCGAATTGCAAAATGAACTCCAGGGCCAAGTGGGGGCGGAGAAGAACGCCATCATCGCGTCCTCGGAGGCCGAGCTCGATGCGGCCGCAGCCGAGCTTATCGCACGGCGCGAGAAGGTGACCCAGCTCAGCGGGAACATCCACGCCTCCGCGTCCGAACAGGGCAAGCGGCTGATGGACCAGGTGATGGCCAAGGCCAAGGTCCTGAATGAGGTGCAGGATACCGTCATCCGCAATGCGAAGCTGAACTCCGCGAAGCGGGCGGACGCCCTGTGGCAGTCCGAGGGCCAGGCCGTGCTCTCCGCTCAGAACGCAACCTTCGACGGACTGCTCGCTGACCTCGACAAGTCCCGCGGCTCCCTTGAGCACGAACAGGCTGCGCGGCTGGTCGTCGTCGCCCGCTACCAGACGGCGCGCATGTTGCGCTCGCTGGTCGAAACCTTCACCGCGACCTCGCTCACCGCCCTCGACGAACGCCGCCGGACGGCGCTGGCCGAGATGGAAAGATTGAAGCGGGCGGCCGACATCGCGGCCGAGCGACTGAAAGCCGTCGGCATCCCTGCCGAGGCGCTGCAGAGCCGGGTTGGCCAAGTCGAGGCCATCGCCGTTCGTGCGATCGACATCGCCGGTGAGGGCGGCGTCATCCGCGCGGCCGAATTGAGCCGCAGCGAAGGCCGCAAGGCGGTGGGCGAGTCGCTGTCGGCCATGGATGCCTATGCGCACTATGTCGAGAAGCGAATGGACGAAATGGCCGCCGCCGGGTCGGCTGCCGCGGTCTTCGCCGAAATGCTTGTCGTCGCGATCCTGGCTGCGTCTGCGCTCATCGCGCTTGCGGCGGCGAGCTGGATCGCCATCGGCATCAGCCGCGGTGTCGCCGGCGCCGTCGCCATCGCCAATGCCGTCGCGTCGGGCGATCTCACCCAGACCGCCAATGTCCAGTCTAACGACGAGGTCGGCGATCTCGTCACCGCGCTGAACGGAACGGTTGAGAAGCTTCGCGATGTGGTCGGCCAGGTGAACACGGCGGCCGAGAACATGTCGGCGGGTTCGCAGGAACTCTCCGCCAGCGCCGAGCAGCTGTCGCAGGGCTCGACCGAGCAGGCCTCGTCGACGGAGGAAGCCTCCTCCTCGATGGAGGAGATGGCGGCCAATGTGAAGCAGAACGCCGAGAACGCTTCGACGACCGAAAAAATGGCCAGCCAGTCGGCCAAGGACGCCGAGGCCTCGGGCATCGCGGTCGGCAAGGCGGTCGACGCCATGCAGACCATCGCCCAGAAGATCAACATCGTCCAGGAGATCGCCCGCCAGACCGACCTTCTGGCGTTGAACGCGGCGGTGGAAGCGGCGCGGGCCGGCGAGCACGGCAAGGGCTTCGCGGTGGTTGCGTCCGAAGTGCGCAAGCTCGCCGAGCGCAGCCAGGCGGCTGCCGCAGAGATCGGAACGCTCTCGGTCGACACGGTGAAGGTGGCGCAGGAGGCGGGCTCCATGCTGGCGAGGCTTGTTCCCGACATCAAGAAGACCGCCGAACTGGTCGAGGAGATCACGGCGGCCTGCCGCGAGCAGGATGTCGGCTCCAGGCAGATCAACCAGGCGATCCAGCAGCTCGACAAGGTCACCCAGCAGAACGCGGCGGCTTCCGAGGAGGTCTCCGCCACCTCCGAGGAACTCGCCGCACAGGCCGAGCAGCTCCAGTCCACCATCGCCTTCTTCAAGACCGATCTTCATGGGGCGGCGACCGACCGTGCCGTCGGCCATCTCAAGGCCACGGCCTCGAAAATGAAGGCCGCTGCCAAGCCCCGCAAGGCTGCTGTGGCAGCCCGCTCGGGCAAGGCCTCGAAGGGCGGTTTCGATTTCGCGATGGACGAGATCGAAGACGATCATGACACCCGCTTCAGCCGGGCCTCCTGACCTCTGAAAAGGAGCCTCCGCCT
>QBLV01000120.1:4176-5046 GCA_003241815.1 Hyphomicrobiales bacterium | reverse complement strand
CATCAAAACCAAACTAGCCGGTGCTTTCGGCATCGTCATCGCCCTCTCGATGGCTGCGGGAGGACTGGCTTATGTGAAACTGTCGAACATGACGGAGACCCAGCATGAGCTGGTTACCTGGACGCAGCGGCTGAACGCCTTGGGCGATATCGCCGAGGCCGTCAGCAACTCGGTGCGGGCGGAGAAGAACGCGGTCCTGTCGTCCGACGACAAGGACATCGCCGGCTTCGTCGCCAGTGCCGTCGACCTTCGCCAGGGCGCGATGAAGCGCAAGGACGATCTCGCCCGGATCGCCGACGAGGATGGCAGACGCCGGGTGGCAGACATCGTCCTCAAGGCGAACCGTTTTGCTGCGATCCAGGATGAGACGCTGACATTCGCCAGGCTGAACTCCAACAATCGCGCCACCCAGGCTTGGCTCAGCGAGACGATTCCGCTCATCCAGGCCGTCACCGCCACGACCAACCCAGTGGTCGCGCAGGTCGGGCGGCCAGGGGCCCCGCCCGAGCTGCTGCGTGCCGCGCTCGGCTTCCAGGAAGCCCGCCTGGAATGGATCCGCATGACCAGGACCGCCGCGCTGTCCTTCAACGTTGCCAGTGTCGCCGAGGTCGAGAAGCTGAGCGCGGATGTCCGGCAGCAGGCCACGCAGGTCCGCGCCCGGCTGGCCAAATCTGCCGCCGAACTGGCCGGCTTTGACATCTCCACCGATGCAATGATCGCGGCTTTCGACAAGGGAATTGTTTCTGTGCTGCGCACGGTCGCGATGGCGGCCGAGGCCGGCACCATCAAGGCTACCACCTCGTCGATGACGGCGGGTCGCGACGCGGCAACCGATCTGACGAAGACGTTGGAAGAATACGCCCATTACGT
>QBLV01000120.1:0-4166 GCA_003241815.1 Hyphomicrobiales bacterium | reverse complement strand
CTTCTGCTCGCCATCCTCGCCGCGTCGCTGGTGATCGCCATCATTGCCGCCACCTGGATCGCGCTCAACATCAGCCGCGGCCTCGCCAGTGCCGTCGGTCTCGCCAATGCGGTCGCCATCGGCGACCTCAGCCAGACGATCGCGGTGAGGAGCAATGATGAAATCGGCGATCTCGTCGCCTCTCTCAACGCGATGACGGGAAACCTGAACGCCACGGCCGCCGTTGCCGACGCCATCGCCAATGGCGACCTGACGGTCGAGGCCAAGCCGCTATCCGACAAGGACACGCTCGGCATCGCGCTTGAGAACATGGTGACCAAGCTTCGTGATGTGGTCGGCCAGGTGACCTCGGCGGCCGAGAACATGTCGGCGGGTTCGCAGGAACTCTCCGCCAGCGCCGAGCAGCTGTCGCAGGGCTCGACCGAGCAGGCCTCGTCGACGGAGGAAGCCTCCTCCTCGATGGAGGAGATGGCGGCCAATGTGAAGCAGAACGCCGAGAACGCGGCGACGACGGAGAAGATGGCGGGCCAGTCGGCCAAGGACGCGGAAGCCTCTGGCATCGCGGTCGGCAAGGCGGTCGAGGCGATGCAGACCATCGCCCAGAAGATCAACATCGTGCAGGAGATCGCCCGCCAGACCGACCTGCTGGCGCTGAATGCGGCGGTGGAAGCGGCCCGTGCCGGTGAGCACGGCAAGGGCTTCGCGGTGGTGGCCTCAGAGGTGCGCAAGCTCGCCGAGCGCAGCCAGGCCGCAGCAGCCGAAATCGGCACGCTGTCGGTCGATACGGTCAAGGTGGCGCAGGAGGCAGGCTCCATGCTGGCCAGGCTTGTGCCCGACATCAAGAAGACGGCCGAACTGGTTGAGGAGATCACGGCCGCCTGCCGCGAGCAGGATGTCGGCTCGACCCAGATCAACCAGGCGATCCAGCAGCTCGACAAGGTCACCCAGCAGAACGCCGCCGCCTCCGAGGAGGTCTCCGCCACCTCCGAGGAACTCGCAGCCCAAGCCGAGCAGCTCCAGTCCACCATCGCCTTCTTCCGCCTCGCGGATCACGGACATGCTGCGAGCGCCAAGCCGGTCGCGGTCGATAAGGCGGTCAAGCAGTTGCGCGGCAAGGCCGTGAGCATGGCTGCCGCCATCCAGCCGAAGAAAGCGTCGGCCCGCCCCGCCAGGAAGGTCGCCAATGGCGGCTTTGCCTTCGACATGGATGGCGGCGAGGACCAGGACGACGCCGCCTTCCACCGCAACTGAAAGGCGAAGCCCGGCCCCGCGACAGACGGGGCCGGGCCACCTCTGCAGATTTTACCGTGAGGTCACCATGGCTGATACCGCCCAATATCTGACGCTCGGCATCGACCAGGAGCTGTTCGGCATCGACATCCGCAATGTCCGGGAGATCCTCGATATGCGGCCGATTTCGAAGCTGCCCCATGCGCCGAACTTCCTGCTCGGCATGATCGATGTCCGCGGCGCCGGCTATCCGATCGTCGATCTGCGCACCAAGCTCGGCCTCGTCCGCGCCGAACCCACCGATTCGACCCGAATTATCATCCTCGACGTGCCGGTCAAGGGCCGTACGCTCGGCGTCGGCTTCGTCGCCGACCGCGTCTTCGAGGTCACCGGCCTCGACGACGACCATACCGAGTCCGCTCCCGATGTCGGGGGGCGCTGGCAGTCGAACTACATCGCCGGCATCGGCCGCAAGGGCGAGGCCTTCATCGTCGTGTTCGATCTCGAACGCCTGATGGAATCGGATGATCTGCCAACCCTGGCGGCGATGGCGCCAGAGAAGGCGGCCTGAGCCGATGAAGCATCCTGCGACCGAGTCCAACGACCACCTGGCCGACAAGCATTTCGCCGCCGTTGCGCAGGTCATCGAGTCGCGCGTGGGCATCAAGCTGCCGCAGACCAAGCGGACCATGGTCGAGGGCCGGCTGCGCAAGCGCGTGCGGGCGCTGGGCCTGCCCGGATTGCAGGCCTATGGCGCGCATCTCTTCGAGCGCGGGGGGCTGGATGACGAGCTCATCCACCTGATCGACTGCGTCACCACCAACAAGACCGACTTCTTCCGCGAGCCGAGCCATTTCGAGTTCCTGCGGGACGTCGCCGTGCCGCAGCTCACGCAGCGCCATGGCGGTCGTGCGCCGAACCTGAAGATCTGGAGCGCCGCCTCGTCGACCGGGGCGGAAGCCTACACCGCCGCGATGGTGCTGCAGGATCTGGTCGCGGCCGGCAAGGTCGCGCGCTTCTCGATCCTGGGCACCGACATCTCGACCGAGGTGCTGAAGGAGGCCCGAGCGGCGATCTATCCGCGCGCCTTCGTGGCGCCGGTGCCGGCGCCGATGCAGCAGCGCTATCTGATGCGCTCGAAGAATCCGCAGGAGGATGTGGTGAGGGTCGCGCCCGAACTGCGCCGTCAGGTCCATTTCGAGCGGCTGAACCTGATGGACGGATCCTATCCCTTCGACCGCGACGTCGACGTGATCCTCTGCCGCAACGTGCTGATCTATTTCGATCGCCCGACGCAAGCCGCCGTGCTGGCGCGGCTGGCCTCGCATCTGCGCCCGGGAGGCTATCTCATGCTCGGTCATTCGGAGTCGATGGCTGGAAACGGTGTCGAAGGCCTGCGTGCCGTCGTGCCGACGGTCTACCAGGCCGGGCCTGCCGCCGGCGCGAGGTCGGCGGCATGAACCGCAAGCCCGTCCGCGTTCTCATCGTCGATGATTCCGCCTCTGTACGCCAGGTTCTCAGCTCCATCCTCGATGAGGATCCGGGGATCGAGGTCATGGGCACGGCCGCCGATGCCTTCGCTGCGGCGCGCCGCCTGCAGAGTGAAGTCCCCGATGTCATGATCCTCGACATCGAGATGCCGGGCATGGACGGTCTGACCTTCCTGCGAAAGATCATGGCGCAGCGGCCGATCCCCGTCATCATCTGCTCGACACTGACCGAAGCAGGATCGCGCGCCCTGTTCGATGCGCTGGAGGCCGGCGCCGTCGATGTCCTGCCCAAGCCGCGCATCGATACGCGCGCCGCGCTGATGGAGACGGCCGACCGGCTGCGCCACGCCGTCCGGGCGGCCTCGCAGGCGAAGCTGCGGATGCGCGAGCCGCGCATGCCCATCGAGAAGAAGCTCACGGCGGACGCGATCCTGCCGCCGCCGGTGCCCGGCCGGGTCCGGCATGCGACCGACAGAATCGTCTGCATCGGCATCTCGACCGGCGGCACCGAAACGCTGCGCGAGGTTCTGGAGCAGTTGCCCGCCAACTGCCCGGGTATCGCGATCGTCCAGCACATGCCTGAAAAATTCACGCTGGCCTTCGCCCGCCGCCTGAACGGCCTCTGCGCCATGGAGATCAAGGAGGCGGAGGATGGCGACGAGGTCTCCACAGGTCGCGTCCTGATCGCGCCCGGCAACCGCCATATGCTGCTGCAGCGCGTCGGCCAGCAATACCGCGTGGCGATCAAGGACGGCCCGCATGTCTCGCGCCACCGTCCCTCTGTCGACGTGCTGTTCCGCTCGGCGGCACAATATGCCGGAGCCAATGCGCTGGGCATCATCATGACCGGCATGGGCGACGACGGCGCGCGCGGGCTGCTCGAGATGCGCAAGGCCGGCTGCCGGACCCTGGCGCAGGACGCCGAAAGCTGCGTCGTCTTCGGCATGCCGAAGGCGGCGATCGATCTCGGTGCGGCCGAACGGATCGTCAAGCTCTCGCGTGTACCACAGGAGATCATGGCGTGGCCGCAGGCGGCGCCTGCGTTAGGGGGCGGGAATGCGCGCGGCGTTTGAAGTCGACAACGGCAATGGCGGGGCTGCGATGGCCGCCCGCGATCCGGGCCTGGCGAGGCTGGTCCTGGCGCTGGAAGGCAGCGCCCGTGAGATCGACGTCACCTTTGCCAAAGCCGGCAGCCAGCTTGGCGAGGGGTTGAGCCTGTTCGAGGGCCTGAAGGAGCGGCTTTCGACGCTCTCCACCGAGCTCTCCGGCGCCGAGATCGCCGAGGCGGGCAAGGCGCTGTCGGGCCTGACCGGCGAGCTGCGTGCGATCAATGACGGTCTGCGCGGCGAGACCGGCGTGCTCCAGAACCTCGCGACCCACAGCAAGGATGCCTCGCTGGCGCTCGAACGCCTGCTCGAGCACATGCGGCTGATCACGATCCTGGCC
>QBLV01000011.1:51561-54911 GCA_003241815.1 Hyphomicrobiales bacterium | reverse complement strand
GACCTGTTTCGCGGCAAGGCCCAGGCCATCGTCCGGCCGGGCTCGACCGCCGAGGTCGCCGAACTGGTGAAACTCGCGGCGCGGACCGGCACGCGGCTCGTGCCGCAGGGCGGCAACACAGGCCTTGTCGGTGGCCAGATTCCGATCGCCGAGGGTCGCGAGATCATCCTGTCGCTCCAGCGCATGGACAAGATCCGTGCCATCGATGCCGACAGCGACACGATGACGGTCGAAGCCGGGCTGACACTGCAGAAGGCCCAAGCCGCGGCCGAAGGGGCAGGGCGCCTCTTCCCGCTCTCGCTCGCCTCGGAAGGCTCGTGCACGATCGGCGGCAATCTCTCGACCAATGCCGGCGGCACGGCGGTGCTGGCCTATGGCAATGCCCGCGAGCTTTGCATGGGGCTGGAGGTCGTGCTGGCCGACGGCCGCATCTGGAACGGCCTGCGCCAGCTTCGCAAGGACAACACCGGCTACGATTTGAAGAACCTCTTCATCGGCGCCGAAGGCACGCTCGGCATCATCACCGCCGCTGTCCTGAAACTCTTCCCGCTGCCCGCCGCGCGCGCCACCGCCTTCCTCGCCGTGCCTTCGCCCGAGGCGGCGCTGGCGCTGCTCAACACCGCCAAGGCTGGCGCCGGCGGCACGCTCACCACCTTCGAGCTGATGTCGCGGCTCGGGATCGATTTCGTCCTGAGGCATGCCTCGGGCGCGCGCGATCCGCTGTCGGAACCCTCGCCCTGGTATGTGCTGATGGAGGTCTCGTCGCAGAGTGCGGCGGGGCTCGATGAGGCGGTGGAGGCTTTCCTCGGCGAGGCGCTGGAGCAGGGCCTTGTCACCGACGCGGCGCTCGCCGGCTCGCTGACCCAGCGCGCCGATTTCTGGAAGCTGCGCGAGATGCTCTCCGAGGTGCAGACTTATGAGGGCGGCTCGATCAAGCACGATGTCTCGGTGCCGCTGCATGCCGTGCCGGCGTTCATCGCCAGGGCGTCCGAGGCTGTCACAGCGATGGTGCCCGGCTGCCGGCCGCTGCCCTTCGGCCATCTCGGCGACGGCAACATTCACTTCAACGTCAGCCAGCCGGTCGGCGGCGACAAGGCCGCCTTCATCGCCGGCTGGAGCGCGATGAACGAGGCGGTCCATGCCATCGTCAGCGAGATGCACGGCTCGATCTCGGCCGAGCACGGCATCGGCCGGCTCAAGCGCGATCTGTTGCCCGGCGTCAAGGACCCGGTCGAACTGGCGCTGATGAAGACGCTGAAGGCGACGCTCGATCCGGAGGGAATCCTCAACCCCGGCGCCGTTCTGGTGATGTGATTTCGAACAGTTCGAGCGAAAATAGCTCGAACTGTTCGAACCGAAATGCTTGCTTCAGAACAGGCTGCCCTGAGCGTCATTCTTCGGGCGAGCCGTGCGGGCAGGCGGCTTCGTCTCGGGTTTGGCCGCTTCGGCCGCCGCGGGATCAAACGGTTCCTGCACCTGCGGCCCGTCATTGGCGACCTTGTTCACCGCCGTGCCGATCGCGACCATCTCCAGCAAATCGTCCGGCGGCGGTCGGAGCAGGGCGGCGGTGTCTTTGGCCTCGGCCATCGGGTCGAGCCAGGTGTCGAAATCCGGGGGCTCGATGATGACGGGGCAGCGTTCGTGGATCGCGGCCATCAGCCCGTTGGCCGGCCCGTTGACCAGCGCGACGGTGTCGATCTCGGAGCCGTCGGGCGAGTGCCAAGTCTCCCACAGCGCGGCGAAGGCGAACATCCCGCGATCAGGCCGGCGAAACAGATAGGCTCGATTCTCGGCCTCGCGTCCCTGGCCGAGACGGCGCCATTCGTAGAAGCCGTCTACCGGCATCAGGCAGCGCCGCCGCGTGAGCGCAGCGCGAAAGGACGGCTTCGTCGTGGCGCTTTCGGCGCGGATGTTGATGACGAGCGGAAAATCCTTGGGATCCTTGACCCAGCCGGGAATGAAGCCCCAGCGCATCAGCATGAACTGTCGCGCGCCCTCATGCAGGCGCACGATGGGCACCGGCTGCGTCGGCGCGATGTTGTAGCGCGGCGGAAAGTTCGGCTGCTCGCGATAGGCAAACAGGGACCGCATCGCCTCCGGAGGCAAAGTGATGGCGTAGCGACCGCACATGGATCGCAGATGTGGCAATGGCTTGCGTTGGGATCAACACTTTATTTGGGTTTGCCCAAGCATAGTCGCGCTCGGTTTGGGGTTCATGATGGGTGTTCCGGCGATCAAGGGGCTGGCTGGTTCGGCGGATGCTCAGGCGCAGGCGTCCCAGGCGCCGCGACTCTCGACCGATTTCCTCAACCGCTTCAGCGAAGCCTTGATGCTGATCGAGATGGCGGCGGACGACGACAGCATCGTCGATGACCTCAAGGCCTGGCGCAGCATCACCTATCGCGAGCATTTCGAGGTTTCGGGGCTGCGCTGCGCCCCCACCGCCTTGGCAGCCTATGACGGTGTGGCGCCGGCCCGACGGGCGGGCTTCGAAGAGCTCTGCTGCGCCATGGCCCGGTTGATTTCCACGGCAACGGCACTGCTGGCCGAAAAGCGCGAGGGTCTCGAGGCCGCCACCATCGTCGATGTCGCCAGTGAGGCCTTGCGGCGACAGATCGGCCGCGCCACGCAGTTCATCAATGTCAACGGCGCGATGGACATCGGCAGCATCGAAAACCGTGCGCTCCAGGCGGAAATCGACGCACTATTGAAACGCTGATCAGCCTCCTCGCCGCCCGCCGATCAGGAATTCGCGGTTGCCGTCGCCGCCCTCGATGGGCGAGGGCACCGGACCATCCACATCGAAGCCGAGCCTTGCCATCAGTGCTGCAATATCGGCGCAGACGCTGGCATGAACCGCCTCATCCCTGACGATACCCTTTTTCAAAGCCGCGCGGCCGGCTTCGAACTGCGGCTTGATCAGCGCCGCGATCTGCGCGGCCGGTGCCATTAGTGCGACGACCGCCGGCAGCACCAGCCGCAGCGAGATGAAGCTGACATCGATCGCAGCCAGCGAGGGCATGTCCGGCAACGCGGCCGGCGTGAGCGACCGGATGTCCTGCGCCTCGAGGCTGAGCACGCGCGGATCGCTTCGCAGCGAGGCATGAAGCTGGTCGCGCCCGACATCGACGGCGATGACGCGCGCCGCGCCGCGCTTGAGCAGCAGATCCGTGAAGCCCCCGGTCGAGGCGCCGACATCGAGGCAGACGCAGCCGGCAGGGTCGAAGCCGAAGCCGTCGAGCGCTTCCGCAAGCTTCAGACCGCCGCGCGAGACGTAAGGATGCGGCGCCTGCGCCGAGACCACGGCATCGCTTGCCAGCATCTGAGAGGCTTTGCGGACGGGCTGACCG
>QBLV01000011.1:40596-51551 GCA_003241815.1 Hyphomicrobiales bacterium | reverse complement strand
CGATCGCGGCCTGCGCCCGTGCCCGGCTCTCGAACAGGCCGCGCTCGACGAGCAACTGGTCGGCCCGGCTCTTCATGCGATATCTGCCTTGGGCCGCTTCAGGCCCGTTTGATCGCGGCGGGCGTGCCGAGCGCACCCTCGACGGTGCGCACGATGCCGGCGGCGTCGAGCCCGGCCCGCGCATACATCGCCTCGGGCTTGTCATGCTCCTGATAAATGTCGGGCAGGGTCAGCGTCCTGACCTTCAGGCCGCCGTCGAGCAGGCCGCTGCGGGCCAGCAGATGCAGCACATGGCTGCCGAAGCCGCCGATGGAGCCTTCCTCGACGGTGACCAGGATTTCGTGCTCGCGTGCCAGACGCAAGATCAGGGCCTCGTCGAGCGGTTTGGCGAAGCGTGCATCGGCGACCGTGGTCGAAAGCCCGCGCTGGCCGAGTTGCTCCGCTGCCAAGAGGCATTCCGCCAGCCGCGTCCCGAGCGACAGCAGCGCCACGCGCGCGCCCTCGCGGACGATCCGGCCCCGGCCGATTTCCAGCGGCACGCCGACATCCGGGATTTCAACGCCGACACCCTCTCCGCGCGGATACCGGAACGCGATCGGGCCCTCGTCAAAGGCTGCGGCGGTGGCGACCATATGCGTCAGTTCAGCTTCGTCGGCGGCAGCCATCACCACCATCTCGGGCAGGCAGGCGAGATAGGTGATGTCGAAGGCGCCGGCATGCGTTGCCCCGTCGGCGCCGACGAGGCCGGCCCGGTCGAGCGCGAAGCGCACGGGGAGCTTCTGGATCGCGACGTCGTGGACGACCTGATCGTAGGCCCGCTGCATGAAGGTCGAATAGATCGCGCAGAACGGCTTGTAACCCTCCGTTGCGAGGCCGGCCGCGAAGGTCACGGCATGCTGCTCGGCGATGCCGACATCGAAGGTGCGGGCCGGAAATTCCTTGCCGAAGGCGTCGATCCCGGTGCCCGAAGGCATGGCGGCCGTGACGGCAACGATCTTGTCGTCTTCGCGGGCGGCTTTGATCAGGGCATTGCCGAAGACGGCGGTATAGCTCGGCGCGTTGGCCGGGGCCTTGGCCTGGAGGCCGGTGACGGGGTCGAACCGGACGACGGCGTGATACTTGTCGGCCGTGGCTTCGGCTGGGGCGTAGCCCTTGCCCTTCTGCGTCACGACATGGACGAGGATCGGCCCGGTACCGGCGTCGCGGACATTGCGCAGCACGGGAAGGAGATGGTCGAGATTATGCCCATCGATCGGGCCGACATAATAGAAGCCGAGCTCCTCGAACAGCGTCCCGCCGGTCCAGAAGGCTCGCGCATATTCTTCCGTCCGCTTGGCCTTGTCCTGGAAGAAGCGCGGCAGCCGCTCGGCCAGATGCTTGGCGATCTCGCGGATGGAGCGATAAGTCCGCCCTGATACCAGACGCGCGAGATAGGCCGACATCGCCCCAACCGGGGGCGCGATCGACATGTCGTTGTCATTCAGGATGACGACGAGGCGCGAGCCGAGCGCACCGGCATTGTTCATCGCCTCATAGGCCATTCCGGCCGACATCGCCCCGTCGCCGATCACGGCGATGACGTTGTTGCTGCCGCCGGCGAGATCGCGGGCCACCGCCATGCCGAGGCCCGCCGAGATCGAGGTCGACGAGTGGGCGGCGCCGAACGGGTCGTATTCGCTCTCCGCACGGCGGGTGAAGCCCGACAGGCCGCCGGGCTGGCGTAAGCTGCGGATGCGGTCGCGCCGGCCGGTCAGGATCTTGTGGGGATAAGCCTGGTGGCCGACATCCCAGATCAGCCGGTCGCGTGGCGTGTCGAAAACATGGTGCAGCGCCACAGTCAGCTCGACGACGCCGAGCCCCGCTCCCAGATGCCCGCCGGTGACGGAGACCGCGTCGATCGTCTCGAGTCGCAATTCGTCGGCAACCTGACGCAGGTCGCTGTCGGGCAATTGGCGGAGATCCTCGGGCGTGTGAACGCGGTCGAGCATCGGTGTGGGCGGGCGCTTCGTCACGGGGCCGGTCTATCGCATCCCGACGGGGCGGCACAAGGGCGACAGATGCGAGCCAGGAAGGGTCCGCCACTGACGAGAGGCAGTCATGCTGCCGCGCTAAGGGATCTTGCGGGCTGGCCCGTAATTTGCTGCGAATTCAAGCACTCGCTCCGGGGGAAGCTGTCATGTTCGAATGTCTTCATCGCTATCGTGGCGGCTTCGGCCGACTGCGGTTTGCTGCAGGAGCCCTTGCCTTGGCTGGCCTTGCCCTGGCTGGCGCAATTGAGCCGGTCCGCGCTCAGGGCACTTTGCGTCTGGCGATGACGGCGTCCGACATTCCCACGACGACGGGCATGCCCAATAACGGCTTCGAGGGTATGCGTTTCCTCGGCTACCCGGTCTTCGAGAGCCTGGCGCTGTGGGATCTGACGACGACCGATCGGCTGGCGCCCCTGCGGCCGGGCCTGGCGGAACGCTGGGAACAGGTGCCCGACGATCCGAGGACGTGGCGCTTCCATCTGCGGCGCGGCGTCACCTTCCATGACGGCACCGCCTTCGATGCCGACGCCGTGATCTGGAATCTCGAACGCTATTTCAACAAGGATGCGCCTCAGTTCGAGCCGCCCGCTGCGGGCATCGTGCGTGCCCGAGCGCCGATCATGACCGGTTATCGCAAGATCGACGAGATGACGGTGGCGATCACCACGGCGAGCCCGGCTTCCTATTTCCCCTACATGACGGCGTTGATCCTGTTCTCCTCGCCCGCATCCTTCGAAAAGGCGGGGCGCGATTGGGGCAAGGTCGGCGCGCAGGGCTCTGCTGGGACGGGGCCGTTCCGGATCGCCAGCGTCGCCCCGCGCGAACGCGTCGAACTCGTCCGCCATGACGGCTACTGGGATGCCACCAAGAAAGCCAAGCTCGACAAGGTCGTTCTCCAGCCGATCCCTGAAGCGAATGCCCGCCTCGCGGCGCTCCGCTCCGGCCAGGTCGACTGGATCGAGGTCCCGCCGGCCGACGGCATCCCGTCGCTGAAACAGGCCGGCTTCACCATCACCACCGGGTCGTATCCTCATGTTTGGCCATGGTTTTACAACATCGGCGCGACCAACAGCCCGTTCAAGGATGTGCGGGTCCGGCAGGCACTGAATTATTGCGTGGATCGCGACGCCATCGTCTCCCTTCTCAACGGCACGGCGGAGCCCGCCACCGGCTGGCTGAAGGCGAGCGACCCGGATTTCGGCAAGCCGGTGAACCGCTACCGTTTCGACCCCGCCAGGGGCAAGGCGCTGCTGGCGGAGGCCGGCTTCACCGCCCAGAAGCCGCTGTCGTTCAAGGTGATGATCTCGACCTCCGGCTCGGGCCAGATGTCGCCGCTGCCGATGAACGAGTTCATGCAAGCCAATCTCAAGGAGGCCTGCGGCGTGACGGTCGAGTTCGTCGTCACCGAATGGCAGGTTCTGCTGAACAGCATGCGCGCGCTGCCCGATGCGCCCGCGCTGAACGGAGCGATGTCTTTGAACATCAGCTCGCCCTCGTCCGACCCGAGTGTCATGGCCCGCTATTTCGCCGCTGCCGGCGCTACGCCCAACGGCTTCAATTTCGCGCAATGGAAGGACGAGGCTTTCGAGACGGCTTTGGTCAGGCTGGCCGAGGCCGGTAATCCCAAGGTCGTGGCGGAGGCGACGGCGCTCGCCCATGAACGGCTCGTCGACAACCCGCCCTGGCTCTACATCGTCCATGATCTCAACCCGCGCGCCATGTCGCCCAAGGTGAAGGGCTTCGTCTCGCCCCAATCCTGGTTCGTCGATCTGACGCTCGTCAGCATGCAGTGACCGCCATGAACGATGCGTCCGCTCACGCCAGCGATCCCGCGCTGCTGCCGGCCCATATCCTCGCGCGCGAAATCGCGGCCACACGGCTCTCGCCGGTCGATGTGATTGATGCGCTGCTCGCGCGCATCGCGCGTTTCGAGCCGAAGCTCCAATCCTTCGTGTCCGTCTACGGCGCGGATGCGCGGCTGGCGGCAGAAGGGGCGGACAAGGCGATCCGCTCCGGCCATGCAGTCGGCCCTCTCCATGGCGTGCCGGTCGCGCTGAAGGATCTGGTCGAACTCGAAGGCCGCATCACCACCGGCGGCTCGGCCCAGTGGCGTGAGCGTCGCTCGACCCTGACGGCGACGATCGCGCAGCGGATGATCGCGCAGGGCATGATCGTGCTCGGCAAGACCCACACTGTGGAGTTCGCCTTCGGCGGCTGGGGCACGAACCAGCATATGGGTACGCCATGGAACCCGTGGGACCCTGCCCATGCGCGCACGCCGGGCGGCTCCAGCAGCGGCTCGGGCGTCGCTGTCGCGGCCAGGCTCGCGCCCTGGGCGATCGGCACCGACACAGGCGGCTCGGTGCGCCTGCCGGCCTCGTTCTGCGGCCTGACCGGGCTGAAGGTCACGATCGGCCGCGTTTCGGTGCATGGCGTCCTGCCGCTCTCGACATCGCTCGACACGCCCGGCCCAATGGCGCGCGACGTGACGGACGTCGCCCTGCTCTACAATGTGATGCAGGGACCCGATCCGCTCGATCCCAATACGCGCGGCATCCTGCCGGTGGATCCGATGCCGACGCTGACGCGCGGCGTTCGCGGTTTGCGGCTGGCGCGCATGCCGGCCTCGGAACGCGAGGGCGTCGATGCTGAGATGCTCGCCGCCTATGACCGTTCACTGCAGATATTGGGCGGGCTCGGAGCTGAGATCGTCGATGTGACGCTGCCCTTCGCCTTCTCCGACTTTCTCAATACCCAGGCCATTCTCGAAGCCGAAGCCTATTTCAACGATGGCGCCATGGCCGAGGATGCTGGTGCGCTCCTGGATGACGCCGTACGCGCGCGCGTGCTCGGCGGCGGGCAGGTCTCGGCGCAAGCTTACCTCGCCACCAAGCACCGACAGGTCGAATGCAAGCGCCAGATGGCGGTGGCCATGGCTCGCACCGATGCCCTGCTGACGCCGAGCACGGCGACGCCCGCCATACGGCTCGACGACGTCGATCAGGCGGTCATGCCATCGCGCTTCACCCGCTTCGGCAACTTCCTCGAGATGTGTGCGCTCTCGCTGCCCAACGGCTTCACCGCAGCCGGACTGCCGCTCTCCCTGCAGATCTGCTGCCAGGGCTATGAGGAGGCGATGGCGCTGCGCATCGGCTACGCCCTGCAGCAGGCCACCGATCATCATCTTAGGATCCCGCCGGTGGTGGCGTGAGCGCCGCGTTCTTGCGCGCTACCGGCATCGCCTTTGTTTCGCGAGCCAGAAATCGGGTGGGTTCGGTTCCGGCTGGGTGAGACGTTTGGCGTCGTCCCACAAGCCGGAACCCCGCCAATGTCGTCCCCCCTGCCGCTCGCTCTCCTGCTGACCGGCGTTCTCTCCCAATTCGCCGACAAGCTGGCGCTCGATACGATTTCGCTGGCGGCGACGCAGGCCGGGGCGAGCCCGCGCCTGGTCGGCCTGCTGGTCGCGGCGCAGTCGGCCGCCTGGTTGCTGGTCTCGCTGCCGGCCGGCGTCTACGCCGACCGCGTCGCTCCGCGCGCGCTCATTCGGCTCGGCGGTGTCCTGATGCTGCTCGGCTCGCTCGCCGGTTCGGCGCTGCTCGGCTTCGGCCTCGTGGGCCCGGGACTGGCCGCTTCGGCCTTCATCGCGGCGGCCGGACCCGTCACCATCGCGCTGGCGATCTTCGTCCTGCTGCCACGCATGGTCGCGGTCGGCGATCTGCCACGCGCCAACGGGCGCATGGAACTCGGCCGCGCGGTGCTGAGCTTCGCGTCGCCGCTGATCGCCGGTTGGGCGGTGGCGCGCGGCGTCGGAACGCTCGGGCTCCTGCTCTGCGCGGTTGTCGGCATTGTCATTCTGGTCGCGGCGGGGCGGCTGCCGAGCGCTACGCCGGCGCCACAGCCGCGTCTGGCCCTGCATCGCGCCATCGCCGAGGGGGGCGCCTTCGTCGTCCGCCATCCCTATCTCAGGCCGATCGCGCTCTGCGCCATCGCCTGGAATCTCGGTTTCTTCGCTTTCCTGGCGTTGTTTGTTCCCTATGCCGCGCGCGTGCTGCTGCTGGAGCCGACCGCGATCGGGCTGGCTTCCTCGATCGCCGGCATCGGCTCGATCGCAGCCGCGATCGTCGGGCCGACGCTCATCGCCCGGCTGCCGACCGGAGCCCTGCTGATCTTCGGCCCCGCTGTCTCGCTTGTCGGGGTCGGGGCTCTGGCCTTGGCCCCGCCCGCGCTCGGCGTCGCCGCGCTCGGGCTTGCCTTCCTGCTTCTGGGCTTTGGCCCGATCCTCTGGTTCATCACCCAGACCAGCCTGCGCCAGGCGGTGACTCCGCAGGCCCTGCTCGGCCGCGTCAGCGCCACGCTGACGACCGCCATGTACGGCATGCGCCCGCTTGGCGCGCTGGCAGGCGGCTTTGCCGGCGAATGGTTCGGCCTGCAGGCGGCGATGGCGCTGCCGATCGGCCTCTTCGCCCTCTCGACGCTGGCGATCTTGGCGTCGTCGATGCCGAGGCTGAAAACGATGCCAGAAGGCGAGCTCACCCCTCGGGCAGCGGGATGAACTCCGCCTCGTCGCCTGGCACCGTGTCGAAGCGACCGGCTTTCCATTCCGCCTTGGCCTGGTCGATGCGCTCCTTCGAGGAGGAGACGAAGTTCCACCAGATATGGCGCGGCCCGTCCATCGGCTCGCCGCCGATGATCATCAAACGGCTCTGGTCGACGCCGAGGATCGAGATGCGGTCGCCGGGCTTGAAGATCAGGAGTTGGCCGGCGCCGAACTCGTCGCCTGCGATGTCGATCTTGCCGGAGACGATATAGACCGCGCGCTCGTCATAGTCGGGGTCGAGCGGCAGGATCGCGCCGGGCGACAGCACGGCCTCGGCATAGAGCGCGTCCCAGGGGAACTTGACCGGCGAGGTCTGGCCATAGGCCGAGCCCATGATCAGGCTGATGCGCTTTCCGCCTTCCACGATCCTTGGCAGTTCCGGCGCCGCGTGATGGACGAATTCCGGCGCGACCTCCTCATGCGACTTCGGCAGGGCGAGCCAGGCCTGGATGCCGTAGAGCTTCGGCCCGTTCGCGCGCGCCTCCAGTCCGGTGCGCTCGGAATGGACGATGCCGCGTCCCGCCGTCATCAGGTTGACCGCGCCCGGCCGGATCGCGAGTTCGGTGCCGAGCGAGTCGCGGTGCATGATCTCGCCGTCGAACAGATAGGTCACGGTCGAAAGCCCGATATGCGGATGGGGCCGCACGTCCAGCCCTTCGCCGAGATGGAACTCGGCCGGCCCCATCTGGTCGAAGAAGATGAAGGGGCCGACCATCTTGCGCCCGATTGAAGGCAGGGCACGCCTGACCGAGAAGCCGCCGAGATCATGCGCGCGCGGCACGATCACCTGCTCGATCGCCTGGCAGGAGCGGGCATCGCCCGGGACAGGGTCTTCGGCGGGGAGTTGCGACATGGCGATGGTCCTCGGTGGTCGCAGATTTTCACCGCCATCGGCCGATCATGCAAGCCTCGCCGGCCGCGGGGTCCCCCTGGAGAGTGGCTGCGCCACTTCCAGCGACATGTGCTGGCCACCTTCGATCGTCCCAACGCGTCGGCGGTCAACGCGTCGACGGCCATTGCACAACCAAGGGTTGTGTGATTGATTTAACATTACGTTAAGGAAGCATTCTGGTTGCCCGGTAGGGGCAGCCGCTCCGTCTGCGCTGAGAGCATCACGCGTGTTTTGGGGGTCACCATCATGAGCAGTCGCCACCGGGCACAGTTGCTTGCCTTTCTGAAGGGGCTGGCCTTCGTCGTCTTGTTCGCCGCGCCCCTCTTCGCGATCGGGGCTTTGATCCAATACGGCTTCGGCGCCGACAGGCAGTTGACCTTCGCCATCTGGGCATCCGTCTTCCTCGCTGTGGTGACACCGGTTGCGATCATCATCATTCGGCACGAGGTCCGCTTGAGCCGTATCAAACTGATCGATCTGTTCGCGGCGACGTTCAACTTTACCCAGCCGAGCCCACAGGCCGGCCCTGCCCAGCTTCTCGATCCCAGAGGGGCTCCTAACGTGTCCTTCGAATTTGTGAAGGGCAAATATTTCGCCGATCTCGATTTTCCGCCGGGCCATCCGCAGACGTCGGTTGATGTCCCCCGCTATCCGATGGTCACCCGCTCGGACTGGCTGATGCTGATCTGTGCGATCCCTTTCATGGTGATTTCCTGGTTCGGTTCGCTCATCCTGTTCGCGCCGCTGATCGAGGTGTACCAGATCGGTCCGGACTTCGCCGTGGGCTCATGGTTGTGGCCGAGCATGCTGGCGCTTGGCGGGGCAGACATCGCGACGATCGCGGCCCCAACCCAGTTCCAGGCGCTGCACGCCAATGTGCTCACGGTCGCGCTCCTGGCCTTTGCGGGCAGCTATTTCTTCAGCTTGCGCCTGTTGTTGCGGGCGGTGGCGGTCTTTGATCTGTCGCCGGTGACGTTTCTGCGCTGTTTCGCTCACATCCTGCTCGCGATGCTGCTGGCCGTGGTGATCTACCGCGTCTTCCCGACCGGCGAGAGTTGGGCGAACGCGGTCTCGATCACCCGGCAGGTGCTGGCTGGCGCACCGCCGACACCCACTGCGGTGCAACCGGTCAACTCTGTGGCCCCGATCAACCCCACGCCTCCGGCCGATCCCGGCGTTGTCGGGCTCCCCGGGGTAGCTCCACCGCCGTCTGCCGCGACCCAGCCGCCGGCCCTCAATCTCGCCACCGTCTGTCCCGCCGACCGATCTTGCCCGACCACGGGGCCGGCGACCGGGGTCAGCGCTATCTGGCTGATCATCGCCTTTGCGCTCGGTTTCATTCCGGATGCGGCGCTACAACTTGTGCTGCGGAAATCGGGGCTGAACTTCAAGGAGCGCTATGCCGATCTGGCCCCGCACGCCAAGCTCGTGCCGGTGACCTTGATCGATGGCATCGACGATTTCATCGCCTACCGGCTGGAGGAGGCGAACATCTACGATGTCCAGAACCTCGCCACTGCCAACCCGATCATGCTTCACATCGAAAGCCCCTACGGCATCTATGAAACGATCGACTGGGTCGCACAGGCGCAACTCTGCACCGTAACAGGGCCCGATCGCTTTCTGCTGCTCAAGACCCTCAACATCCGCACGATTTTCGATCTCGAGCGCGCGGTGATCAAGCAGGTGCCGGGCTTCCGGGTGGAAACCCTCATCGATCGGGCAGCCGCAGTCGCTGCGCAAGCCGCCAAAGCCAACGCCTACGCCACTGCGACGAAGCTGAGTCTCGGCGCCGCAAACGCGGTGCTCGCCGCCGCGAAAGCCGCTGCGCCGGATGACGCCCGGGTCAAGAAGGCAGAGGAAGACGTAGGTGCCGCGGAGAAGGTTGCGCAGGAGGCGATGAGGGCGGCGAAGGCCGCCTCGGACCTGGCCACGGCGGCAGAGGTGGCGGTAGTCAAATCGATCGAGGCGGCCTTTGCTCATGCGGCCTTCGATCCGGCCGGCGCCAGCCTGCTGATCAATGACGGCCTGCCGCACTTCGGCGCCGACGCGGGAACGCGTGACACTGTCCACGCTCGGCAGTCTCAGCAGAGCGATCCCTCGCGGGATGTGGACGCGGTTGAAGATGATGCTGCCCATGATGCCGCTGCCCATGATGCTGCTGTCCGTGAGGCTGCTCCAGCGCAGGATCAGGCTACCCCCTCCGCCAAGGGCTTGGAGCCGGGAGCGGAGATCATCGGGCTCATTGGCGAAATACTGCTTCGCGACAACATTCGGGATACCACGATGCGGAATGCCTTGAGCCTTGGCACTCCACCCTCTTCAGGCGCCAAGGACCTGTCGGTCGCGAACGTCCGGCATATGGTGATGGTCATGCTCGACGACCTCCATGTCCACCGTCTGCGGCAGGTCTGGAAGCATATCGCCGGGCAACTCGGCGAGGCCAACGGCCGGCTATGATGCTTGGCCGCCGAGCCGCCCGAGCCGGTTCGCATAATGCTCGCCCGCCGCCTGCAGCGTCTCGTCGTCAGCCTTGTGGGCGTTGTAGATCAGGAAGGGCTCGGCCCAGGCGAGCCCGCAGCGATTGGCCGTCGCCTGGAGCGGCCTGAGCAGATCGCGCAGCGGGAACAGGTTGGCCCCGTCCGCCGCATAGGCGTGCTGGACGTTGCCGGCGGTCACGGCGACGAGCAGAGGCTTGCTGGCGAGCTTCGCGCCCTCCGTCTCCGCTGCGATGTAGAACATCCGCGTCAAAACGGCATCCTGCCAGGCTTTGAGCAGCGGCGGCGTGGAATACCACTGCAATGGAAACTGGAAGACGATGCTGTCGGCCTTCAGCAGCCGTGCCACCTCGCAGTCTATGTCGATGAGGCCGTCCGGGTAGAGCGCCTGCACATCGACGATCTCGGTATCCGAACGCGCGCGCGCCGCATCGGCAAGGGCGCGATTGGCCCGCGAGCGGCTGAAATCAGGGTGAAACAGCAGGATCAGGGTCTGGCTCATGGCAACCTCCGTGGTGATGGCCGGAGGATGCGCCCCGCATCAAAATCATCCCAATGGATCATCGATATAGCGTATCATCCATTTCATGAATTTGAGATCGATTGATCTGAACCTGCTGGTCGTTCTCGACGCGCTGCTCGACGAGGCTCATGTCTCGCGCGCCGCCGATCGGATCGGCCTGTCGCAACCCGCCGCATCGAGTGCGCTGGAACGCTGCCGGCATCTGTTCGGCGACCGGCTCCTGGAACGTGGCGCCGGCGGCATGGTGCTGACGCCCAAGGCGCAGGCGCTGGCCGGGCCGGTCAAGGACGTGCTCGCCGCAATGGCAGCCCTGCTCGAACCGCGCGAGCCCAACCTTGCGACGCTGCGCCAGACGATCCGGCTCGTCATGGCCGATCATCCCGCTGTCGTGATCGCACCGGCGCTGCAGGCGGAA
>QBLV01000011.1:32100-40586 GCA_003241815.1 Hyphomicrobiales bacterium | reverse complement strand
GGCATCACGCTGGCGATCATGCCATGGCACGGCGCGGCGGCGGCACTCGACGGCCTTGGGCGTGGTAGCATCGACCTCGCGGTCTCGGTCTTCCCCGCGACGGAGGCCGATTTCACCCGCAAGGAGCTTCTGCGCGAAAGCTATCTCGCCGTCATGCGCGAGGACCATCCCGCAGGCGCGAGCTTCGACCTCGATGCCTGGCTCTCCTGCCGGCATGTGCTGGTGTCGGGGCGTGGCGAAACCAGGGGCGCGCTGGATGAGGCGCTGGCGCGGATCGGCCGCGCGAGGCAGATCGGGATCGTCGTGCCGAGTTTCACGATGGTGCCGCCATTGCTCGCCGGCTCCGATCTGATCGCGCTGCTCCCGAGCCGCTGCCTGCCCGAATCGTCCCGCGCCGATCTGATCGCGATCGAGCCGCCGATCCCCGTCGAGGGGTTTCCGCTGCATCTCGCCTGGCACAGGCGGCGTAACGGGGATCCAGGCGTACGTCATGCCGCGGCGCTGGTGGAGGCGTTGATAGGGCGCCTGACGCCCTGGGCGGGGATGGCCGTCGGTCGCTGAGTACGGTGGCTCTACTTGTCGACGTCGAGCGGGGCTGTCCCCGTCGGCTTGCCGTCGGCACTGAGCGTAATCTTCTCGATGCGCGCCTCGGCCTGTTTCAGCAGCGCGTCGCAGCGGGCCTTCAGGGCCTCGCCGCGGGTGTAGATCGCGATCGATTCCTCAAGGGCGACGTCGCCGCGCTCTAGCCGGGCGACGATGTCCTCGAGCTGCTTCAGCGCCGCCTCGAAGGGCAGGGCGGCGACGTCGTCATTGGATTCGCTCACAGCGTGATTCCCGTTTGCCGGACGCTTATCCGCCGGAGCGACGGCGCCCGCAACCCCGAGATGTGAGCAAGTTCGACGTTGCTGACAGCGCTCACACCGGCAGAGCCGAGCTCTTCTTGATGCTGCGCAGCGTCAGCGTCGATTGTACGCGGGTCACGCCCGGAAGCTGCGTGATGATGTCGGTGTGGATGCGCTCGAAATCGGCACTGTCGCGGTAGATCACCCGCATCAGATAGTCATGCGCCCCGGCCAGCAGATGGCATTCGAGGATCTCGGGCAGGTTCAGTACCGCCTGCTCGAAGCCTTCCAGCGAGGCGCGGCCCTGCTGGTCGAGCGTGACGAAGACGAAGGCGGTGCCCGGAAACCCCGCGATCTTGTCGTCGAGGATCATGGCATAGCCGCGGATCAGCCCGCTCTCTTCGAGCTGGCGGACGCGGCGCAGACAGGCCGAGGGTGACAGATGCACCTTCTCGGCGAGGTCCGAATTCGTGATGCGCCCATCGGCCTGCAGGATGCGCAGGATGGCGCGGTCGCGTGAATCGAGTTCGATCGTCATGATGCCGGTATCCCCTGCGCGATGCATTGTCGCAAATTCCGCGCTGCGCAAGCAATGATCTGCATCGATTTTGGAACAAGGCGCCGATATCGGCGGCGATGCCGCGATAACCTGCACGAAGCTGCTTGCTACGCGAGGCTGAACTCAGCCCAAATGCAGTGAAAACGGCGTTCCCTCGAACGCCTCGGCCCCCCTTCCGATCCGCGCGATGGCCGTGCTCATGCGGCCTTCGCGGCCGAGCATGGCATCGGCGATGGCGACGAGGCGCGCATTTGGCGTGGCGGCAGGGGCGGCGCTGCGCAACGCGGTCGCGATCTCGTCCTCGTCCCGTAATGGCCCGAGCGCGCAGGCGGCGATATAGGCTGCGGCGGTCGAGCGGCTGATGCCGGCCCAGCAATGGATCAGAAGCGGCGCGGCGCGGTCCCAGCCCCGCACGAAGGCGAGAAACCGTTCGACATGCTCTTCCGCCGGCACGACATGGCCGTCCAGCGGGGCGCTGATATCGGACATGCCGAGGACGAGGTGACGGCCCTCCACGATACTGGCCGGGCGCTCGACCACCGTGCCGACATTGATCAGCGTCACCAGATGGCTGGCGCGCACTGCTGCTACGGTTTCAGCAAGCTTTGAGAGCGGAGAAACGTGGAGGGTCGGCATCGGCATGTCCCCGGACGCAAAGGCATTATCAGGCGGGGTCATAGCAGGCCCCTCATGCTGTTACGCCAGCCTGGCGAGGCCGTCATCCCGCGCCGACGGCGTTTCGCGGCCGCGTCACTGGCCCGGCACCATTTAATAGTTCATAAGTAAACTATATTGGTCGTCGAGCGGCGCCTGGCGTCGCCTGAGCCGCGAGGCTTATTCCGCGAGGCGTTTTTCAATGAATCTCTGGTTCCGCCTGATCTGGCTGCTGCTGACCAGCCCGTTCGGTCCGCGGCTGAAGCCGCTGGGCGATCCTTCCGTGCTGGGCTTCCGCGTCTGGCCGCATGACCTCGACACCTCGCTGCACATGAACAATGGCCGCTACTGGTCGCTGATGGACCTCGGACGCAGTGACCTGATGCTGCGCAGCGGGCTCTGGCGGGCGGTGCTGCGGCATCGCTGGGTGCCGGTGGTCAATGCCGGGACGATCCGCTTTCGCCGCGAACTGCGCCCGTTCCAGCCCTTCCGGATCGAAACGGCGATCCTGTGCTGGAGCGATTCCTGGCTGGTGATCCAGCATCGCGTTCTGGCACGCGGCAAGGATGGCGAGGAGATCGTGGCGGCCCACGCCCTCGTGCGCGCCGCGCTCTACGACCGGGCTGAGCGCGCTTATGTGCCCGTCGCGCGGCTGATGGCCGAGGTCGGGACGCTACAGGACAGCCCGCTGCCGGGAGCGGAGGTCGAAGCCTTTCTCGCCTCCGAGGCCGCGATGCGCGAGAGCGCGGCTACCCGGTCGTGAACGGCGTTATTCGGCCGCGACCCGGGTCGCGCGCCATTGCGCCAGCAGGGCGCGAAGGGCGCCGGGCTTCAGCGGCTTGTTGAGCAGATGAACGTCGAGCGCAGCCGCGGCCTCGCGCACATTCGGCGAGCGGTCCGCCGTCAGCAGGATCGCCGGCATCGGCCCGCGAGACCGCTCGCGCACCGTGCTGATGGCGGTCAGTCCATTGCCATGATCGAGATGGTAATCGGCGATGACCACATCGGGCGCGCTCCGCTTCAGCAGCACCAGCGCCTCGTCGAGCCCCGCCGCCGTGGCGACGCTGCAGCCCCAGCCTTCGAGCAGCCGCTTCATGCCGTCGAGGATCGCCGGCTCGTTGTCGATGACGAGAAGCTTGAGGCCCGCGAGCTGCCCGGCGGGAATCGAACGGGGCGAAGCGCTCGTGCTCATCTCCGGCAGTGGCGAGGCGCGCGGCACCAGCACTGCGAAGCGGCTGCCTCGGCCGGGCACCGAATCCAGCGTGAGCTTGTGGTCGAGCGTGCGCGCGATGCGCTGGACGATCGAAAGGCCAAGACCCAGGCCGCGCGCCACCCTGGCGCCCTGGTCGAGCCGCTGGAACTCGCGGAACACGGTCTTCTGCTTGCCCTGCGGAATGCCTAAGCCGGTATCGAGCACCTCGACGGAAATCTGCGAGCCGCGCCGACGGAAGCCGACCAGAACCTTGCCGCTCGGCGTGTATTTGATCGCATTCGAGACGAGGTTCTGCAGCAGCCGGCGCAGCAGCCGCCGGTCGGAGCGCAGCGCGAGGCTTGTCGGCATGAAGATCAGCTTGAGGCCTTTTTCCTGCGCGCTCGGCTCGAATTCGCGCTGGAGCTGCCGCACCAGCTCGTCAAGCCGGAACGAGGTCAGCTCCGGCTTCAGTGCGCCGCCGTCGAGGCGCGAGATTTCGAGCAGCGCGGTCAGAATCTCCTCCACCGCGTCGAGCGAGGCATCGATATTCTCGGCCAGGTCGGGGCTTCCTGCGGCCCGGTCGCGCTCGACCAGCGAGGTCGCATAGAGCCGCGCCGCGTTCAGCGGCTGCAAAATGTCGTGGCTGGCGGCGGCGAGGAAGCGCGTTTTGGAGGCGTTGGCCTCCTCGGCCTCGCCCTTGGCGCGCTGGAGTTCGGCATTGACCCGCAAAATCTCTTCGGTTCGCTCGACGACGCGCCGCTCGAGACTTTCATTGGTGCGTTCGAGTTCCTCCTGCGCTTCGACCGCCTCCGTGATGTCCGTGTACGTCGTGACGAAGCCGCCATCGGGCAGCGGGTTGGTGCGGATCTCGATGACCTTCTTCGAAGGGTAGAGCTTGAGGCGGACCGGTTCGCGGTCGCGCACGAAGCTCTGCAGCCGCGCAGCCATCAACTCGTCCTGCTGGCCGTCGCCATAGGCGCCGCGCGCGGCGTTGTAGCGGACGATCTCGTCGAGGCCGATGCCGAAGCGCACCATCGAGGGCGGCAGATCGTAGAGTTGAATGAAGGCCTGGTTCCAGGCCAGGAGCCGCAAATCACGGTCGAGCACGGTGATGCCCTGGCCGGCATGATCGAGCCCGTGCTGCAGGATGTCGCGGTTGTATTGCAGTGCCGCCGAGGCGTCGTCGAGCAGCTTGAAGGCGGCCTCGGTGGTAAGGTTGCGCCGCCGCAGCAGCAAAGACAGCACCAGCCGCGAGGAGGCGGCCCCGATCGCCGAAGAAAGCAGATGCTCGCCGAAGCGCAGCAGATGGATGTCGGCGTCGCGGGTCGGAGTCGGCTCCTCGCCGCGGCTGCTGGCAAAGCCCTCGAAGGCGCGCTGCGTCCGCTCCTGGCCGAGATAGCGCCCGATCGTGGACTGCAGCTCGGCTTCGGTGACACTGGAGCGCCACAGCGAGAAGGACTGCGCCATCGTGGCCCGGTCCGACTCGACGAAGGCATTGGCCTGCAGACGCTCCATCGCGGTGGCCGGGCGCAGCAGCGAAAAGCCGATATAGGCCAGGATATTCAGCCCGAGGCACCAGAACACGCCATGCGCCAGCGGCGGCAGATCGAGCCCGAGCAAGGCTTCCGGCCGCAGCGCCGCGTTGCCGAACGGGCCCAGAGCCACGATCTCGCTCCAGTACCCCCCCGGTTGCGCCAGGCTCGGCAGCAGAAGCGTATAGGACCAAGCAGCGATGCCGACGATCAGCCCCGCTGCAGCGCCCAGCGCCGTGCCGCGACGCCAGACGAGACCGCCGAAGAAGGCGGGTGCGATCTGCGCCGTCGCGGCGAAGGAGAGCAGGCCGATTGCGACCAGCGCCTGTTCGCCCGCCGCGCGATAATAGGCGTAGCCAAGCAGAATCACGCAGAGGATCGCGATGCGCCGGATGATCACCACCTGCGAGCCGAGGTCGCCGCCCATCGTGCCGTAGCCGGCGCCTTGCGCCTCGAGCTGGGCCTTCGAGCCGGCGGGATCGCTCAGGCCACGGCGTCCGCGCAGCAGCAGCGGCATGACGAGGTGGTTCGAGATCATGATCGCCAATGCGACCGAGGCGACGATCACCATCGCGGTCGCGGCCGAAAGCCCGCCGACGAACACCAGCAGCGCCAGCAGTCCCTCTTGCTGCTGCAGCGGCAGCAGCAGCACGGTCATGTCGCGATCGACGCCAGCGCCCGGCATCAGCAATTCGCCCGCCATGGCGAGCGGGAGCACGAAAAGGTTGATCAGGATGAGGTAGATCGGAAACATCCAGGCGGCGCGGCGGACATCGCGCGCATCGCGATTCTCGACAATGGTCATGTGGAACTGCCGCGCCAGCAGCAGAGCTGCGCAGGCCGAGAGCAGCGTCAGGGTCAGGAAGGTCGGCCAGTTCGAGGTCCGCTCCCAGATAGGCGCCATGCCGTCGGGGAGTTTCGCCGCCTGTGCGAACAGGTCGCCGGCGCCATCATAGAGCCCGTAGACGACGAAGACGCCGAGCACGAGGAACGCCACCAGCTTGACCAGCGACTCCACCGCAATCGCCAGCACGAGGCCATCCTGATGCTCGGTCGCATCGATGTGCCTCGTGCCGAAGGCGCAGGCGAAGCCGGCCAGCACGAGCGCGACCAGAAAGGCGAGGTCGGTCAGGACCGGCACATCCGCCGAAGCGGGCCGCCCCCCCGCAGCCGTCAACAGCACGGAGAGCGAACTCGCCACCGCCTTTAATTGCAAGGCGATATAGGGCAGCGCGCCGATCACCGCGACGAGGCAAACCAGCGCCGCGACGCGCTCGCTCTTGCCGTAGCGGGCCCCGACGAAATCCGCGATCGAGGTGATGTTCTGCGATTTCGCGATGCTGACGATGCGGGCAACGAAGCGATGGCCAAAGCCGATCACCAGAATCGGACCGACATAGATGCCGAGGAAATCGAGCCCCGCCCGGCTCGCATAGCCCACCGACCCGTAGAAGGTCCAGGAGGTGCAATAGACCCCCAGCGCCAGCGCATAGATCGTCGCGCGCGCCTTGCCGCTGACCAATCGCCGCCCAGACGTATCGGCGGCATGGGCGATCGCAAACAGCGCGCACAGATAGGCCAGCGCCACCAGGACGACGGACCATGCGGGGATCATTCTGCCTCCATTGCCGGGCGCGGCCAGTTCGACCCTAGATCAGGATGTCGGCGGGTGGGAACAGGTTTCCACACCCAGCTTTTGTCTCTAGCGTCCGGTTTGCGACGTGGCGCGGCCCCATTGGGCTTGGGGCGCCGGATGGAGAAGGGGCTACCGCATGCTTGAGGAATTCAGGAAGTTCGCGCTGAAGGGCAACGTTGTCGATCTGGCGATCGGCGTGATCATCGGCGCGGCCTTCAGCAAGATCGTCGACTCGCTGGTCTCCGACATCATCATGCCGTTCTTCGGGGCGCTCGGCGGGCTTGATTTCTCGAATTACTACGTCGGCCTGAATGCCGGCGTGACCGCACCGGTTCTGGAGGAGGCGAAGAAGCAGGGTGCGGTTCTGGCCTATGGCTCGTTCATGACGGTCGCGCTCAACTTCCTGATCATCGCTTTCGTCCTGTTTTTGGTGGTGAAGGGCATCAATCGCATGCGCCGCAATGAGGAGGCGAAGCCCGCGCCGCCGCCGGCTGCGGATGTCGTCCTTCTCACCGAGATTCGCGATCTCCTGAAGCAAAGGACGGTCTGAAGCTCTGGCGGTCGGTCGCGCTGATTCATCACCGGGACCGATCGGCGCGATCTCGCGATTTCATGCCTGGCTGCGCCGGCATCGGTTAAAGCTGTGCAACCACAGTCGCGAGGTCTGAAAACGCATGTCCACCGTTACGCTAGCGGGCTCCGGCCTGATCTCCGACCTGCGCCCCGAGGCCCGCAACGCGCCCGAAAGCGGCATCGTCGAGGTCGTCAACCACGGCCGGCTGAAGGAAGGGCTGATCCCGCTCTGGGTCGGCGAGGGCGATCTGCCGACGCCCGACTTCATCGCGCGCGCTGCCAACAAGTCGCTGGCCGATGGCGAGACCTTCTACACCTGGCAGCGCGGCATCCCCGATCTGCGCGAGGCCCTGGCGCGCTATCATACGACGCTCTACGGCCAGCCCTTTGCGATGGACCGCTTCTTCATCACCGGCTCGGGGATGCAGTCGGTCCAGATCGTCGTGCGCATGATCACCGGCCCCGGCGACGAGGTGGTCATCCCGACGCCGGCCTGGCCCAACGTCGCCGCCGCCATCGGCATCGGCGGCGCGGTTCCGGTCAACGTTCCCATGGACTATGTCCACGGTCGCTTCTCGCTCGATCTCGACCGGCTGGCCGCCGCGATCACGCCAAAAACCCGTGCGATCGCAATCAACTCCCCGGCCAATCCCACCGGCTGGACCGCGACGAAGGACGAACTCGCCGCGATTCTGGCACTGGCGCGCAAGCATGGCCTCTGGATCATCGCCGATGAGATCTATGCCCGTTTCGTCTATGACGGCTCGGCCCGCGCCGCCTCGTTCCACGACGTCATGGACGAGAACGACCGCGTCCTCTTCGTCCAGACCTTCTCGAAGAACTGGGCCATGACCGGCTGGCGCGTGGGCTGGATCGAGGCGCCGCCCGCCTTCGGCCAGATCATCGAGAACCTGATCCAGTATTCGACCTCGGGCTCGCCGGTCTTCGTCCAGCGCGCCGCCATCGCCGCGCTCGAACAGGGTGAGCCCTTCGTCGCCGAGCAGATCGCGCGGGCGAAGGAGGGGCGCCGGATCATCGCCGAGGGGCTGAAGGCGACCAATCGCGTCACGCTGTCACCGCCGGACGGCGCCTTCTACCAATTCTTCTCGGTCGATGGCCGTGAGGATTCGCGCGCGCTCGCCATCGAACTCGTCGACACGGCCAATGTCGGCCTCGCACCCGGCACCGCCTTCGGCCCGGGTGGCGAGACCGGCCTGCGCTTGTGCTTCGCGCGCAAATCCTCGGATCTGGTTGAGGTCGTCGCGCGGCTGCAGCGGGCGCTGGGCAGCAACTGACGCGCCCTTGGGCGGACGGTCGATCCGCCCCGCACGCCCGTCGCGCATGTCCGCCCTGCGCCGGTGAGCCAGCCGCCAAATTGACCCTGACGGAAGGGGCGGCCATGAAACGTGCATGCTGCATCGCAGCGGTGCGGCGGGGCATCATGGCAGGCTTCGGTTCTTCTTCGAGATTGGCCGTCTGGTCCCGCGAGGCGCTCGTC
>QBLV01000011.1:4712-32090 GCA_003241815.1 Hyphomicrobiales bacterium | reverse complement strand
GATCCTCAGCGCGGCCGTGGCACTGGTCCGGCCGCTGCCCGTTCTGCGCCGGTCCTGGTTCGATTCCACCGTCCTGCTGTCGGGCACGATCATCGGCTCCTCGGCGACGCCGGAGGCGCTGGCGGCGGCCGCGCGCTATCCGGCCTCGCTCCTCGTCCTGCTCGTCGCCATGGCTGGCATCATGATCAGCACGGGGGCCTATCTGCGCTACGTTGCCCGCTGGTCCTGGATCGACGCGCTGCTCGCTGCTGCGCCGGGTGCACTGGCGACGGTGCTGGCGGTGGCGCAGGCGAAGGGCGCCAATATCGGCCGCATTTCCGTCGTCCAGCTGTTTCGTCTGCTCGTGCTGGTGGCCCTGCTGCCCAGCCTCATGCAGATGACGGGTCTCCATCCCGATCGGGCACCTGCCGCAGCGCATGTAATGACGCCGCTGACGATGCTCGTGCTGCTGCTGAGCGGCTTTTCCGTGGGGCTCGTCTTCGACCGCATGGGCGTCGCCGCGCCGATGATGTTCGGCGCGACCTTCGCCAGCGCCGTCCTGTATGGCAGCGGCGTCATCGAGGGCAGCCTGCCGCCGGCGATCCAGATCGCGGTGCTGGTCATGCTGGGTTCGACCATGGGCGGGCGCATCGGCCTCATCCCGCGCCGCGAGCTGCTTGGCCTGTTCCCGCTCGCTGCCGGCGGTCTGGCGGTGTCGCTCGCCGTCGCCTTCGCGTTCGCCTGGCCCGCGGCACGGCTGGCCGGCGTCTCCTATGCCGACTCGATGACGGCTTTCGCGCCCGGAGGCCTCGAGGCCATGGCGATGCTTGCCTTCGCGATGGGGCTCGACACGCTCTATGTCGGCTCCCACCACCTGATGCGGTTTCTGATCATCGGCTTCGCGATGCCGTTTCTCGTGAGCCGCATCCAGCCCGAGCCGCCGGCAGAATCAGCCAGTTCGCGTTAGCCGTCTGACCCGCTCGCCACCTGTTGTGAGGGCGTGACCAAGGCCGCGACGGCCATCAAGGCAGGCCTCAAACCGTTGCAGCGACCACCGGCCAGGTCGCTCCGTTGGTCGCCGTCATGATCGCGTAAAGCGAGCTCGTGCCGCAGATGAAGAGCCGGTTGAGCTTGGGCCCGCCCCAGCAGACATTGGCCACGACCTCGGGAATCCCGATTTTGCCGATCAGCGTTCCATCGGGATGGTAGATATGAACGCCGTCGGCGGCACTGGCCCAGAGGCGGCCTTCGGCATCGAGCCGGAAGCCGTCGAAGACGCCGGCCGTGCACGTCGCGAAGACCGTGGACGCGCCCAGGCTCGCGCCGTCGTCAGCCACCGTGCAGGCCCGGATATGGCGCCGCCCGTCCTTCGGGTCAGGCCCCGAGGCGCTGTCGGCGATGTAGAGGATGCGCTCGTCGGGCGAGAAGGCCAGGCCATTGGGCTTGACGAAGTCGTCCGCAACGACGCTCAGCGCGCCCGTTGCGCCATCGATGCGATAGACATGGCAGGCGCCGATCTCGCTTTGCGCCTTGTTGCCCTCATAATCGCTCAGGATGCCGTAATCGGGATCGGTGAACCAGATCGAGCCGTCCGACCTCACCACGACATCGTTGGGCGAGTTCAGCCGCTTGCCCTGCCAGTGGCTCGCGAGCACGGTGATGGAGCCGTCATGCTCGGTGCGCGTCACCTGCCGGGCGCCATGCTCGCAGGTGACGAGCCGGCCCTGTGGATCGACCGTGTTGCCGTTGGCGTTGCGCGCGGGCTGGCGGAAGACGCCGACCTGGCCGGTCAGTGCGTCGAAGCGCAACATCCGGTCATTGGGGATATCGGACCAGACGAGAGCGTTGTGAGCCCTGAACCAGGCCGGCCCCTCCGCCCAGCGCGAACCGCTCCAGAGCCGTTCGACCCGGGCGGAGCCGGGAATCACGCGGTGGAAGCGCGGGTCGAGGACCGTGGAGCCTGTGCCGTCGATGATGCCGAACATGAATTCCGTCTCCCAGGAGGCGCCGCCGATGCGGGACCATAGGCGCTAAAGTCCCAGCCCGGCATCCCAATACGGCGTCTGCCCATACAACTCGCCGAGATAGTCCACGAAGGCGCGTACCTTCTGCTCCATGTGCCGGCGGCTCGGATAGACCGCATGGACCGCGACGCGTTTGCCCACGGAATACCCCGGCAGAACCCGTTGCAGCGCGCCCGATTTCAGCTCGGGCCCGACATCCCAGGTCGAGCGCAGCGCGATGCCCAAGCCCGCCAGAAGCGCCTCGCGCACCACCTCGCTCGAATTCGTCCGCAACGGGCCGTTGACGCGCACGGTGACCGGGCCATCGGGCCCATCGAGACGCCAGTGGTCGGCGTTATGGGCGATCAGCGTGTGCCGGGACAGTTCCTCGATGGTGGTGGGCGTGCCGGCTCCCGCGAGATAGCCCGGCGCGGCGCAGAGCACGCGATGGTTGGGCGCAAGCCGCTTCGCCACCAGGCTCGAATCTCTGAGATCGGCGATGCGGATCGCCAGGTCGAAGCCCTCGCCGACGATGTCGATGAACGCGTCGCCCAGCACGAGGTCCACCGTCACCAGCGGACGGGCGTCGAAGAAGGGCTTGAGATGGGGAGCGATGTGCAAGCGCCCGAAAGAGGTCGGCGCCGAAACCCGCAGCGTGCCCCGCGCCTGACCGGCTCCGCTGGCAACCCAGGCCTCCGCATCCTCGATCGAGGACAGGATCGAGACCACCCGCTCATAGAAGCCCTGTCCTGCCTCGGTGAGGGACAGCTGGCGCGTCGTGCGCTGCAGCAGCCGCACCCCCAACCGTTCCTCGAGCCGGCGGATGCGCTTGGAGATGACGGCCGGCGACAGGTTGAGCTGCCGGCCCGCCGCCGACATGCTCTTGGACGTGACGACATGCGCGAAGACATCGAGGTCCCCGAAGCGATCCATGGGAAGGGCTGTCCTCTCGCCATCTTTTCCGATTTGGAAACAATCATGCGCGTTGGTCGCACTGCAAGCTCTTTCGATTTGGTCTAGGGTCTGCATCGCCTCTGAGGAACCGCGCCATGTCCGCCATCGCCTTCCCCGTTCCCGACAAGAGCATCCTCGCCCGCCGCGACACGATCATCGCCGGCCTCGCCCCGCTGGTTGCGCCCGAGGCCCTCATCACCTCGGCCGACGAGCGGCGCCCTTATGAGACGGACGCGCTGACCGCCTATCGCCGCCTGCCCATGGCGGTCGTTTTGCCCTCGACGACGCAGGAGGTCGCGGCGGTTCTGAAATTCTGCGGCGAGCAGGGCGTGCCGGTTGTCCCTCGTGGTGCCGGCACCTCGCTTTGCGGCGGCGCCATCCCGCAGGAGGATGCCGTCGTCATCGGCGTCTCCAAGATGAACCGCATCCTCGAGATCGATTACGCCAACCGCGTCGCCCGGGTGCAGGCCGGCGTCACCAATCTCGCCGTGACGGGCGAGGTCTCGGCGGAGGGATTCTTCTACGCGCCCGACCCCTCCTCGCAGCTCGCCTGCTCGATCGGCGGCAATATCGGCATGAATTCCGGCGGGGCGCATTGCCTGAAATACGGTGTCACCACCAACAACGTGCTCGGCGTGACGCTGGTCATGCTCGACGGCTCGATCGTCGAGATCGGCGGCAGCCATCTCGATGCGCCCGGCCTCGACATCCTCGGCCTGATCGTCGGCTCGGAAGGCCAGCTCGGCATTGTCACCGAAGCGACCGTTCGCATCCTGCGCTCGGCCGAAGGCGCGCGGCCGGTCCTGTTCGGCTTCCCGACCAGCGAGCAGGCGGGCGCGGCGGTGGCGGCCATCATCGGTGCGGGCATCATCCCCGTCGCGATGGAGTTCATGGACAGGCCCGCCATCGAGATCTGCGAGGCCTTCGCCCATGCCGGCTACCCCATGGATGTCGAGGCGCTGCTGATCATCGAGGTCGAGGGTTCGGACATCGAAATGGACGCCCAGCTCGCCCGCATCGTTGCAATCGCTAGGGAGCACGGCGTCAAGACGGTGAAAGAAAGCCAGTCCGCGATGGAATCCGCTGCGATCTGGAAGGGCCGCAAATCCGCCTTCGGCGCGACGGGCCGTATCGCCGACTATATCTGCATGGACGGCACGATCCCGACCGGGCAACTGCCTTACGTGTTGCGCCGGATGGACGAGATCGTGAAGGGCTACGGCCTGCGCGTCGCCAATGTCTTCCACGCCGGCGACGGCAATCTCCACCCGCTGATCCTCTACAACTGCAACGACCCCATCGAGGCGCAGAAGGCCGAGGATGCCGGCATGGACATCCTCAAGCTCTGCGTCGAGGTCGGCGGCTGCCTCACCGGCGAGCACGGCGTCGGCATCGAGAAGCGCGACCTGATGAGTTTCCAGTTCAACCCGGAAGACCTGAACCAGCAGATGCGGGTGAGGGCGGTTTTCGACCAGAGCTGGCTGATGAACCCGGCAAAGGTATTCCCGCTGGAAGGCAGGATCGCCGCGTGACCCTCCACATCCCCGCTACCGAAGCGCAGGCCTGCGCCATCGTCAAATCCGTGGTCGCGAGCGGCACGCCCTTGTCCATCATCGGCGGCAACACCAGGGCCGGTCTCGGCCGTCCGACGCAGACGCAAAGCACGCTGTCCAGCGCCGGCCTCACCGGCATCACGCTCTATGAGCCCTCGGAGATGGTCATCGGCGCGCGCCCCGGCACGCCGCTGGCAGAGGTCCAGAAGACCTTGGCCGATCGCGGACAGATGCTGCCCTTCGAGCCGATGGACCATCGCGCGCTGCACGGGAGCGAGGGCGAGCCGACCATCGGCGCGGTCGCGGCCGGCAACATCTCCGGCCCGCGCCGGATCAATGCCGGCGCGGCGCGCGATTCCCTGATCGGCATCCGGCTGGTCAATGGCCGCGGCGAGGCGATCAAATCCGGCGGGCGCGTGATGAAGAACGTCACCGGGCTCGATCTGGTGAAGCTCGTCGCCGGCAGCCATGGAACGCTGGGGTTTCTCACCGAGGTGATCTTTCGCGTGCTCCCCGTTCCCGAGCGCATCGTCACGCTGGTTTGGCGCGGGCTGTCGGACGAGGCCGCCATCGCGCTGCTCTCGGCCGCGCTGGGCTCGCCCTTCGAGCCGATGGCCGCCGCGCATCTGCCCGAAGGCATGGGCACAGAGCAGGCGCGCACCCTGCTGCGGCTGGAGAATTTTTCGGACTCGATCGACTACCGCAGCCGCGAACTGATCACGCTGCTGGCGGCCCATGGCGCCCCTGCCATGATCGAGGGCGAGGCCTCGGCCGAGCTTTGGCTCGATGTCCGCGACGCCCGCTTTTTTGCTGGCACCGACGAGGCCGTCTGGCGGCTTTCGCTTGCGCCGACGGACGGCCCGAAGGCGACGGCGGCCATCGCGGCCCAGGTGCCGGCCGCGCGCTGGTTCTACGACTGGGGCGGCGGGCTGGTCTGGCTCGCGGTTCCTGCCGGTGAGGATGCCGCCGCTGGTGCTGTCCGCGCCGCTGTGAAGCCGCTTGGCGGCCATGCGACGCTGGTGCGCGCCCCGGCCGCGATCCGCGCGAGCGTGCCGGTGTTCGAACCATTGCCCGAGCCGCTGATGCGGGTGACGGCGGGTATCAAGACGAGCTTCGACGCGGCTGGAATCTTCGAGCCGGGCCGGATGTATGCGGGGATATGATGATCTTGACCGACACGTTGCCATTGGCGGCCGGCACGCCGCGCGGGCCCTGGGCGCGCAATCGCCTGAGCCCGTGGATGGTCGCGATCATCGCGGCCCTTCTCATCGTGGCGGCGGCGGCCATCCTGCTCGCCATGGGCCGCGAACCGATCTGCAAATGCGGCGACGTGAAGCCGTGGCACGGACAGGTCGTGTCGTCGGAGAATTCCCAGCACATCGCCGACTGGTACACCTTCTCCCACATCATCCACGGCTTCTTGTTCTACGGGCTGTTCTGGAGCGTGCGGCGCATCACAGGCCTGCCGATCTCGTGGGGGCTGGCATTGATCTTGTCGATCGTGCTGGAAGCGTCCTGGGAGATCGCCGAGAACACCAACGCCGTCATCGAGCACTACCGCGCGAACACGATCTCGCTCGATTATTACGGCGACAGCGTCCTGAACTCGGTCTTCGACATCCTATGGATGGTGGTGGGCTTCTTCGTGGCGCGCGTCGCCCCGGTCTGGCTGACGGTGACGAGCGCGCTGGCGATGGAACTAATCGTCGGCTGGCTCATCCGCGACAACCTCACCCTGAACGTGATCATGCTGCTGTATCCGCTCGACTGGATCAAAGCCTGGCAGGGCGGGGCGTAAGCGATGCAAACAAACTTCACCCCCGCCCATCTTGCGTCCGATCCGCGCCTCCCGGCCTCGGAGAAGATCCTCCGCACCTGCGTGCATTGCGGCTTCTGCACCGCGACCTGCCCGACCTATCTGCTGCTCGGCGACGAACTCGATAGTCCCCGCGGGCGCATCTATCTGATCAAGGAGATGCTGGAGAACGGCAAGCCGGCCACGCCTGAGGTGGTCAAGCATGTCGATCGCTGCCTCTCCTGCCTCTCCTGCATGTCGACCTGCCCCTCGGGCGTGAACTACATGCATCTCGTCGACCATGCCCGCGCCCATATCGAGGAGACCTATGAGCGCTCCTGGCATGACCGGCTGCTGCGGCGCGTGCTTGGCGCGATCCTGCCCTATCCCGGCCGCTTCCGCGCAGCGATGCTGGGCGCGATGCTCGCCAAGCCGCTGGGGCCTGCGCTCGGCAGCCTGCCGCTGATCGGCGCGCGGCTGAAAGCGATGCTGGCGCTGGCGCCCTCCCGGCTCCCTTCGCGCTCGCCGATGGAGGGCCCGCAGAGTTTCGCCCCCACGACTGCGCCTGCGGGCAAGCGCGTCGCGATCCTCTCGGGCTGCGCCCAGCCGGTGCTCGACCCCTCAATTAACGAGGCGACGATCCGGCTTTTGACCCGGCACGGCGTCGAGGTCGTGCTGCCGAAGGGCGAGGGCTGCTGCGGCGCGCTCGTCCACCATATGGGCCGCGAGCACGACGCGCACGCCTTCGCTCGCGCCAATATCGATGCCTGGATGGCCGAGATCGAGGGCAAGGGGCTCGACGCCATCCTGATCACGACCTCAGGCTGCGGCACCACGATCAAGGATTACGGCTTCATGTTCCGCAACGAGCCGGCCTACGCGGCAAAGGCGGAACGCGTGTCGGCGCTGGCCAAGGACGTCACCGAATTCCTCGCCACGATCGAACTCGCCCATACCCGCGACATCGCCATGCCGATCGCCTATCACTCGGCCTGCTCGATGCAGCATGGCCAGCAGATCAAGGATGGCCCCAAGCGCCTGCTTGCCGCCGCCGGCTTTTCGGTCAAGGAAGCGCCGGAGGGCCACATCTGCTGTGGCTCGGCCGGCGTCTACAACATTCTCCAGCCGGAGATTGCCGGCCAACTGCGCGAGCGCAAGGTCGGCAATATCCAGAAGACGAAGCCGATGCTGGTCGCCACCGGCAATATCGGCTGCATGACCCAGATCGCGAAAGGCTTTGCGGACAGGGGCGCGATGACACCAGTCGTCCACACGGCCGAGCTGCTCGACTGGGCGACGGGGGGGCCGCTGCCGGAGAAGCTGGCACAAGCGGGCATCGCGGATCGCCCGCTGCGGGAGGGGAGGCTGGTCGCGGCGGAGTAGACACGCACGTCATGCTCGGGCTTGACCCGAGCATGACGTGCCGAAGAGGGCGCTGGTGCCTTCTTGTCTCGAGATTCTCGGGTCTGCGCTGCGCTACGCCCGAGAATGACGCTCTACGTTCCCAAGAGCCCCTCAACTCCCATAAACCAGCCGCCGCAGCTTCTGCTGGGCCTCGACCATCGAGCGCTGCTTTGCGGCCATCGCCGTCATCGCGACCTGCACTTTGCTCCGCAGCGCGGCATTGCTGATCTCGATCTGCGAGCCGCTGAGCTTGATCGCCGGCCTGTTGGCCTCGATCAGTTCGGCCATCGCCAGAACCGCGCCGAAGGCCTCATCGGTTGGCGGGAAGATCTCGCGGAAGGTCGCGACCGGCTGCGTCACCAGCTTGTCGTAGGTCGCGCCATAGACGCTGGCGAGATCGTCCGGCTGTTTCAGCGCGGCGCGCTCGGCATCGGCCGCTGCCGCCGCCTGGTCGAGCGCCTCCTTCATCTTGACGAAGCCGGCGCGCACCGCCGCGATATCGGCCTTGCGTGTCACCACCTCCTCGATCGAGCGCGGCATGCCCTTGGCCATCGCCTCCTGCATCGGATTGGCGACGGAATTGTTCATCCGCTCGTGGAAGCGCGTGATCACCGCGTAATGGCCTGCATAATCGCCGAAGGGCTTGAGCTTCTCGGCATTGGGCTGCGGCATGCGCGCGCCCTGCTTCGGCAGCACATCGGTCTGCAGGAAGGCGATGAAGGCCTTGCGCTGGTCGACCTCGCTCGGGCTGCAGGCCGAGAGCAGCAGCCCCGCCATCAGGCAGGTCATCAGGGTCACGAGCCGGCCCGCCATGTCGCCCTCCTTGTCGGTGATGCATCTCATGCTAACCCAAGCTCGTGGCCGGGCCTATGGCCGAACGCGGCTGTCGCTGGCCACTTCACTTGCCCCCTGCGCGTCAGCGGGCTAACCCCTCGCGCACATCATTTCGGCGCCCAACGGCAGCCTGCACGACCAGAGAAGCGAAAATCCCATGTCGAAGCCCGACAAGCTCAAGGCCCGCCAGCCACGCGGTTTCGTCGATCGCGGCCCGGCCGATGTCGCCGCCACCGAGCGCATGCTGGCGGTCATCCGCGAGAGCTTCTCGCGCTACGGCTTCGACCCCGTCGAGACGCCGTTTGTCGAATACACCGATGCACTCGGCAAGTTCCTGCCCGATCAGGACCGCCCGAACGAGGGTGTCTTCTCCTTCCAGGACGATGACGAGCAGTGGCTGTCGCTGCGCTACGATTTGACCGCGCCGCTCGCCCGCTATGTCGCGGAGAATTACGACGCGCTGCCCAAACCCTATCGCAGCTACCGCGCCGGCTACGTCTTCCGCAACGAGAAGCCGGGGCCGGGCCGCTTCCGCCAGTTCATGCAGTTCGACGCCGATATCGTAGGTAGCGGAACGGTCGCGGCCGATGCCGAGATCTGCATGCTCGCGGCCGATACGATGGAGGCGCTGGGCATCAGGCGCGGCGACTATGTCGTCAAGGTCAACAACCGCAAGGTGTTGGACGGCGTCATGGAGGCGATCGGGCTCGGCGGCGAGGAGAATGCCGGGCGGCGGCTGACCGTGCTTAGGGCGATCGACAAGTTTGACAAGTTCGGCTCCGAGGGCGTGCGACAGCTTCTGGGCGAGGGTCGCAAGGACGAGAGCGGCGACTTTACGAAGGGAGCTGGTCTGTCGGATGTCGAAAGCGCCAACATCCTGCGACTGGTGACGATGGGAAAGCCTATCGAGAAAATTGATGCTGATAAAGCGGACCTGGGCGCCGATGACGTCTTCTTGTTCACACCGACCGATGGCGGCGAACCTTACTATTACCAGCGTTCCAACGAGAGGTTTGTGAATCTGTTGAAGGGCAGCCTTTTCAAAGGCAACGCCCTCGTCGAGGAAGGGCTTGCGGAACTCGCGGCGATCGCGCGCCTGTGCAAAAGTGGCGGCTATGGCGAGCGTCGAATTTTGATCGATACGTCGATTGTCCGCGGCCTCGAATACTACACCGGCCCGGTCTACGAGGTCGAACTGACCTTCCCGGTCACCAATGAGGACGGCCAGGTCGTGCGCTTCGGCTCGGTCGCGGGTGGCGGGCGTTATGACGGGCTGGTCGGGCGCTTCCGGCCCGAACCCGTGCCGGCGACCGGCTTCTCGATCGGCGTGTCCAGGCTCTACACCGCGCTGAAGGCGGTGAAGTCGCCCATCGTCGATCAGAAGAACGAACTGCCGCTCGTCGTCGTCACCGCCATGGACAACAAGACGCCCGAGTTCATGCCGGGCTATCAGGCGATGGTGTCGCAGCTTCGGCAGGCGAAGGGCGAAAGCGACAATCCGCTTTGCCGCGCCGATCTCTATCTCGGGTCGTCTGGGTTCAACGCGCAGATGAAATATGCCGACCGGCGCGGCGCGGTTTGCGCGGTGATTCAGGGCTCGTCCGAGCGCGAGGCCGGCACGGTGATCATCAAGGACCTGGTCCTCGGCGCCGAACTCGCCGCCGCCGGGCGCGAGGTCAAGGATTCTGCCGAGCATAAGGCGAAGCAGGCGGAGGCGCAGTTCGCCGTGCCGGTCGAGGGGCTGGTCGAGGGTGTGAAGAAGGTGCTGGCGCGGCATTCATAGAGCGCGGGAACCCCTTCCCGGATGGGAGAGGGGCAGGGGTGAGGGACCGCCGCTGATCGCTGAGGTGCGACGGAGCCGTCCCGCCTTTGCACCGCAACGGCAGGCCCTCATCCGGCGCTCCGCGCCACCTTCTCCCATCCGGGAGAAGGGAAGACCGCGTTGTGCTTCCCGCGCCCCACCGAATCCCGTTCACCCATTTCCTTCAAATGCCTCGAAAATCCGGTGGGCCGCTGCTAGGACAACCTCGCTAACAGGATGAAAACCGCCGTGCCCGCGACGCCAGCCAGCATCGAGACCGTGATCGCGCTGTTTGCGCGCGAGGGTTATGCCCGCGCCGAGCCCGCGATTCTTCAGCGGGCGGACGTCTTCCTCGATCTGTCGGGCGAGGACATCCGCCGCCGCATCTTCATGACGCAGGATTCTGACGGCCGCGACTGGTGCCTGCGGCCCGAATACACCATCCCCGTCGCGCTCGATCACATTGCCTCTGGCCGCACCGAACCGGCCGCTTACGCCTATGCCGGGCCGGTCTTCCGGATGCGTGCGGGCGAACCCGGCGAATTCGCGCAAGCAGGAATCGAATCCTTCGGCCGCGACGATTTCGCCGCCACGGACGCCGAAATCATGGCGCTGACGGTGGAGGCCACCGCCGCGCTCGGCCTCAGCCAGCCCAAGATCCTGATGGGCGACGTCGCCCTGCTGAGCGCATTGCTGGACGGTCTCGCCGTTCCGGCGGGCGCGCGCCGCCGCCTGATGCGCGCCGTCGTGCAAGGCCGGGGCACGCAAGCCGTGGACGCGCTCGATCCGCCGGTGCCCGAGGGCGACGCCGCCCATGCCGGGCTGCTGAAGGCGCTGGAAGGGCAGGACCCCAAGGCGGCGAAAGCCTTCGTCGAGGATGTGCTGTCCATCGCCGGCATCTCGACCGTCGGCGGCCGCAGCGCGGGCGACATCGCCGAGCGCTTCCTGGCTCGTGCCGCCGAGCGTGAGAATCCCGTCAATGCCGATGTGAAGGCGCTTCTGGCACAGGTGCTGGCGATCTCGGGCGATCCCGATACGGCCTCGGCAGAACTCCGCGCGCTCGCCGACCAAGCCTCGCTCGATCTCGGGCGCGAACTCGACGCCTTCGACGAGCGCACCGGCTTCCTCGCCGTGCGCGGCGTCGATGTGAGCACGATCGGCTTTCAGGCCGCCTTCGCCCGCAATCTCGACTACTACACCGGCTTCATCTTCGAGCTTCACGATCAGGCGCGCGGCGACGGCAAGCCGGTCGCCGGCGGCGGGCGCTACGACCAGGTGCTCGGCCGTCTCGGCGCCGCCGCGCCAATCCCCGCGGTTGGCGCCTCGATCTGGCTCGAACGCCTGGCGGGAGACGCCGCATGACCAATAATGCTCCGGTGAACGATGCCCGGCTCGTCCTGGCCGTACCCTCCAAGGGGCGCCTGCAGGAAAACGCCACGGCCTTCTTCGGCCGTGCCGGGCTGAAATTCGTCAAGTCGCGCGGCGAGCGTGATTATCGCGGCACCATCGCGGGCGTCGAGGGCGCCGAGGTGGCCTTCCTCTCGGCTTCCGAGATCGTCGCGCAACTGGCGTCGGGCGCCGCCCATCTCGGCATCACCGGCGAGGATCTGGTGCGCGAGCAGGTCGCGGATGCCGATGCCGCCGTCGAGATGCTGACCCCGCTCGGCTTCGGTCACGCCAATGTCGTCGTCGCCGTGCCGCAGGCCTGGATCGATGTGCGGACCATGGCCGATCTCGACGACGTCGCCTCGACCATGCGCAGCCGCCAGGGCCGCAAGCTCCGCGTCGCCACGAAATACGTCAATTTGACGCGGCGCTACTTCGCCAGCCACGGGCTTGCCGACTACCGCATCGTCGAGAGCCTGGGCGCGACCGAGGGCGCGCCGGCCGCAGGCACGGCGGAGATCGTCGTCGATATCACCACGACCGGCGCGACTTTGTCGGCCAATGCGCTGAAGATCCTCGACGACGGCGTGATGCTGGCCTCCGAAGCCAACCTCGTCGCCTCCGTCCGCGCGCCCTGGGGGGAGCGGGCGAAGGCTGCCGCCAACGCCATCCTGTCGCGGATCGCGGCAGAGGAAGAGGCGCGATCGGTCCGGGAGGTCCGGGCACGGCTCGATGCCGCCTCGGACACGCTTGGCGATCTCGGCGCTCTGTTTGGCGCAAGGCTGCCCCTGGGCGCGACTGCGCCGGGCGGTGCCGTGACGATCCATTGCCCGGAGAAGGCGGTGTTTGCGCTGGTCGATCATCTGGCCAGGGCGGGTGCTGACGACATCACCGTCAGCGCGCCGGCCTACATCTTTCGCAAGGCCAACCCGCTGATCGAGCGGCTCCGGGCGCGGATCTGACAGCGGGCTCGCATCGGCAACGGACCCAACCGATATCGCCGCCGAAAACGAGGCCGCTGCTGGGGGGCAAGCGGCCTCGCCTGTCGCAGACGGCCCCGGGGGGGGGGACCGGCCACTCGACCTCGCATTTTCGACGTATTGGAAGCATACGAACGCGATCGCGATGCGGATGCTGGTCGGCGCGAAAAAAAGATGGCTGCGTCGTCCTGACCGCGAAAAACGCCTGCCGGGCAGCTTCGCCGGTTGATCGCGGGACGATACGCCACTACGCGCTTTCAAAGGGGCCGGCCGATGGGTTAGGGTCCGGCATGCGCCTTCAGCTTAGACCACCGGGTAAGACGACAATGAATCGACGCATCGGCTATGCCGCTCTTCTCGCCGCCGCGACCATGCCTGTGCTGATATCGACCGACGCGCTCGCGCAGCGCCGCCAGCAGATGCCGTCCCGCGAGGAACTGGGTACGCCGCAATCGGCGCCGATCCAGCAGCAACAGGAAAAGAACTTTCCGCTCGGCGCCTCCTGGAGCGCGGTCTCGCTGAACGGCAAGCCGATCGCAGACCGCCGTGCGACCCTGCAGGTCGATGCCAATCTGCGCGGCACCGGCTTTGGCGGCTGCAACACCTTCTCAGCCTCGGCTTATCCGATGCGGCAGCAATCCTTTGCCGTGGGCCCGCTCGCCTTGACCAAGCGCAGCTGCGACAAGGGCCTGTCCGACTTTGAGCGGAGTTTCCTGACGGCGCTGCGCGCAGCCCAGAAATGGGACCTCGTCGATGGCAAGCTCGTGATCAAGGGCGGCGCCGGGGAGCTGCGTTTCGACCGCGCACTCTGACGCAAGAAGCCCGCGGCCGGTCTTCCAGGCAGTGACCGGCGATCGATTGAGGCGACCACGGCGACTTTGAAATCCTCCCTGCGGCCGGGTCTGTTGCAAGCTCAAGAGGCGAATGCCATCCGCGTTTCGGCCTTGCGAGCCGGAGCCATGCTGAGCGGAGCATCGGGTCTGTGCCGCTGCCCCGTAGCGTCCACGAAACGCTCGATCGGCTGTGGCTTTCCGAACAGGTAGCCCTGCAACTCATCGCACGCCTCGCCGACCAGGAACCGCATCTGCTCGACGGTTTCGACACCCTCCGCGACGACGGAGATGCCGAGGTTGCGTCCCAGCCCAAGGACCGCGCGCACGATGACTGCGGCCTGCGGGTTGGCTTCCACTTGCCCGACGAAAGATCGGTCGATCTTGATCTTGTCGAAAGGGAAGGCCTGCAAGGTCGCCAGCGAAGAGTAGCCCGTCCCGAAATCGTCCATCGCGATGCTGATCCCGAGAGCCTTGAGCCGCTGCAGGATCGAGAGCGCGCGGTTCGTGTCTGCAAAGATCGCCGTCTCCGTGACTTCGATCTCCAGGCGATCCGGCTGCAGGCCTGTCTCGCTCAGGATCCCGAGGATTCTCTCGGGAAGATCAACCTGCTGAAACTCGCGGGGAGACAGATTGACCGCAATCTTGAGAGGCCGTGTCCAGCTTGCCGCCTCGTTGCAGGCTGTCCGCAAGACCCATTCGCCGAGCAGCGATATGAGGCCGGTCTCCTCCGCCAGCGGAATGAACTCGTAAGGTGGTATCAGGCCGCGTGTCGGATGGCGCCAGCGGGCGAGGGCTTCGAAGCCGACCAGCTCACAGGTGGTGGCCTTCACCTGTGGTTGATAGTGGAGTTCCAGCCCCCCTTCCGCGAGGGCCGTTCTGAGGTCACGTTCGAGTTCACGTCGCCTGGTAACGGTCTCGTTCATCGCCGCGTCGAAAATGCGATGGCAGTTCCGGCCTTCCGCCTTGGCCCGGTAGAGTGCGAGATCAGCCCGGCTGAAGAGAATCGACTCGACGAGGCCATGCTGCGGCGCGCGCGCGATCCCGATGCTGAGGCCGACCTCGATAGACTGTCCGGCGAATGAGAAGGGCCTGCCTACGGCGCAAATCAGATCCTGGGCCAGCTTGCCGAGACATTCATCCGTCGGGTTGTTCCTGACCAGAACGGCGAATTCGTCGCCGCCCAGTCGCGCCACCGTGTCGGTTGGACGGATGCGCTTTGCGATCCTGGCGGCGACGCTCTTGAGCAGTTCATCACCGGCCATATGGCCGACCGTGTCATTGACGGCCTTGAAGCGGTCGAGGTCCAGGCACATGACCGCGCAAGTCCCGCCTTCGTTGGCGACTTCCCATAGCGCCAGGCGCAACAGCTCGTGGAAGTGAGTCCGGTTGGTCAAGCCGGTCAGGCCGTCATGATGCGCCATATGCGCGATCTGCTGTTCGGCGATCTTGCGCTCCTCGATGTCGATATGCGTGCCGACGATGCGCTGGGGGAGGCCCACAGCATCGCGCTCCACGACCTTTCCACGCGCCAGCACCCAGCCCCATGTGCCGTCCTTGCGGAGCAGCCGATGCTCGCACTCGTAGACCGGCGAGTGGCCGTCGAAATGGGCCTGCAGCAGTTCCAGAGCCTTCGGCTCGTCTTCGGTGTGGATCAGACGTTGCCAGGTCCGGACATGGCCCTCCAGCTCTCCTGGCTCGTAGCCGAGCATCGTCAGCCAGCGGTCCGAAAACCAGGTTTGGCCTGTGTCGATCGTCCAGTCCCACAGCCCGTCGCTGCCCGCATCCAGCGCCCGGCCCAGGCGCTCCTCGCTGATGCGCAGCGCTGCGCCATGCGATGCCAGAGCGCGGTTGGCGCGCCTGAGGCGGTCGGCGAACAAGGTCAGCGCGGAGAACGCCAGGATCGTCAACATCACGACGGCGATGGCCGCCGCCAGCGCCCCGCGCTCCAGCCCGTCTTCAGGCGCCGCAATCGACGGGTCAGGCACCGCTTGCGCTCCCGCCATCGAGACGAAGTGCAAGATCCCGATAGCGCCCGCCAGAAGCGTCGCAGCAACGGCGCGCGGGTGGCGAACCGGGCGGCGGGTGAACACCAGCAACGCCGTACAGGTCAGGACGGTCCCGGAGACGAGCGCGACGGCAACGAGCGCTTCGTCCCAGATGAACCGGCCGGGAATGCGAACGCCTGCCATTCCGGTGAAATGCATCGCGGCGATGCCGAGCGACAGCAAGACGCCGCTGGCGACGACGGCGGTGGTGCCGGTTTCGACCCGGATCAAGGCTGAAGCGCCGACAGCGGTGGCGATGGCGAACACCAATGATGCCAGCGTCAAGCCCACATCATAGCCGATGCTGAGCGGCGGATCGTAGCCGAGCATGGCGGTGAAGTGCGTACTCCAGATACCCGCACCCGCAGCGGTACCGGTGGCGATCAACCAGATGAAAGCGGCCCAGCCCGTGCTCTCTCGCGCCTGTTTGAGAAGGCCGAACGCGGTGTGGCAGGAGACCCAGCAAACCAGCGCCGACAGGGGAAGCACCCATGCGGCATGTTCATCGGTCAAGCACGACAGTGTTCTATACATGGCACCTGCGCAATCCGGCGATCATGCAGGTTGTCTAAAATGAAATCCGAACGACATCGTGCGTGCAAACGCTAAAATTGCAGTCGATCACCGTTCAGTCACTCAAGGGGCGAACCGAAAACCGCGGCTGTGGCCGACCGGATTCCGGTCTTTACGCTTCAGCAACGATTTTCGCCGCCATGCGCGGGGTGAAGGTGCCGTCATCATTGGCCTCCATCGTCACCACGGCATCATGCATTTCGCGCAGCGTGCTGCGGTGGCCGATCGAGACCACGCGCGTCTCCGGCAGCGCGGTGTCGATGGCGGCGTAGAGCTCGCCTTCCAGCTTTTCGTCGAGTGAGGCGGTCGCCTCGTCGAGGAACAGCCAGTCCGGCTTGGTGAGCAGCGCGCGCGCCACCGCCAGCCGCTGCTGCTCGCCGCCCGAAAGACGCTGGCCCCAGAGATCGACATCGTCGAGCCGGCCACGGAGATGGCCCAGCTTGACCGTGTCCATGGCGTTCTGAATCGCGTCGTCGGCATAGGCATCGGCTTCTGACGGATAGGCCAGCGCGGCGCGCAAGGAACCCTGCGGCAGATAGGGCCGTTGCGGGAGCAGCATGATCTCGGCGTTGGCGGGAATGCCGACCTTGCCCTCGCCAAAGGGCCAGATGCCGGCGATGGCGCGAAACAGCGTCGACTTTCCCGAACCGGAGGGGCCGACCACCAGCGTGCGCCGCGCCGCCCCGAGATCGAGATCGTTTACGCGGACGATCGGCGCGCCGTTGGGCAGGGTTAGCACCGCGCCGCCGACATGGACATTGCGGTCGGAGGCGGGCTCGCGGTGGATCGCCTTGTCGCCGATGCTCGCCGCCTGCGCCTGGGCGATGGCGGTCTCGAAGCTGGTGAGACGGTTGATCGAGGCGAGGTAGGACGCGATCGACTGGTAGCTGTTGATGATGAATGACAAGGCCGACTCGACGCGGCCGAAGGCCGAGGAGGTTTGCGTCAGCGTCCCCAGCTGAAACTCCTTGGCGAAATAACCGGGTGCCAGCAGCAGGAACGGAATGACCACATTCGCCTGATTGTAGGACAGCGTGAAGGTCGTGATCTTCAGCTTGCGCCACATCAGATCGTAGAAATTGGCGACGATGGCGCGAAAGCGCTGGCCGAGATGGTTGAGTTCGGCCTTCTCGCCACGCATCGAGGCGATCTGCTCGGAATATTCGCGAAGGCGAGCCATGGAAAATCGGAAATCAGCCTCGCGCCGCTCCTGCTCGAATTCGAGCGGAATCAGGCGGCGGCCGATCAGATGGGTGATCCAGGTCGCCAGCGCGGCATAAAGGAACGTTGCCCAGAAGATGAAGCCGGGAATGATGATGTCGGTGCCCGGCACCTTGATCGTCACCGGTAGCGACCAGAGGATGATCGAGAACGACACCAGCGTCGAGACCTGCGTCAGCAGCGTCAGCGAGAAGGCGTAGGTCTGGTTGAGAAAGGCGCGCGTGTCTTCGGCGATACGCTGGTCGGGGTTGTCGGCGGTGCCCGCCAGCGACATCCGGTAGTGGGCGCCACTCGACAGCCAGCGGCGGTTGTAATCGGCCGCCATGTATTCGCGCCAGCGGATCAGCAGAACCGACTGCCCGACGACTTCGATCAGATTCGTCACGACCGAAATCGTCGCCCAAACACCGAAAATCCAGATCAGCTGATACCAGAACGCCTGGATGTCGTAGTTCTGCAGGGCATTGTAGAAGTCGCGATAGAAGAAGTTCAGCCGCAGCGAGACACCCACCTGCGCCTGATTCAGCACAACCAGGAACACGATCAGCGCCACGGCGAGATGGCCAAGCTTCACCCGGTAGCGTCCCAGAAGCCAGAGATTGGCGACCGTCGACTCGTCCGACAGGAAATAGGGTGAGGAAATACGTGCGATCCGCTGAACCACTGGGGCAAAGGAGATCGCGTAGATCAGGATTCCGAACACCGCGACCGTCGTCGCCAGGCTCGCCGGCGGCGCTGCGGCCATCCAGTCCTGCGGCCAGTAACCTCCCTGCGCCAGCAACGCGCCCGCGCCGAAAACGACGTACTCCGTGCCGAAGATGCCGGAGAATATCTTCAGGAAAAAATCGATCTGCGTTGAGCGGTAGAGAGCGGCCGCCAGCAGCACCCCAACGACGCCCATGCCGATCGTGCCGGCGGCACCGCTTTGCTGGCCGACGACGAGCGCCGCGACGGCAAGCGCGGCGACGGCAAAACTCAACGGGCGCATCGGCGAAATCCTGGCGGGCTGGGAGGCGGCGGATGCCGCGATTCGAACCATGGTCCAGCACAGCGGAACAAACAAGAATGCCCGGCTCAAGGCGGATCGGCCGCGGTTCAGCGCATTGTGAAGAGTGGATTGGCGAAGGTTGCCCGGCCTCCCGGCGAGCCGTTCAACTCGCCAGCTTGCGCATCTGCATGGGCCGGTCGGTCTTGTCGTCGATGAGGGTGATCAGGCACAGCGGCACCCCTTCGCCGTTGGACGCGGGAAAGTGCCGAATCCCGGCAATGCGCTGGCCGTTTCCTGGTGTCGCAATCGTCTGGACCTTCTCCCGCGTTCCGGTCTCGGCGATCGGCATAAGCCGGCCGGTGCCGTCGATCTTCTCGGCAGTGTCCTCCTCGAAGATTTCCTGTGCTGTCCGCCCCATGATGGCTTCGCGGGACATGCCGAACAGGATTTCCGCTGCGCGATTGACGAAAACGTACCGGTTCGTGCCCAGGTCCTGAGCCAAGATGGCTTCGTCGATGTTTTCGACGACGGCGCCGAACAGCCTCTCGATGCGTTCCAGCGTGCGCTCGAGCTGGTGATGCTTGGTGAAGTCTTCATGTGTCGCCACCCAGTCGCCATCCGGCGTTGGCTGCCCGAGAACCCGGATCCAGCGCCCATCCTTCAGGTTGATATGGCTCGTCGATGGCTTGCCCAGCGCGATACGGGCCAGGATCGTCTTGACGTGTGCCGACGCGTCTCCAGAGAAAAGACCGGATTCGGCCCGATGAGAGAGGATGTCGCGCAGGCTGCACCGCGAATCCATGATGTTCTCCGGCAGCTTGTACATGTTGCGGTAGGATTCGTTCATGAGAATGACGTTGGCCTGCGCATCGAGCATCACGAGGCCTTGAGCCATGTTGTTGATCGCGGCAACGAAATGCATCTCGTTGTGCTCGAATATTTCGCGTTCGCGCATCGTCTTGAGTTGGTTTTTCAGAAGATCGTTGTTACGCTGGATCACCGACTGGAGTTGCTGCACGGCCTCCGCCAGTTTCCCGATCTCGTCCGTCCTCGCTGTGTGCGGGATCGTCATCAAGAACTGGCCTGTCGCAATGCTGTCCGTTGCCGCCGTGATGTCGAGGAGCGGCGCGATCAACGACGCTTTCAGCAGGAACGCGGTCAGGCCGGTGAGGCCCACGGCGCTAATGCCTAGGATGACCAGCAGGATTTTCGTCTGCTGGATCCGCTGCCTCATCTGGGTAATGATATGGGCGCGCTTGAAGTAGACCGTTCCCAGCGCGGCCAGATCTTCGTTGAGGGCGGCGCGCACCGAGCGGTTTGCTTCGTTGTCGCCCCAATCCCGACCAGCCTGCTGGCTGATGGTCGTGGCGCGGCGCGCCAGCTCGGCGCGAAAACGCATGAAATCCGAGATGCGGGCCTTGAAAGCTTCAAACAATTCGAGATCGTCGGTGCGAACGATGCGTTGCCATTGGTCCATGACATCCGCCAGCTCGCTGTTGCGCCGCAGCAGCGCCGAACTGTAGCGCTGCACGGTTGCCGCATCGCTCGACATGTAGACGCCGCGCGACTCCATGACGACGGCGAAGATCAGCCCGTTGACCTTTTCAATGTTGATGGCGGCCTGCGACGAGGTGTCGATCTGGTCCTGATAAGCGGATTGTTGATGAACCGAGTAAACCGAAACTGCGGTCAGGGTTAAGATCAGGCAAAGAAGCCCGGCGAACGCTGCATAGAAATTGACCCGAATGCTGCCCCTGAGGGTCCGTTCCGGCGATTTCTGTTGAAATTTCGACATCATCCGCCTGCAACTGCCTGAGATTCAAGCCTAGGCGCAGATGATTGAGGTTTGATTTCACATTTGAGTATTCTTTGACCGTTGATCAGGCCGGCGGCGCCGGATCGTTGCAACCAGGCTGTATCGGCAGAATGTCCGGAGCGGCGGCGGCGTCGATCGTGCGTGAAGCCTGACGAAAAAAGGCCCGGCTTGCGCCGGGCCTTCCATGTAGGTCTGAGCTGGAAAGCGTGGATCAGAAATCCATGCCGCCCATGCCGCCGCCGCCGCCCATCGGCATCGGGGAGTCCTTCTTGGGGAGCTCCGCGATCATCGCCTCGGTGGTGATCAGAAGGCCCGCGATCGAAGCCGCGTCCTGGATCGCCGTGCGAACGACCTTGGTCGGGTCGATGATGCCGGCCTTGACCAGATCGCCGTACTCGCCGGTCTGGGCGTTGTAGCCGAAGTTGTAGTCCTTGGACTCGAGCAGCTTGCCGACCACGACCGCGCCGTCATCGCCGGCGTTGTCGACGATCTGGCGAGCCGGAGCCATGATCGCCTTGCGGACGATCTCGACGCCGGTCTTCTGGTCGTCGTTCTGGGTCTTGATCGACTTGACGGTCTGAAGGGCGCGCAGGAGGGCGACGCCGCCACCCGGCAGAACGCCTTCTTCCACGGCCGCGCGGGTCGCGTTCAGGGCGTCGTCGACGCGGTCCTTCTTCTCCTTGACCTCGACCTCGGTCGCGCCGCCGACGCGGATGACCGCGACGCCGCCGGCGAGCTTGGCCAGACGCTCCTGGAGCTTCTCACGGTCGTAGTCCGAGGTGGTCTCCTCGATCTGCGCCTTGATCTGCGACACGCGGCCCTCGATGTCTTTCTTCTTGCCGGCGCCGTCGATGATCGTGGTGTTCTCCTTCTCGATGCGCACCTTCTTGGCGCGTCCGAGCATGGCGAGGGTCACGGTCTCGAGCTTGATGCCGAGGTCTTCCGAGATCATCTGACCGGCGGTCAGGATCGAGATGTCCTCGAGCATGGCCTTGCGGCGATCGCCGAAGCCCGGAGCCTTGACGGCCGCGACCTTCAGGCCGCCACGGAGCTTGTTGACGACGAGCGTGGCGAGAGCCTCACCTTCCACGTCCTCGGCGATGATGAGCAGCGGCTTGCCGGTCTGCACCACGGCCTCGAGGATCGGCAGCATCGCCTGGAGCGAGGACAGCTTCTTCTCGAAGATAAGGATGTAGGGGTCTTCCAGCTCGGCGACCATCTTCTCGGAGTTGGTGATGAAGTAGGGCGAGAGATAGCCACGGTCGAACTGCATGCCCTCGACGACGTCGAGCTCGGTCTCGGCGGTCTTGGCTTCCTCGACGGTGATGACACCCTCGTTGCCGACCTTCTGCATGGCGGTCGCGATCATCTTGCCGACCGTCTCGTCGCCATTCGCCGAGATGGTGCCGACCTGCGCGACTTCCGCGTTGGACGTGACCTTCTTGGAGTTCTTCTTCAGGTCCGAAACGATCGCCTCGACCGCAAGGTCGATGCCGCGCTTCAGATCCATCGGGTTCATCCCGGCGGCAACCGACTTCAGGCCTTCGCGCATGATGGCAGCGGCCAGAACGGTGGCGGTGGTGGTGCCGTCGCCGGCATGGTCGTTCTGCTTCGAGGCCACTTCGCGCACCATCTGGGCGCCCATGTTCTCGAACTTGTCGGCGAGCTCGATCTCCTTGGCGACGGTGACGCCGTCCTTGGTGATGCGCGGAGCGCCGAACGACTTGTCGATCACGACGTTACGGCCCTTGGGACCGAGCGTAACCTTGACGGCGTTGGCGAGGATTTCGACGCCGCGCAGCATGCGGTCGCGGGCATCGGTGGAGAACTTGACGTCTTTAGCTGCCATGAGAGCAACTCCTTATGAAATGACGGGAAGGGCGGTCTCAGGCGTTCAGCCGATGACGCCCATGATGTCGGATTCCTTCATGATCAGGAGATCCTGGCCGTCGATCTTGACCTCGGTGCCGGACCACTTGCCGAAGAGGACGCGATCGCCCTTCTTGACGTCCAGCGCGACGAGCTTGCCAGCGTCGTCACGGGCGCCGGGGCCCACGGAGACGACTTCACCCTCTTGGGGCTTTTCCTTGGCGGTATCGGGGATGATGATGCCACCCTTGGTCTTCTCTTCGCCATCAAGGCGACGGACCACAACGCGGTCATGCAACGGACGGAACTTCATGGTTCTGTCTTCCTCTCGTAGAAATTCGATGCGGGCCTCTGAAGGAGCCCGCGATGGGCATCTGTTAGCAGTCTCGATCCGTGAGTGCCAACTGATGGCGCCGAGATAGGCGCGTCCGGGCCGGGAGTCAAGAAACGATGGCGCGGAAAGGTGAATTCAAAAGGCGCTGCTGCTCGGCTGGCAACGGCGTTCGAACACGTTAGCATGGCGACATGACGACAGATGGCTTCGAATCCGCTCCTTCCGGCCCGCCTCTGGATGACATTGCGCGCAGTTGCGTCGCGCTGCATGTCCGGATGACGGCGCGTGCCGTTACGCGCGCCTACGACGAGGCGATGCGCCCGAGCGGGCTCAAGATCACGCAATTCGTGCTGCTGTCGGCCTTGAGCACGGGAGCCTGGCGGTCCGTGACGGAACTCGCGGAACGCTTCGCGCTCGAGCGGACCTCGTTGACGCGCAATCTGCAACTGCTCGCGTCGGAGGGCCTGATCGAGCCCGTCGCGTGCAAGGGCCGCGCCGCGATCTATGGCGTGACCGCGAAAGGACGCACCGCCATCGAGGCCGCTATCCCCTATTGGCGCCAGGCGCAGGAGCGGATCGAAGGCGGTCTGGGCAAAGATGATTGGGCGCAGATGCGCGATCGGCTCAAGGCTCTGCGCCGTGTCGCCCGGGAGGCTCCGACTTCAGCTTGACCAGCGCCTCTATCCCTTTATCGTGCATCTACACGATGGGCTGATGTGAGAACAGCGATGACGCGCGAAATTGGAGTGGTGTCGCGGGAGACCCTGCTGGCCGGCAGCGGCCTCGATTTTCTGCGCGGCATGATCGAGGGCCGCCATCCCGCGCCTCCTTTCGCCGATGCCATGGATTTTGACCTTGTCGAAGTCGAGGAGGGCAGGGTGGTCTTCGTCGGCCGTCCTTCTGCTCGCTTTTTCAACCCGCTGGGGACGATCCATGGCGGCTGGACCGCGACGATCCTCGATTCCGCCATGGCCTGTGCGACCCATGCGTCGCTCAAAGCTGGCGAGGGCTACACCACGCTGGAGATGAAAGTGAACTATGTGCGGCCGGTCATGCCCGGCAGCGGGACCGTGCGTTGCGAAGGCAAGCTGATCCATCGGGGCGGCACGGTCGCGACCAGCGAGGGGCGGCTGGTGGACGAGCGCGGCAGGCTGCTCGCGCATGGCACGGAGACGTGTCTGATTCTGGGAGACAGGCGGTAGGTAGCGGCCGCGACGCTCACCTTTAATCCAAGTGCGATTTGAACTTGTTTCAGTGCAAGTTTGTGCAATCATCCGCGAAAATCTACTTTGTGGGTATATCCATTGTCATCGTGCATATCTGACGAAATTACGACATTTGCTTTCTACACTTTTGCGGCGGTCGTGACGGCGATTTGGCTGGCGATTGGTGCGCGCATAATCAGCCATGCGCAAACACAAGCGCAGGATAAATCAACTTTCGATGGGTCAGTGTTTTTTGCATTGGTCGGTGCTCACCGCATTCAACGTCGCCGGTCGAGCGGTCGGCCTCAAACCGCAGAAGATCAAATTCTACTCGAACGCACCCGCTCCCAGCTCTTAGGCCTGTCATTCGGCGTTTCTGCCGTTGGTGCGGCGTTGATAACGCTTTTTATGCTGCAGACTTGCTGGCTGGAAAGATTGAGGGCTGTCCATACACAGCTTCAGTGAAAGCCTCTATACAGATTGAATGCTTTATCTCCGGCTGATCGCGACCGCTCCCGCGACGATCAGCACCGCGCCCGCATAGGTCGTGATCAGCGGCACCTCGCCGAAGACGAAATAGCCGAGCAGGCTCGCCCAGATCAGAGCGGTGTACTCCAGCGGTGCAAGCCGTGAAGCTTCGGCGCGGGCGAAGGCCGAGGTCAGGGTGAGGTGCCCGGCAACGCCGAGCGCGCCCGCCGCCAGATAGATCAGGAGGTCGCGCATCGTCAGCGGCACGAAGCTGAGCGCGGCGGGGATCGCCAGCACCAGCGCCGGCCCGCAGTTCTGGAACGCCACGATGATCGCCGGATGCTCCTTCATCGCGATCCGCCGCAAGAGGATCAGGTTGAAGGCGTAAGCGACGGCCGAGAACAGCGCGGCCGCGACGCCGAGGCCGGCGCCGCTGACATGGCCCTGGAGACGCGGCCAGACCATCACCAGCATGCCCGCGACGCCGAAAGCCAGAGCCTGCAGAATGCGGCTGTCGAGCTTTTCCTTGAGCATCAGCCCGCCGAGCAGCGCGACGAAGACCGGCGCGAGGAAAGCGAGCGTCAGCGCCTCCGCTAATGGCAGCACCGACAGCGAATAGAAGAAGCTGCCAGCAGTCAGCACTACGACGGGCACGCGGATGCTGTTGCCGATCAGGCTCTCGCGTGTCGGCTTGGGCGGACGGACGAATGCGAGCACGATGAGCGCGCAGACGCCGCCCATGGCAAAGCGCATGAACAGCGTCAGGATGAAGGGATGCTCCTGCATCTGCGCCTTGACCACCGCATCCATGACGGTGAGGAGCGCGATGCCGAGCAGGGCGCGCAGAACGGGTCCGAAGGTCATCGTAGGAAAGCTGAGGGCGGCGTCTGCAGGCTCAGCCGGAAATGATACTCCCACGTCGCCGAAACATCGGCGAGGTAGCGCTCGCCCGGCCACCGCTTGAAGCCGAGCTTCTCGTAGAAGCGATGGCCCCGTTCGAAGCGCGAATCCGACCAGAGCATCATCTCGTCGAAGCCGCCGGCCTGCGCGAAGCTGAGCGCCTCGCCGAACAGGGCCTGCGCCAGTCCGGTTCCGCGGAAGGCGGGGGCGGCATAGACCTTGGTGATCTCGACGGCGTTCTGCTCAAGCACGGGCGTGGCGCCGAGCGAGGCGGCGATGCCGCCGTCGGGCGCATCCGCAACCCAGAGCCGCCCGCCCTTGGCGGCGAAATGGGCGGCGGGGCGCCGCAACTCGGGGAACTCCGACCATTCGAACAGGCAGTTCGGATATTCGGCGAAGCTCGCCGCGATCAATGTCGCGAGCGGCTCGGAATCGTCGTCGCGCGCGGCGCGGATCGGTGGGAAGGGAGCAGCCATGACGCCCCCGCAATAACGATGCCGTCGCCCGACGGGAAGTGTCGCCCGCGCTACACAGCATTCGGGCAATGCATGGGGCGTCTGCCCTGTCAGTGCTGCGATCCCGGCTTAGCCTGATCGGCGCACAGGGCTTCCGCAAGCGAGACGGCTGTCTCGAAGCTCAGCTGAGACCGCTCGATCTTGCCTGGAAAGCCATGCGCCGCGAAAATGGGATCCTGCCGGGCGCTGCGTCGGTAGCCACCCATCTTCCAGCCGTGGAAGGCGCGGCCTGCCGTGGGGTGGATCGCGAGGACCGACACGTCGCGATGGCGATCATCCCTTGCAATCCGGCTCATGGTCGCCTCGACATTCTCGCGCGGGCCCTCCAGCACCTGAACGAACGTGTCGCCATCGAAGATCAGATAGCCCGTGACATCGGCCTTCTCGTTGTTCTTGCGCGATTGAGACAGAATATCGCGCAACGCGGACAACTCACTGTCGATCCGACCCGCCCGATAGGTCGAGGAATAGGCCAGCCGGTAAAGCGGCGTCGAAGGCATCGTTCGGTCCTCTTGGCAAAACGCTGACGGAATTAAACGCTGGCCGCGCCTGTTTGGTTCGCTGCCGGCCACAAGGTCTCTCGTTGTTCATCGGCCTGCGCTTGGAAAACCCGAGCCGGCCCGTTACGGCAGATGGCGGCACAAGCGGGGGCGTCGCTGAGTCGGACCGCTCGCGGCTGCGACGCCGATCCGACATCGAGCAACGGGACGGACATGATCGAGACGCGATGACGGTCCTGCTACCCTTCGTCGTCAATGCCGGGCTGAACTTCGTTCTCGGCCTCCTGATCGCGTTCTTTCTGGGGCCGGCCGAGTTCGGTCGCTACGCCATCGGCGCGGCCATCATCGTGCTGGTCAACACGGCGATGCTCGACTGGATCAAACTCTCCGCCATCCGTTTCTATTCGCTGACGACGCGGGAGACGCAGCCTGAGATCCGCGCGACGCTGGATCTCCTCATGGCCGGGGTCAGCATGAGCCTCTGCGCGCTGCTCCTGGCGGCGGTCGTTGCCGGCATCGATTTCCGCATGCCGGCGATGATGCTGGCGGCGTCCGTGCTGGCCGGCATCGGCGCGGGCCTGTTCGATTATCACGGCGCCATCGCGCGGGCCCGCTTCCTCGACGCGGCCTATGCCCGGCTGATCATCGTCAAGAACCTGCTGGCGCTGGTCCTGATGGTCGGCGGTGCCTGGTGGACGCGCGATCCGACGGTGGTGCTGCTGGGCGGGCTGCTGAGTGGCGCCCTCGCGCTCGTTTCGGTGCGCAAAGCGCTGGCCGATGCGCCCCTGTCGCTGTCGGCCGCGCGCCGCGATCTCGCCTGGACCTTCGCGAAATATGCCCTGCCGCTCGTCGCCGGCAATGCGATCTATTCCCTCATCCCGCTGCTCAACCGTTCGCTGCTGGCCGGCACCCATGGCTTTGCCGAGGCCGGTTATTTCTCGCTCGCCTCCGATATGGGCCTGCGCCTGTTTGGGACGCTCGGCGCGACGCTCGAGATCGTGCTGCTGCGGCAGGTGCTGCGCCTCGACGAGACGCGCGGACGGCGCGCGGCGCAGAAGCGCATCGCAGCCAACATGGTGATCGTGCTGACTGTTGCGCTGCCGATTGTCGTCGGCTTCTGGCTCGCTTTGCCGGCCTTCGACAGGATGCTGGTTCCCCCGAGCTTCCAGGGTCGCTTCTCGGCCTATATGGCGCCGCTCCTGCCGGGCTTCGCCGCGATTATGATCTTCCAGGCGGCGCTCTATCCGGCCTTCCTGATCGAAAAGCGGACCGTCGTGACGACGCTCGCAGCCATCACCGGCTTTTGCGTCAACCTGGCCATCGTAGCAGCCTTCGCGGCGTCAGGCCCGATCGTCCACGCGACGGCGCAGTCGGCTGCCTTCCTGGCTGTGCTCGCCATCACGGCCGTCGCTGCCCTGCGCT
>QBLV01000011.1:0-4702 GCA_003241815.1 Hyphomicrobiales bacterium | reverse complement strand
GCCCACCAGAGCAGCAACAGCGTACGGCAGCGCGCGACTGCGGCGCGATCCTTCTCGCCGTCGCAACGATGGCCGCCGCGATCTGGCCGTTGCAGAGCCGGTTTGCTCCCGTACTGGAGCTGACCTTGCAAGTCGTCATCGGGGCGATGGTCTATGCCGCCATCATCCTGGTCTGCGACGTCGCGCGCTGCCGTACGCTGTTGCTGCTCTGGTGGGCAGCGCGGCGCGGACGGCGGGGTTGATCGTGCCCTCCGCCCCCGTGGCAGACAGAGACTGGCAACGCTTCCTTCACCTTGTCCCTTTGCCTCCTGCTAAGGTTAATTCATTGAATTGGCTGGTTTAGCGCTGCCAAAGTCCGGCAGGAGTCAACGATTCACCATTCCTTTTAAGGCGTGCCGGCAGGCTTCTCGCAGTCGATATCGAGAGAGTTGCGTCATGCGTCCGGTCCTCTTCGTGCCACTGCTGGTCCTCTCGGGAGCGCTCGCCGTTCCGGGATCGGTTCAGGCTCAGACTTACGGCGGCCCCCTGCCTGCCGACCCCATGACGACCGCCTCGACGGCGCGTGGCAATTATGGCGGCGGCTTCATCGAGATGCTGATGACCGGTCGCGATCCCTCGCCGCAGGGGCGGGGAGGGGCGGTCTATAACCGGCCGGGCGGCTATTCCGCCTATGGCCAGGGCGGCCGCGCGGCTGCCGGTTACGAGGCCGATCCGTTCCAGCTACAGGAGCGGCAGTCCGCGCCGGGTCGCCGCGTCGCCGCCTACGGCCAGCCGATCGAGATGGCCCGCCCGATCGAGCGCGTCATCGATCCGCGCTTCCACAAGCAGGAGGTCGCCTATGGCGGCCCGCACAAGCCCGGCACGATCATCATCGACACGCCCCAGCGCTTCCTCTTCCTGGTCCAGCCCGGTGGCCGCGCGCTGCGCTATGGCATCGGCGTCGGCCGTCCGGGCTTCTCCTGGGCCGGTATGAAGACCGTCAGCCGCAAGGCGGAATGGCCGACATGGACGCCGCCGCCCGAGATGCTGAAGCGTCGCCCCGACCTGCCGCGCTTCATGCCCGGCGGTCCCGAGAACCCGATGGGCGCCCGCGCCATGTATCTCGGCTCGTCGCTTTACCGCATCCACGGCACCAACGAGCCGCACACCATCGGGCAGGCCGTGTCCTCCGGCTGCATCCGCATGACCAATGACGACGTCACCGATCTCTATGAGCGCGTTCGCGTCGGCGCCAGGGTGCTCGTGATTTGATCGATTACCGGCGGCCGAACTGACATGAAAAAGAACCCGCCGGGCTCGCGCCGGGCGGGTTTGTCGTTCTGTTAGGTCGATGATGAGGAAGGCTTGTCAGGCCCAGTCCTCGTCGCCACCGTCGAAGAGGCTGGAGCCGTCGTCGTAGCCGGCATCGTTCGGCTCATGTGCCGCCTGCTGGTAGTTGCCGGCATTCGACGAGCCGTCGTCATAGCCGGCCGACTGAGTATCGGCGTTCTGGTTGCTGCCCGCTTTGGACGAGCCATCATCATAGCCGGCAGTTTCAGTCTTCCCGCCGACACTGTCGGCAAGATTGGAGCCGGTCGCGCCTTCCGCAGCCTTGGCTGCGCCGCCGCCCCCGAAGGCATTTGTCAGCACGCTGCCGAGCATCATGCCGCCAGCAACGCCGGCCGCCGTCGTCAGCGCCGTCGCCATGAAGCCGCCGCCACGGCCGGGAGCCTGCTGCTGAGCCGCCTGATTGGACCAGGGACCGGGCTGTGGCGCGCCGGGACCGGGCTGTCCGCCCTGAGCCGCCTGCATCGTGCCGGGCTGCGGGCTGTTCCAGCTCGGGGAGGGAGCATCCTGCGCGCGCGGGGGAAAGGACGGGACCGACCGCGGCCGTGCTCCTGGCTGTGCGCCACCGCCAAAGATACCCGACAGGAACCCGCCTGCCTGCGCCGGCGCCTCGGCCGGCCGGTTCTGCAGGTCGCGCAGTTGTGCCTGAAGATCCTCGACCTGCGCCTGCAGGTTGGTCAGTGCGGTCTCCTGCACATAGACGGCCTGCGCCATGGCATAAGGTGCATAGGGCTGTTCGCGGAGCCGTTCCGCGATGAAAGTCTCAGCCTCGGGGTCGCGGGGCTGGTTGGCCGCCTGCTTCAGGCGGTCGAAAATCCCGGCGATCACGTCGCGTTCTTGCGGCGTCATCGTCATCTCCTCTCATGTCGGGCGGCGCGGACGCGCCGCCGCTCAAGAGGTGGTGTGTGCGTGTGACGGTATCAAGGCGGCTGCTGCCACCCGTGCCGCCGCAGTTCAGGACCTGCCTTCAGGCATTGCCGACATTGCTGTAGGTGAAGCCCCGACGGCGCATGTCGTCCGAGCGGTAGATGTTGCGCAGATCGACGACGATCGGCGCGCGCAGGCCGGCCTTCACGCGGTCGAGGTCGAGCGCGCGGAAGGCGTCCCACTCGGTGACGATCACGAGCGCATCGGCGCCCTCGATGCAGGAATAGGCGTCGGCCGCGAAAGTGACGCCGCCGAGCAGAGCCTTGGCGGGTTCCATGCTCTCGGGGTCATAGGCCACGATCTCGGCGCCGGCGTCCTGAAGCGCGGCGATGATCGACAGCGAGGGTGCCTCGCGCATGTCGTCCGTGTTGGGCTTGAAGGCGAGGCCGAGCACAGCGATGCGTTTGCTGCGCACGCTGCCGCCGCAGGCCGTGATCACCTTGCGTGCCATGGCGCGCTTGCGCTGGTCGTTGACGGCGACGACCGTCTCGACGATCCGCAAGGGGCTGCCCAGATCCTGCGCCGTCTTCATCAGCGCGAGCGTATCCTTGGGAAAGCAGGAGCCGCCGAAACCGGGGCCTGCATGCAGGAATTTGCCGCCGATGCGGTTGTCGAGACCGATGCCGCGCGCCACCTCCTGGACATTCGCGCCGACGGCCTCGCAGAGATCGGCCATCTCGTTGATGAAGGTGATCTTCATCGCGAGATACGCGTTGGCGGCGTATTTGATCACCTCGGAGGTCCGGCGCTGGGTGAAGAGCAGCGGCGCCGCATTGAGATAGAGGGGCCGGTAAAGCTCTTCCATGACGGCGCGGGCGCGCTCGTCCTCGGTGCCGATGACGATCCGGTCCGGGCGCTTGAAGTCGCCGATGGCGGCGCCCTCGCGCAGGAATTCGGGGTTCGAGACCACGGCGAAGTCGGCGTCTGGCCTCGTCTCGCGCATGATGCGCTCGACCTCGTCGCCGGTGCCGACCGGCACGGTCGATTTCGTCACGACGACGGTGAAGCCGTCAATCTCGGCCACGACATCGCGCGCCGCCTGATAAACATAGGAGAGGTCGGCATGGCCGTCGCCACGCCGTGTCGGCGTGCCTACCGCAATGAACACCGCATCGGCGCTGCTGATCGGCCCGGTCAGTTCCGTGGTGAAGCTGAGGCGACCTTCGCGCACGTTCTTGGCGACGAGGTCATCAAGGCCGGGCTCGAAGATCGGGATTTCGCCGCGGTTCAGCGCCTCAATCTTGGCCGCGTCGGTATCAACGCAGGTTACGACATGGCCGAAATCAGCGAAACAGGCCCCTGAAACCAGGCCGACATAGCCCGAACCGATCATTGCCACGCGCATAGAATCGCCTTTCCGGCTTGCTGGGCGCGATCCCCGCCATGCGCGGCCAACGGGCGGCGGGCGCGTCGAACGCTACCCGCCTACACCAGATGGCTGCGCCTGCACAACAGACTGGACCGCGCCGCCGCTTGGCGTGGTGGAGGCGCGAGTTGTCAGGCCCATGACGGGCGCTGAACAGATGTCAGATGCTGCCATCGACGGCGAATTCGTCGAAGCTCTCACCGGGCCCCGGCGTGAGCAACTGACGCCGGTTCAAAACCACGACCGTCGTACCGGTGGGAACGCGGCTGTGCAGGTCGATGATGTCCTGGTTGAACATTCGGATGCAGCCGCTCGAGACGGATTCGCCGATCGACCAGGGCTCCGTGGTGCCATGGATGCGATAGAGCGTGTCGCGATCGCCCTGGTAGAGATACAGCGCGCGGGCGCCGAGCGGGTTGTCCAGGCCAGACGGCATGCCACCAGCCCAGGGGCCGTTCTTCTCCGGATCGCGCGCGATCATCGCAGCGGTCGGCGTCCAGCGCGGCCAGGCCGCCTTGCGGGCAACCGTCGCGCGGCCGCGCCATGACATGCCCTGCTTGCCGACGCCGATGCCATAACGGATGGCACGGCCGTTCTCGCGGACGAGATAAAGGAACTTGTTGTCCGTATCGACGATGATGGTGCCGGGCTGCTCGCGCGTCGGATAGGCAACTTCCTGCCTCAGGAAACGTGGATCGACCTCCGAGATATCGGTGGCGGGCAGCGGGAACTGCTCGTCGGGCCGCTCGCCATACATCGCCAGGTATTCGGCGCTGACGTGGAAGCCCGGTGTCGCCGCGACTTCAAAGGGCTGCTGCTGCCCGCCCACGCAAGCCGCAAGAAGCAGTGGCATCATCAATGCTGCAAGACGCTTCAGGGGACGTTTGAACCGGGGGAAAGAGAGGCGGGCGGCTGGATCGACGGAGGGCATGAAGTTTGGCTCTGCTTTTTTGGTCTTGCGGATGCGGCTGGACAACGACGGAAGGGCTTTCGGCGTTCCACGTGACGTCTTCAGAAATGTTCAAGGCATGCCGCATGGCGGTGGGGTGAACGCAACATGGCAAAAATGTGGCGGTGGTCGGC
>QBLV01000119.1 GCA_003241815.1 Hyphomicrobiales bacterium | reverse complement strand
GGCTCAGTTTGATCGGGGGGAGGCGAGGGTAGAACGGCACGAGCGGTCGTCGGGTCAACCAGTGCAGTCGCTGCTGTCACCGGCTGAAGTGCCTGCGGATGCGGTGTCGCTATCGAGCGGGTCATTCACGTGCTCGGGCAAACGCTACTGTCGGCAGATGGGCTCGTGCGAAGAAGCGCATTATTACCTGCAGGTCTGCGGGGTGTCGTCGCTCGATGGAAACAGCGATGGTGAACCGTGCGAGATGCTCTGCGGCACGGCACGCTGACGGGCTTACTCGCACGAGGCTCGGCCCCAATGGGGGATTGGACCGGCGGGGATGATGGCTGACGGATTTAGATCGAGGTGGCTGGTGAAATAGTGCTGCTTGATCTGGTCGAAATGCACGGTGTCGGCGATCTCGGGGATGGCCATCATACGCTCGAGAAAACGCGATAGACCGTCGTAGTCGACAATGCGTCTGATATTGCATTTGAAGTGTGTGTGATAGACAGCGTCGAAGCGGATGAGGGTCGTGAACAGTCGAATATCGGCTTCGGTCATGCAGTCGTCGACGAGCCAGTCTGATGCGCTCAGTCGTGCGGCGAGCGCATCAAGCTGTTCGAACAAAGGCACTACAGCCTGCTCGTACGCCTGCTGGGTGGTCGCGAAAACCGCGCGGTAAACACCGTTGTTGACCGCTTCATAGACCTGGTCGTTGACGTCATCGATCTCGCTCGCAAGCTCACTCGGATAGAGATCAAGCGAGGTGGCACCCAGGCCATCAAACGCGCGATTGAAGATGCGCATGATCTCTGACGATTCATTGTTGATGATGCGCTGTTCGACGCGATCCCAAAGCAGCGGCACGGTGACCTTACCTGTGTAGTCCGGCCTGGCCTTCGCATAGAGCTGCCAGAGATAGTCGAGCCCGTTTTCGAGATCCCTGGTGGAGCCGTCTTCGGCCCTGAACGTCCAACCATTCTCTCGCATCAGAGGGTGCACGACCGAGACGGGGGTCAGCGGCTCTATCTTCTTGAGTGCGCGCACGATCAGCGTGCGATTAGCCCAGGGGCATGCATGGCTGACATAGAGATGATAGCGGTCGATCTGGGCTGGGACGGCGTTCTGGCCATCAGGACCAGGCTCACCGTCAGGCGTGATCCAGTCGCGAAATCCGCTGTCCTGGCGCTTGAAACTGCCGCCCTTGCTGGCCTCGGTCGCTCTCCCGCGTGCCACTGCCGGTCGATCATCTGGCCCATGCGTATCTTTCCTGCCGCTCGCCGATCGAACGTCTGCGCAGTGACGACGATCCGCCGCCGTCAGGGAATCGCTGGCTACACAGGGTGCATTGGAGCTTTTCGATCTTCGCTGCGAATGTTTGCATGCCCGTTCGAAGCGTACGGGTAAGGTCCGCTTCTGACTCATGGCTGCTGTTGAGAAGGTCCGCAGTCGGGTAGCGAGTGGCGCCGCAGACCCGCCTCGGACCATGATCGGGAACGCTCACTGCATCCCGAATGTCGACACCAAAGACGAAAGGGACCCGAGCCGCGCGATTCTAGGCGGCAACAAACCTTAACCCCCACGCTCCTGCGAACGCGCCTAAGCCTCTTGGTCCGGCTACTTTCGCAGATGCATGACCGACTGATGGATCGACGCCGCCGCTATCATGCCCACGCCAAGTTCGTTGGCTAACTTGAAGAACTCTTCGCTCGCATGGTGCTTGGACAGGCCGTGATCGCGCGTCAGTTTGCGGGCAAAGTTTCCGAGCGGCACGACATCGCTTGACGTCACCATTCCACAATCGCGTACGGCTTGTTCAAACGCGCGCAGCACGACTTCAGGGAGCGCTGGTCCGTAGATGAAATAATGCAGATAGGGCAGAAAATGAGCATGCCGGAGGATGTCATCGCCCCGGCATCCGTTTCGCTCGAATATCTACAATCGCGACCGCCCACGTCCGCCAAGATGGTAGTCGGGATCGACGAAGTACCGTCGACGATGGTCTGGGATGCCTTGTCGAGCGACAAGCTGTTTCGTGAGAGCCAAAGCCCGGTCAGCGTTGGCTTCAAAGCTCTCGTGACCATCCAAGGCGTCGAGGTCGAATTTCAGCGTATTGAGCAGTGCCTGCTCCTCCGCAATCAGTTCAATAGCCCCGATCGCCATAGCCCCTCACTTGTCGGTCGCGTTCCTTCTTCGTTCCGCTATAGAGGGTTTGATTGTTCCCTGAAAGGACGAACCGCCGCCAATGCATCTTCGCCAACTTGAGCGCATCTTGGCCGTCGTTGAGCGCACGCTGCGCAAGAAATTCCCGGACGACTACCAGAAGCGCTGCGCCTATTCAGTCTTTGGGATTCACACGCTGTTGAAGGACGCGGGCGTCGAGGCGACGTTGATCGGCGGTGACTTCGCCGCCGTCGTCATGTCGCTCGATGGCGGGCAGGCTGGCGTGCAGGGGTTCGGCTTCGGCGAAGATCAATGCTCCCATTTCTGGGTTGAGGCGGACGGTCGTCTGATCGACATCGCGCCGCATTTTCTGCCGCGAGAGTCGAGCTATCCCGTCGTCCCGATGCCTGCCATCGCCTGGGACTTGAACGAGCCGCTGCCGGCGTATCTTCGCTACCGGGCGATCGAGCGGTTTCCTGAGTCGGCGATGATGAGTTCGGACCCGACGATCAATGCCCGGTGCCGGGGTTTCGTCACGGCATGCCAGGAGCGCCTTCAGGCTCAGGTTGGGCCACTCGACTTTCCGACCTGGGTAATCACCGGCTCGGCATCCGTCGCAAAAATGGTCAATCGTAAAGACCGATGGGCGCTAGGTGCTCGCAGGTTCGAGGGGTTGGCAGACCTTCAGGATCTGCCGTTCTAGGTCGAGGAACGGACCCGCCGCTCGCCTCAACCCCATGAGCCTCCGCGCGTTGCTTGTGCAGCAGCAAGCCTCAGGGCGCTGCGCGCGGGTTGTCCCAACCGGCCGGGGGCCGACGGTATCTATAAGTCCACGCCGGAGTATGCGCGGATCAAAACATCCAGGCGAAGGGGAAGCCGTGCACCCTTCGACATTTGGGACAGCGGTAGGATTCTGTGAGGGTGATGCGGCTTGCGTTGTGAGAAGTGACAGTCAGCGCGGTGCCGCAGTCGGTGCAGGTGAAGTTGGCATTGAGCGTGCCCAGGTGCCTCATCACGTCTTCAGCTCCTTCTCCGCCCTCGGTCAGATAGAGCCCAAAGATTGAGCGGACCTCGAAAGCGCGCTTCGCCCCTTCATCCATCGACGCGATGCGATCGAACAGCTCGAGCATCACGTGCGCCAGATAGAGGAGCAGGTGCGGCAGGACATCATAGACACCGTGATAGATGTCGTCGTCGCTGTGGCGCTTGAAGATAAAGTTGAAGTTTTCGGGCTCGGTTCGCAGCTCGATCCGCTCGACGGTCACAAGGTGCACCGCGTGCTGGAAAAGCCGGTAAAGGCCATGGTCGTTCTTGGCGCTGAAAAGGGTCTCACGCACGAAGTCGGCATTGAGGACCGTTGTGACCTCGGTCTTAGCGAGGGCCTGCTCGATGATCCGTGCCCGAAGGTTGCCGAGCATCTTTGGCGAGAGGGCGGCCGGGTCGCCGGACGTGAACGCCGTATAGAATGCGTCCTCGTCGCCGAGCATCCATGACAGATAGACGAGGTTGTCGAGCAGCGGCTTACGAAGCAGGTTGAGCGCGACGACCGTTTTACGTTTCTCCATGCACTTCAGCGCCTCGAAGATGTGGTGGAGCGTGTCCGACACCATCGCCATGGTGATGGTGTTGAGGATTACCCGCCTCGCCTGGACCGGATAGCCGGTGGCGCGCAGAGCTTCGATGCTGTTTGTCTTGGCGACTTCCGCGAAGGTCGCCGCCTCTACCTCGCTCCGAAACTTCACCTTCACATGGTGGGCTTCGGCGGCCTCGTATTGCACCAGCAGATGGACGCACTGGTCGTGCAGGAAGAAGCAATACTCATGGGCAAGGCGTATCTCGCGGGGGATGCGCTCCAATCGCTTTCGGGGGATGAGGCCTGTCGCCGTCATTGCGCCGAAGCCAGCGGCTTCATGTGTCGGTCGAAATAGACTTTCCGCCAAGCAATCCGGTCGCTCCGCAGCTTGTGCTCAGACCAGACATAGATAGCGTTCTTGTTGTGGGTTCCCGAGAGGTCGCATCCGGAAATCGCCTGCGTGTTTGGCCGCGCCGCGATGGCGCGCAGTTCGTCGCTCAATCGGTCAAACGGCACACGCAGGAAGGCGTCCAGTTCACTGCGGTCGTAGATGATTTCATCGAGATCGAACTTGCCTTCGCCCACGCGTTCGCTGGCGGCGAGGGGCGTAGCGGGTTTGATGACATCGAACGCTAGCTCGTACCCGACCACCTTGCCTCTCAGGATTTCAGTCGGCCGGTTCTGAAAGAGCGCGCAGATTCGCTCCGCATGCGCATCCATGGTCCGGGGCCCGAGGAAAATGCGGGTGAGGGCATCATCCAGATAACTCCGCGCCCCACCCGCACCGGTCAGGATGCGCCATTCCTTCTCGTGCTGCCATTCGAGACGCTTACGACTGAGCCGGGCCTGGATGGCCGTTTCCACCTTGTCGAGCTCGTGGAAAGCGATCGGCGGCAGCGGAGATTTTGCGTAGGTCACCGGCAGCAGTCGCTCGTTCTGAAAATCGCCGACGAAAATCTCCTCCGTCGAGAACTCCAGACACATGCCGGCGAAATTGCTCGCGTAGTAGGCCCACATCGGCAAATCCAGGTGGCCGCTGGAAAACGAGACCAAGCAGAAATTGTCGATGATCGATTGGGCCATGCGGTACATGTCGGAGGTCGACTTACCGCTCGGAGCGAGTAGTTGGTCGATCATCGGGTCGGCGACGCCCCCGAGTTCGTAGAAGGCCTCCATCGGGTCATTCATCTCGGAAAACCCAGGCGACCACAGGAACGCTTGCTCCAACGCACGGAGTTCGCGATCCAACAGGGCGCCATCCAGTGGCCGATACCGATAGAGGCGGGCTGGCGGCCTCACGACTGGTCCGGTGACGAGAGCACCGCCGGCGCGACATACGCGCCCAAAAGCCAAGGCCCTCGATAGAGGGGCGGCAAACCTTGCGGCACCTCCATCCCGCCGATCGCGGCAATCTGGGCGAGGCAGCGGCTGATATGCCCGCGCAGGAGTTCCAGCGCATCAAAATAGGCTTGGCGTGTTTCCGGTTCCCGCCGAAAATCACGCGTTATCCCCGGTTCGGCCCTGATAGAGATTTCAGCGAGACGCTCTTCATAGGTGAGGAACTGACGGATGCCTCGGCGCATCATATCGATCATCAGGAACATTGGGCCGTCCTGCATGTCGGAGAGGGCGACCTGCTTGTCGACCAGCACCTGCCGGATTTCCTGAAGTGAGGCCAAGGAGCTGTCGATGCAACCATCGCAGCATTCCTGACTGCTCAGCACCCGTCGATCCTGCAGACGGATGACTAGCTCCCGGGCAACTTCGCGCTCGCGATCCTTAGGAGAGACGGCGATGCTGACAAACGGGAGGTTCAGCGTCACGTCGCCGACCCTGCCTGCGACTATACGCCGGGCTTTGGATAGCAGGTCCGTCACGTCAAACCGGAATGGGATCGTTCGACTTCGCATGGTGGAGATTCTACTTGCAACTACGCGGGGCGCGAGAACTAAATAACGACCGACCCACGTCGGCGATTTCGGTGCTCAGAAGCCAGCGTATCTGCAACGGACTCATTGCTGAAGTTGGGAGGTAGTGATCGGGAACAAGCGACGGTCATGCTGGCGCACACCGCGTTAGGGCCAAGCCCTGAACTCGACCAAAGCCGCCCATAGGTCATCGACGCCTGGGTCTGCTTGGCTGTACCAACGATCAAACAAGGCACGGAAAACGACAGCCAGCGCCGGCCAAGCACGCGCACAGGCCAAGGCACCTAAATAGAGCCGGCGGTATGTGGAGGCGGGATCGTCTTCGCGGGAGCCAGCGATCAGAACCATAAGGACGGGATCCACGACATCGGCGGTTCGTGGGTCGTCCAAACGAACAGCGCTGGACATCGTCTTCGCAACTCCGCCAGCGATGGCGTGCATCATCCTGAAGAAGGCGTCGTCGTCGAGAGGATACGCCTGAAGCCCCTCGACTGCTATTTGGCAAAGGGTCATTCCATCTTGGGATAGGGCTAAGGTCGAGAAATCAAGGGCCGCCACCGCAGCGGAGTAACGCTCAGCTTCGGCCTCTGCGCAGCCCGGGCGGGCCAGGAGGCTCGCCATTCGCCAAGCGTCCAGCGCGCCGGATCCGGTCTCGATCTCGCTCAAGGCCGCTTGGAGATAGGCTCGCCGGAGGGTTTCGGGCACCAGCTCGGCGGCGAGCAAGCCCTCAGGCGTACGATTGAGCCATGACCCTAGCGCATTGGTGCTGTGCTCGCTGGCCAGAAGCAGCCCGGCGTCGGGCCCAATCTGATCCGGTGCGAACGCAAGGACGCGGGTGGCCAGCGCGCCTTGGAGCGGCGTCGGCAGTCGCATCCAATCCGGCGCGCCCCCCAACACGTAAGCGAGGCCGTGATAAACGAGGGAGCTGGGCTTCAGAAGAGCCGGCCCAGCGCGATCGCGGTGGAAGGCCGGGTCCCAAGCCAACTGGTCCTCCCTCGGAGTGCTGGGCTGATGATCAGCGAACCGTCGGCGGATGTCCGCATACTCGTCGGTCAAGCCGAACAGGACGGTCTGGAGGCGGTGGGCATGCGCCCAGCAGAGGGCAAGCCGCTCCTCGAGCGGAAGTGCGCGCCAGTCCGGGTCGGAGGCGTACGCCTTGCGGGACCAGGCAACCAAGTCGAGTAGCAGTCCGTGCGCCTCGTCCGGATAGGCCAGCACGGCCTCAATCGACACCACGTCATCCGCTCCAGCCCTGCGACGCGCCGCAGTCAGATGCAGAGCGGCCACAACGCTGAGCGGAAAGCTTGGGGTGAAGGCCGGGACAAGGTCGGAAAGGTCGACCGGCAGACCGCCTAGTCTCAAGAGCGCCTGATCATCGCCCAAGGACGTCGAGAGATTCAGCCATGCCTGACGGATGCGTTCCTCGATGGGGCCGGTTCCGTCGAGCCGCAGAGCGTGCAGGGCGGCTCGAGCCGGCGGTGGGAACAGAGCTTGCAGCGGGATGTCTCCCGACCCGGCGAAGGCCTCGGCCAGTTCACCGTAGTGATGCTCGACGACGCTTTCGCGCGCTCGCAACAGGGTTTGGACCAAGGCGGTCTTCGACCGCGACCGGATCGCCGTCGCGATGGCTTCGTCACGCACTCCGGCCGGCAGGTCTAGGGTCTGCACATAGGCCCGGATTGCCGCACTGCGCGGTTCGCCCGTCAGGGCAAGCGCCTCGGCGAAGGGGAGGTTCATGACGATCCCGGGAGGCGCGCCGACCGTGAGCCGTTGGTCCGCCCAACTCAGCGGGACCGACTGGCCATCGACCGACTTGACAGTGGCCTGGCCCTGCCGGACAGCGCGTGCGCAGGCGGACCACAAGGGTTGGCTGTCGAACACATGTTCACCCGTAGAGAACCGGGTGTGGGACGTCAGGCCTACTGAGGCGGCAAATACGGGATCCGCGATCAGGGGTTCGCGCAAGGCGTCCGGCAGAGCCATGATCTCGTCGTGACGCAGCTTGCGGACCAGCCTCATGTCCTCTGGCGCGACTTTCAGGTCGAAGGTCGCTTGGTAGAGCGACCGGTATTGTTCGACCAGCCGCGACACCCAAGCCCTGTTCGAGCGACCCATGCGCGGCACCAGGGCGCAGCGGCTGAGCCAGTCGATGTAGGCCTTTCGGCGGGCCAAGCGTTCGGCATACTGGCCGCCGTCGATCTGTGCGCCAAGTGCGAACAGACCCGCCAACGAGATCGAGGCCATCAGGCGGTTGCCATCTCCGGGCTGATCGACCGGGAGGGGGCGCACGCACCGCTCCAGCTTCAGATTCGCCCAGATCCAGTCCGATCGCGCGACGCGATCCTCCTCGGTCACGCCGTCCTCGCTCCAGACCGCGCGCAGGCATTGCTCCATCAAACGCATCTGGGTGCTGAAGAAGGTCTGCTCGCTGGCCCGTTCGCCGGTCAGGCTGACGTGCAGGTGGCGATCTAGCCGGCCCGTCGAGGCGAGATTGCGCCTCAGGACGGCGAGGTCGGGCGTCTCCTGCAGCACACCGCCACGGATCGGTGCGGGTCGCAGCGACGCCATGACCTCGTCCGCGGTCATGGGGATGAATGCCGCGCCGCCTCTTCGGAGGCGCATGAGGGCGCCGAAGCGTTCGGCGGCCATCATGCGGCCCGCGCTGACGAGGGCGTTCAGCACCTCGACGACGGTGACGATCGGATTGTCCTGGCTACGGCGATAGCCGCTGGTCATCCGGTCATCGATCCAGACCACGCGGCCCTCACCGCCCGGCGAAGACAACGCGCCCATCAGGCAGGCTTCCAGCGGGGTCACCCGACGCGGCGTCGCCGGATCGGCTTGGGAGGCATCGTCTGCGACGGGATCAACGTCGTTGTGATCGCCTTCACTTTCGACGTCCTCCGCAAGGGCGCTCTCGGTCGACAGGTAGGCGAATGTTCCGCGGGTCAGGCCGAGAGCCACACGTTCGCGCAGGGTTCGGAGACGCGCCGCAAGGGTCGCCCCGGCATCCGACGCGCGGATTTCGGCGTTCGCGACGGCGAGGTCGTCCCGCGCGATTTCGCACCGGAAGCGCGATAGGACCTCATCCAGCCTCGCAGCCGTCATGGCGAGCGATTCCAGGGTGCCCTCGGTGAAAACCAGCCGTTGTCCATCGACGAGCCGCGTCTCGCCGACGTCACCCCCGGTCAGGAACGCTTCCACCTCGGCGACGGCGTGGCCAGGCTCGTCGGCGCCGCGTTCATGGACAACGGTCACATCGAAGGGCGCGTCGGCGGCCACGGCGAGCGTCCCGCCGCCGATTGCCGCGAGAATGCGCCGCGCCGCATCCACGCGGGCGGGTTGTCCATGGGGCGCGTCCTGCTCAAGGCCGTAGATCACATCCGGCAGGCTTCGGCTGATCAGTGTCGGTTTGGCGAGGCTCTCGACATGGTCGAGTAGATTCAATTGATCGGCCACGAGGAGCGCCGTCGGGTCCATCACGATCTGCCATTGGCCCCAAGGCGTCGGCGCCTCAAGGTCGACCGGACGCCAACCGTGGCGGATCAGCACGAGGGGCTGGGGACCGGGCCGGGTCTCAGCGTCGAAGCGATAGAGATCCGCCAACGAACCGACGAGACCGCGCGGCGCGAGATGCACTGGGATCAGGCCGTCGAGCATCTTTTGTTGGACATCCTGAACGTCGTCGCGTCGCTTCAGCAACATTCCGGGCAGGTCGTCGACGCTCACCTGCCATACGTCCCCCGCGTCGCTCTGGGCGCGCATGTGCATGCGCTGCATCAGGCCGCCCAGCTCGGCATCAAGACCAAGGCGGTAGCCTTGCGTGATGGCGTGCAGCAACATGGATTCGGGCGCGCCCTCCGCGACCCCGTGCCGCCAGAGCGCCGTGGCCAAGGCGACGTCCTCGCCCGCAGTAGCCACCGAATAGCGGATCGCGTCGCCGGCGTTGACCGCGCCATCGGCCAGGAGGCGTCGGATCACGGGCAAGGCGGTCTGCACCGTGCCGGCGGCGAGGAGCAGACCGGTCAGATGCTGGCGATCGGATGACGCATTGGTTTCGGCGATTAGCGCCTGGCTGGTCCGGATCGCTTCGGCCGCGTCTACGTCACCCAGCGCGACAAGCCGGATCCGTCGCAGGTCGAGCGGCAACGCCCCCGCCGGAAACTCGCCTGTGTGGTCATCAATGAAGGACAGCACGGCTTGGGACGACGCCGTGTGATGCAGGGTATAGGCCGCCAGCGAGACCGCCGCCGGCGTCCTGAACAACGCCAGACGATCGACGATAGGTGCCAAGTCGCTCCAGCGCCTGTGGCCGGCCAGCTGGCTGGCGAACTGCAGACCCTGTGGGTCTGGCGGCGTGGCGGACATCCACGCGAAGAGCTGAGCGGCCGGATCCGTAATCTCTTGGGCCGGTTCGCGCAGGCGCGCGATCCAGCCCTCGGCCTGGGCGCGCGCGTCATCGGAAAGGCCGGGAAGAGCCTTTTCGAGACGGTCGGCGACGCTCGTCGGGGTTCCAAGAACCAGCGACATTCGTGCGAAGGTCTCGACCTCGCCCTCGGTCGCCGATCCGTCCGTCAACTTCGCATCAAACGCCGCCAAGGCAGGCCCCAGGTCCACCGGCCAGTCACGCACGAGGCCCGCGACTAGGGCTGGATTGTCCACCGGAGAGGCGGCGAGCCGTTCGGCGACAAGGGCTTTGGCCTCGTCTTTACGTGTCGGATCGCAGCAGAGACAGGCGAGGATCCAGTCGTCGACTTGGGCGGCGGCGCCGTAACGGCCGCCGGCCAGACCTCTGAAGGCCTCGATGGCGAGTTGTCGCCGGCGAACGCTCTCCGAATCCTGGCGGACCAGGTCTTCCGGCGGGATGTTGGGTTGGAGGGCGTAGACCGTCGGCGTCGACGGGCTGAGGCCGCTGGCGTAGCGAGCCATCGCCAGGACCAGCTGAACCGGGAGCCTCAACGGTGCATCGGCCGCCGCGGCCTCGGCCGACTGAAGAGCCCCATCGTAGTCTTGCTGCGCCAGCTTCAAGAACGCCCACAGCCGGGCGTTTTCGGCCGGGTCGTCCGAAGGGTCGAGCGTCTGCAGAATTCGGCGGGCTTCATCGATCTGGCCGACGGCCAGGTGAAGGCCCGCCTGATATCGACGACCCGCGCTGCTGACTGGCGACCCCAGGACGGCGCTCGCGGCCCGCGGACCGTCCCGCTCCTGAGCGATCTTCGCCTCGACGATGGGCTCTGCGCTGTCAAGCGCGGCCGCCGCAGCGGCCTCTTCGCCGGCGCGCTCAAGATCTCCGTCCTCGACGGCAATCCGTGCGGACAGCCTGAGCGCCTTCGCCTGTAAGGGCGCCGGGAGCAGCGGCCAGACGTCGTCCGCGGTCACCGCGCCGATCAGGGCGACGACCGCGTCGCGCTCGCCGCAGCGCAACTGTTCTATGGCGTCACTGAGCCTGGCGCCCACCTGATCGGCGAGAACGTCCTGAGCCGCAGACAGCTGGCGCACGAGCGCGGCATCCACCACGCCGCCCGCCGTCGGACGTGGCCCGAAGATCATGTCGCGCCACGTATGACCAAGGAAACGGGTGACGAGGTCCTCGTGCGGTCGGAGCCGATCGTAGACGGGCTCCGGTCCCCAAACCTCATATGCTATGCCCAGCTTTTCGAAGCGCTCCTTCTCCTTGCGGATCTGGTCGATGATGTTCGCGCCGGTGACATTGGGCGCGGCGACGGACAGGACGAAGACGCGGATGTCCCGACTGGACCAGTAGTCCTTGTGGTGCTTCAGGAACTCGCCTGACCATTTTGCGATATTGGCCGCCGTGGCCTTCTCGTAGCATTTGGCGGACAGGACGGCGTTGCCGCCCTCCTGGATCTCGGCCAAGGCGTCGATCCCGTACTGCTTCAGTCCCCGCCGTTCGAATAGGTCGCTCTGGCGGAAACGCGGGTCGCGGTCCAGCAGACGGGCGGACAGAAGCTCCCAGCGATCCGGAGAGGTGTTCCACTCGAAGAATCGAGGGGTGCTGACACCGTCGAGCGGCGGGGCGAAGGGCGGGTAGACGGGTTCAGACATCGTCTACCGACGCTAGCGCATTTCGCTGCCGGATACTGCTAGGCTAGTTTGCCCTTGGTGGACACACGGGCAGGCGCGGGCCAGTCATGGCTGAATGTCGAGTTTCCGGCGTGCAAAGAATGACCGGTTATGGCGCGTCTCAGACATTGGACTTGAGGGCTGGTGACGGCTGCAGAAATCGAACCCGCGACATCCAGTTTACAAAACGACAACGACCGTGACGGAGTTGAGGGCCTGCGGCTCCGTGCCGTCTCACCCGGCACCGGCCAGGTCCAGATAGTGCGCCGCGTCCGCGGTCAGCTCGCAGGCGCGGAGGTTCGGGAGCGGTGCTTCTGGCCCTCGGGTGTTGGTCACGGCCAACGGCTGGACTGCTACGATCGAGGCCAGCAGGGCGCTCCACTTTGTTAGGGCAGCTCGTTTTTCGGCCATGTAGTCGTACAGGGCATAGGTCGAGAGGGTGATCATGGCCGCCCCGCCAGTCTCGCTCGTATGGTTCAGGACGCGACCGATGATGAAAGGCTGCACCCGCAGGCGCTCGCTGGCCATATTGGTAGCCACCGTTCGTCTGAGGTCGTGCGGCGTTAGCCGCTCCAGGCCCAGGGCGATCCGGATGTTGCGCAGGTCGTGGCTCACGGCGTTGGCCCCCATGGGCTCGTCGACATCCCGGTGGGACGGGAAAACATAAGGGGAAGGGGCAAGGCCCTCGCTGGCCTGCAGTGCGAGCGCTTGTCGGATGAGCCGGATTGCCAAGTCTGTAAGGGGCACTTTGTGGGTCCGACCGTTCTTGGTGCGCTCGCCGGGGATGGTCCAGATCCGCTGGTCGAAATCCAGCTCAGACAGGGCCATTGCTGTTACTTCTGACCTCCGCTGGGCCAGGACCAGCAGAAGCTTGGTGGCGATCGCGACGCGCGGCGTCACATAGATCTTGCCCTCCCTGTAGGCGGTATCGGGTTTGCGCAGGGTCTCCGGCCTGTCGATGCCGCGCCAGATGGCGAGAATCTCGGAATCCTTGAGTACGCGCTCGCGGGGCTTCTCCTGGCCCATGGCCTTCACGCCGGTGACCGGGTTGAACTCGATGCGGTCCTCGGAGATCGCGAAGTTGAACATCTGCCGGAGCTGGGCGCGGACGTGGTTGGAGGTCGTGTTCAGACCTTTTTCCATCGGCGCGCGGATCAGGGCCTTGATCTGCGGCTTGCGAATTTCCTCCAGGCGAAGCGGGCCGATCTTCGGCGTGACATATCGCTCGAGCAGCCAGCGCTCGCGCTTCAGGGTGTCGGGCCGCTTCGTCTTGCTGCGGGGCCGCCATTCGCCAGAGGCGCAGGCGGCGAAATAGGCTTCTGTGAGATCGTCAAACGTCTTGAGCGGCAGGGCGGCGGCCGTGGCCTTCTCGATCCGGCGTTGACCACTGGGGTCTCCACCATCAAAGGCCTTGCTGCGCGCATCGGCGGCGCGCTGACGAGCCGAGGCCAGCCCCACCTCAGGGTAATACCCGAGGTGAAAGCGGCGCTGCACCCCATCATCTGTTCGGTAACGGACGAACCAGGACTTGCGTCCGGTGGCGTTCACTCTCAGGATCAGCCCAGCGGCATGCGGATGGTCGTCACTCAGCTCCATTCGCTTTCCCGCGAGAGCGGTGGCAGCGGCGACGGATTTATCTGTCAATCGGACCTTCGGCACGCCCCGATAATCGCCCAGAATGACCCCAAAAGCCAGACCGGTTTGCCCTAAACGGGGGCACACAGGGGACACAAATCGTCGAGACTTTGCGAAACCGCCTGAAACGTGCAGAAAAGTTTTACCGAGATAAACCAATAGGTTATGACCGATTTTGAACACCCCTGAAACCTGCTGAAACCCCCTTTAGGGTGGCTTTTAATCAGAGGGTCCTCGGTTCGAGCCCGAGAGGACGTACCAT
>QBLV01000118.1 GCA_003241815.1 Hyphomicrobiales bacterium | reverse complement strand
GATCCGACGGGCGACGCAGGGTTCACTCGCGATCCAGCGTCGCCAGCAAGCCGCGGCGCAGATGCAGCATCAAGGCGTCGCTCGCGGCCATCGCCGCTGCCGGATCGGCCGTCGCCAGCGCCTGCGCAAAAGCGACATGGTGGCTGGCAGCCGGCAGCAGATCGTCCTGCCGCTCGAAATGATACCAGGCGCGTCGGATCAGCGCCTGCAGCGGCTCGACGGCCCGCGTTGCATAAGGACTGCGCGCCGCCGCCGCGACCGTGGCGTCGAGTTCCTTGTCGAGCCGCATATAGGCGTTGGCATCGCCATTCACGGCGGCGGCCCGCATCGCCCGCGCCTTCTCGACGATGGCGATCCGCTCGCGCGGGCTGGCCCGCTTGGCCGCGTCGGCCGCGATCAGCCGCTCCAGAACCTCGCGCGCGTCGAGCGCCGCCATGATGTCGATGGCGTTGATGCCGGCAACGACGACGCCCTTGCGCGGCAGGACCTCGACCAGCCCCTGCTGCGCCAGCCGGATCAACGCCTCGCGCACCGGCGTCCGGCCGACGCCGACCATCTCGATCATCTGCGCCTCGGTCAACACCGCTCCGGGCCGCAAGGACAGCGTCACGATCGCTTCCTCCAGCCTGCGATACGCGGTCTCGGTGAGGCTGGGAGCACCCTGCGCCTGGGACGGCAGGGCGCTCTCGTCATACGACTCGACGGCAGCAGCAGGCTGCGGGTTCATGCGCGCTCTCCCCGCCCATGGACCCGGATTGACGCATCGAAAGCCATTGATATATCAATCATGTCATATCGCGATGGGACGCCATGCCTGCAATCTGCAAGGTCTGCAATCTGCAAGCGAAACAGGGCGGCACGCAAGGACCATTCCGCCATGCTCGCGCCGGATGATCCATTGCGCACCGAAGCCTCGACGCGCCGGCACGGCTGATGCAGAACACGGTCGTTCCGCGCATTGCCGACCGGCGGCGCGCCGACTGACCGGAGACCGCCATGGCCTTCACCTGCACGATTCCCGCCGCCCCCACCGTCCAGCAGGACGACGACGCGATCCGCATCACGCGCTGGGATTTCGAGCCCGGCGCCGTCACTGGCTGGCACAGCCATGGCTGGCCCTATTTCGTCGTCATGCTGGTCGAGGGCACGCTGCGCATCCATGACGGGACCAAGACGACCGATGTCCCGCTCGCGCAGGGGCAGGCCTATATGCGCCCGGCTGGTATCGAGCACGACGTGATGAACGGCTCGGAGCACCCGATCGCCTTCGTCGAGATCGAGGTCAAGCGGCCCGGCGCCCTGAAGGAGCTGTCCCTGCCATGAAGATCGCCCAGTCATGAAGATCGCCGTCGTCGGCGCCGGCATCGTCGGCTGCGCCATCGCCCACGCCCTGCTCGACGAGGGCCATGAGGTCTTGATCCTGGACAAGGAGGGGCCGGGCTTCGGCCCCTCGCGCGGCAATGCCGGCTGGATCGCCCATACCGACATTCTGCCGATCGCCAGCCCCAAAATCCTGCGGCAGGTGCCGAAGTTTCTGCTCGATCCGCTGGGCCCCCTGGCGATCCGCCCAGCCTATTTCCCTAAACTCCTGCCCTGGCTCGCGCGCTTCGTGCTGGCGGCCAGGCCCGCCGCCTATGAGCGCTCGATCCAGGGCATCGGCGCGCTGCAGCAGCGCGCTTTGCCGGCCTGGCTGGCGCGAGCCAAGAACGCCGGCCTTGAAAGCCACATTCACCGCAAGGGCGGCCTCTACGCCTTCACCGATGCCGGCGCTTTCGACGAGGCGAGCGAAATCGCCAAGCGGCAGGCGGAATTCGGCATCAAGGTCGACATGATCGGGCCGGACGAACTGCGCCAGTTCGAGCCGGCCCTGAAGGACGCGTTCGTCGGCGCGGCCTTCCATCCCGATACCGCCCATATCAGCGATCCGCTGCAACTCACGCTCGCGATGTTCGAAACGGCGCTGGCGCGCGGAGCGACCTTCGAGAAAGGCGAAATCACCAACATCTCGACGGCTGAGCGCCCTGCCCTGATCGGCCGCGACGGCGTCCAGCGCGTGGTCGATCGCGTGGTGGTCGCCACTGGGGCCTGGTCGAAGCCGCTGGCATCAGCGCTCGGCGACAAGGTCCCGCTCGACACCGAGCGCGGCTACAATGTCAGCTTCCCGGGCGTGACCGGGCTGACCACGCGGCCTGTCGGCTTCGAGGGCCACGGCTTCGTCATGACGCCTCTGGAGAGCGGGCTGCGTATCGGCGGCGCCGTCGAGTTCGGCGGCCTGGAGGCGCCTCCCAACCACGCCCGCACGAAGATCCTCTACGACAAGGCCAGCCAGTTCGTGGACGGCCTGCCGGCTTTCGACAGCGGCACGGTCTGGATGGGCTTCCGCCCGTCTATGCCCGACTCCCTGCCGGTGATCGGCGCGGCGAGTCGCAACCGCCATGTCGTCTACGCCTTCGGCCATGGCCATTACGGCATGACGCAATCGACTGTGACGGCCGACCTGGTGGCGGCGCTCGTCGCCGGCCGCCCGCCGGCGATCGACCTATCCCCGTTTCGCCCGCAGCGCTTTTGAATCAATCCGCCAACGAACCGAGCCAAGCCCATGACCACACACACTTTCTTCTGCGTCGATGGCCACACCTGCGGCAACCCGGTGCGCATGGTCGCGGGCGGCGCGCCGCCGCTCAAGGGCGCCAACATGGTCGAGAAGCGCGCGCATTTTCTGCGCGAATATGACTGGATCCGCACCGGCCTGATGTTCGAGCCGCGCGGCCACGACGTGATGTCGGGCTCAATCCTCTACCCGCCGACGCGCGAGGATGCCGACATCGCCTTCCTCTTCATCGAGACCTCCGGCTGCCTGCCGATGTGCGGCCACGGTACCATCGGCACGGTGACCATGGCGCTGGAGCGCGGCCTCGTCACGCCGCGCGAGGAGGGCGTGCTGAGGATCGACACGCCGGCGGGCCTCGTCACCGCGCGCTACACCCGCAACGGCGATTATGTGGACAACGTCCGCATCACCAACATCGCCTCCTATCTCCACGCCACAGGCCTGACCGCCGAGATCGAGGAACTGGGCGAGGTCACGGTCGATGTCGCCTATGGCGGGAATTTCTACGCGATCATCGATCCGCAATCGACCTTCAGCGACATCGCAGACATCAACCCTTCCGACATCCAGCGCTGGAGCCCGAAGCTGCGCGCGGCGCTGAATGCGAAGTACGAGTTCATCCACCCTGAGAACCCGGCGATCAACGGCCTCAGCCACATCCTCTGGACGGGCGCACCGACCAAGCCCGAGGCCCATGCCCGCAACGCCGTGTTCTATGGCGACAAGGCGATCGACCGCTCGCCCTGCGGCACCGGTACCTCCTCGCGGATGGCGCAATGGGCGGCGCAGGGCAAACTCCAGGTTGGCGACGATTTCGTCCATGAGAGCATCATCGGCACGATGTTCCGCGGCCGGGTCGAGGCGACGGCCCAGGTCGGCCCCTTCGAGGGCATCATCCCCTCGATCGAGGGCTGGGCTCGCATGACCGGCTACAACACGATCTTCATCGACGACCGCGATCCCTTGGCTCACGGCTTCCTGGTGACGGACAAGACCTGAACCGAGCCCCGGAAATGCTGCGAAAGGGCCACTTGTGTCGCATCGTTACGCCGCTTTCTGACGCGGCGCACGACCTTCCCCCGCTTTTCGATCTGCCCCAAACACAATCATCTTGCGCGAAATCCCTGCGGCGGCGCAGAGCGTGCTGCCCATTTGCGAGGCAATTCACAGCAGATTGCTTTTGACAGTTTTGTGGCCCGGCGCGATTGTCGAAACCGCAAGGCATTGGTAGCTCTGCGTAGCAATCGCATCCCGCATGCGCCGGCGTCATGCCGGCGGAGAGAACGGGAGCGGATTCAAGGGGCCTGCGTCGACGATGGAAGTGTTCCTGCAGCAGCTCATCAACGGGCTGACCCTGGGGTCGATCTACGGCCTCATCGCCATCGGCTACACGATGGTTTTCGGCATCATCGGCATGGTCAACTTCGCGCACGGCGACGTGTTCATGCTGTCGGCTTTCATCGCGCTGATCTTCTTCATGCTGATCGCCTCCTGGTTCGGCGCCGCGCTGATCGTGGTCGCGCTGATCGTCGTGCTGGCGCTGGCGATGTTCTTCACCGCCCTCTGGAGCTGGGCGATCGAGCGTGTCGCCTACCGGCCGCTGCGCGGCTCCTTCCGCCTCGCCCCCTTGATCTCGGCGATCGGCATGTCGATCTTCCTCATGAACTTCGTCCAGGTCGTGCAGGGCCCGCGCAACAAGTCCACCGCGCCGATGCTGAACAAGTCGATCACGCTGATCGAGAGCGCGACCTACTCCGTCCAGATCTCCTACAAGCAGATCGTCATCATCGTGACGACCGCCGTGCTGCTGGCGGCCTTCTGGTACATCGTCCAGAAGACCTCGCTCGGCAGGGCTCAGCGCGCCTGCGAGCAGGATCGCAAGATGGCCGCCCTGCTCGGCATCGACGTCGATCGCACGATCTCGATCACCTTCGTCATGGGCGCCGCGCTCGCGGCCGTCGCCGGCGTGATGTACCTCGTCCTTTACGGCGTGGTCAGCTTCAATGACGGCTTCATTCCCGGCGTGAAGGCCTTCACGGCGGCCGTTCTCGGCGGCATCGGTTCGCTGCCGGGCGCCGTCATCGGCGGGCTCCTGATCGGGCTGATCGAGGTGATGTGGTCGGCCTATTTCACCATCGACTACAAGGACGTCGCGGCCTTCTGCATCCTGGCGATCGTTCTCGTCTTCATGCCCTCGGGTCTTCTCGGCCGTCCCGAAGTCGAGAAGGTCTGAGCCATGGCAACCTCCGCCAAAGCGCCTGAGGCCTCCGCGCCCGCCGCCTCCGGGCGCGATATCAAAGCCGCCGTGAAGGAAGCCGGCTTCGCCGCGCTCATCACCTTCGGCTTGTGCATCCCGATCATCGCCTGGGGCACGCGCCAGAACATGGACAATGTTCTGGTTCTCGATCCGCGCTGGGACGCGGTCGCATGGGCCGTGTTGATCGTCTTCGTCGGCCGCCTGCTCATCGTGCTGCGCAAGCAGGGCGCGGCCGGGCGCAAGTCCATGGTGCGCTTCCTGCCGCAGGGCACCTTCGCCTTCTTCGAGCGTCATTCGCGGAAGTTCTCGCTGTTCGGGCTTGGCTTCCTCGTCACCTTCCCGATCATCGCGATCAACCTCGCCGGCTGGGGCGGCGCGCTGAAATGGATCGACAATTTCGGCATCCAGATCCTGATCTACGTCATGCTCGGCTGGGGGCTGAACATCGTCGTCGGACTCGCCGGCCTGCTCGATCTCGGCTACGTCGCCTTCTATGCCGTTGGCGCCTATTCCTACGCGCTGCTCGCCAAGAATTTCGGCCTGTCCTTCTGGATCCTGCTGCCTATGTCGGGGATATTGGCGGCCTTCTGGGGCATGCTGCTCGGCTTCCCCGTGCTGCGCCTGCGCGGCGACTACCTGGCCATCGTGACGCTCGCTTTCGGCGAGATCATCCGCCTCGTGCTGATCAACTGGGTCGATTTCTCCGGCGGCTATGCCGGCATCTCCGGAATTCCGCGCCCGACCTTCTTCGGCATCCCGTTCAACGCCAATGATGACGGCTTCGCGGCGCGGTTCGGGCTCGAATTCTCCCCGCTCTACCGAACGATCTTTCTGTATTATCTGATCCTGGCGCTGGCGCTGCTGACCGCCTTCGTCTCGCTGAGACTGCGTCGCCTGCCGGTCGGGCGAGCGTGGGAAGCTCTGCGCGAGGACGAGATCGCCTGCCGTTCGCTCGGCATCAACACGACCTCGACGAAGCTGACCGCGTTCTCGATCGGCGCGATGTTCGGGGGCTTTGCGGGGGCCTTCTTCTCGGCGCGCCAGGGCTTCATCTCGCCTGAATCCTTCGTCTTCATGGAATCGGCAATCATCCTGGCAATCGTCGTGCTGGGCGGCATGGGCTCACTCTGGGGCTGCGCCATCGCCGCGATCGTGATGATCGGCGGCACCGAATTGCTGCGCGAGCTGGAATGGCTCAAGGCGATCTTCGGCAGCGACTTCGATCCGACGAAGTACCGCATGCTGATCTTCGGCCTCGCCATGGTCGTGATCATGATCTGGAAGCCGCGTGGCCTGATCTCGACCCGCGAACCGACCGCTTTCCTGAAGGAGAAGAAGACCATCTCGGCCGACATGGTTCAGGAGGGTCACGGCTGATGAACACCGTTCCTCTGCTCCAGGTCGAGCATGTCACCATGCGCTTCGGCGGTCTGACCGCCGTCAACGACCTCTCCTTCGAGGCGCGCAAGGGCGAGATCACCGCGCTGATCGGCCCCAACGGCGCCGGCAAGACCACCGTGTTCAACTGCATCACCGGCTTCTACAAGCCGACCGAAGGCATGATGACGCTCACCCAGGATTCGGGCGCGGCCTTCCTGCTCGAACGCATGCCGGACTTCCAGATCTCGTGGAAGGCCAAGGTCGCCCGCACCTTCCAGAACATCCGCCTCTTCGGTGGCATGACCGTTCTGGAGAACCTCCTGGTCGCGCAGCACAATCCGCTGATGATCGCCTCGGGCTACACGTTTCTCGGCGTGCTCGGCATCGGCGGCTACAAGGCCCGCGAGAAGGAGGCGATCGAGAAGGCGACGTTCTGGCTGGAGAAGATCGACCTGATCGACCGTGCCGACGATCCCGCCGCCGACCTGCCCTATGGCGACCAGCGCCGTCTCGAGATCGCGCGCGCCATGTGCACCGATCCCGTGCTGCTCTGCCTCGACGAGCCGGCTGCGGGCCTTAATCCGCGCGAGAGCCATGACCTCAACACGCTGCTGCTGTCGATCCGCCAGGATATCGGCACGGCGCTTCTCCTGATCGAGCACGACATGTCGGTGGTCATGGAAATCTCGGACCATGTCGTGGTGCTCGACTACGGCACCAAGATCGCCGACGGCACGCCGGCGGAAGTCCAGGCCGATCCCAGGGTGATCGCAGCCTATCTCGGGGTCGACGACGACGAAGTCGCGGCCGTCGAAGCGGAGGTCGGAATCGCGTGACCGAGGCTCAAACGCTGACTGAACCCGTGTTGCAATCGCAGCCCCTGCCCCAGCCGCTTCTCGCCGTGCGCGGCGTGAAAACCTATTACGGCAAGATCATCGCGCTGAAGGGCGTCGATCTCGATGTCCGCGAAGGCGAAATCGTCACCATGATCGGCGCCAACGGCGCCGGCAAATCCACGCTGATGATGACGATCTTCGGCAACCCGCAGGCGCGCGAAGGCACCATCACCTATGAGGGGCGCGACATCACGAAGATGCCGAGCCACCTGATCGCGCGTCTGGGGATCGCCCAGTCTCCGGAAGGTCGCCGCATTTTCCCGCGCATGACGGTGTTCGAGAACCTGCAGATGGGCGCCGCCGTGCGCGACCTCGCCCATTTCGACGAGGATCTGGACAAGATCTGCACCCTCTTCCCGCGCATCAAGGAGCGCCTTCAGCAGCGCGGCGGTACGCTGTCGGGTGGCGAGCAGCAGATGGTGGCGATCGCGCGCGCCCTGATGGCGCGGCCCAAGCTGCTGCTGCTGGACGAGCCGTCGCTGGGTCTGGCCCCGCTCATCGTCAAACAGATCTTCGAGGCGATCCGCGAACTGAACAGGACGCAAGGGCTGACCGTCTTCCTCGTCGAGCAGAACGCCTTCCATGCGCTCAAGCTCGCCCATCGCGGCTATGTCATGGTCAACGGCGTCATCACCATGAGCGGGACCGGGAAGGAACTCCTGGCCAACCCGCAGGTGCAGGCGGCCTATCTCGAAGGCGGGAAGCACTGACATGCAGGGCATCCTCTATGAAGAACCGACGGTCTGGCTCTTCCTGCTGGTGACGGTGGTGATGGGCGGCTGGCTCGCCTGGATGACGGGCCGCGCCGTGGCCCTGACATGGAAGCCGAATATCCAGCTCGTCCTCTACATCCTGGTTCTCGGCCTCGTCGTCCGCTTCATCCATTTCGCCCTGTTCGAGGCGACGCTGCTGACGCTGCACTACTACATCATCGACACCGTCATCCTGATGGGCTTCGGCTTCGCCGGCTGGCGCTACAACCGCGCCCGGCAGATGACGACACAGTATCGCTGGCTTTACGAGCGCACCGGCGCCTTCTCCTGGAAGGCTCGGGAAAGTGCCGGAAAGCCCGTCTAAAGAACCAGAATCATTCAGAGCTTGTCACGTGACAGACGCCGGAAAACGCGCAAGACTGCGCTTCACGGTGGCACCACGCGCCGAGACGGGCGGACCATCCAGCCCGTTCACAATTACAATGCAGGGGAGTCCCATCTCATGAAGAAACTGCTGTTGAGCAGCATCGCGCTCGGCGCGGTCATCGCCTTTTCCGGCGTGGCCAATGCCCAGATCAAGCTCGGCGTCGGCGGTCCGATCACCGGTCCCAACGCCGCCTTCGGCGCCCAGTTGAAGAACGGCACCGAGCAGGCGGTCGAGGACATTAACGCCGCTGGCGGCGTGCTCGGCCAGAAGCTGGTCGTCTCGATCGGCGACGACGTCTCCGATCCCAAGCAGGGCGTCTCGGTCGCCAACAAGTTCGTCGGCGACGGCGTCAAGTGGGTGGTCGGTCACTTCAACTCCGGCGTCACCATGCCGGCCTCGGAAGTCTATGCCGAGAACGGCATTCTGATGATCTCGCCGTCCGCCACCAACCCGAAGATCACCGAGCGCGGCCTCTGGAACACCTTCCGGACCTGCGGTCGCGACGATCAGCAGGGCGAGGTTGCCTCGGCCTACATCAGCAAGAACTTCAAGGACAAGAAGATCGCGGTCATCCACGACAAGACGACCTATGGCCAGGGCCTTGCCGACGAGACCCGCAAGGGCCTGACCAAGGCCGGCATCAAGGACGTGCTCTATGAGGGCGTCAACGCAGGCGAGAAGGACTTCTCGGCCCTGATCTCCAAGATCAAGTCGGTCGGTGCGGACTTCGTCTACTGGGGCGGCCTCCACACCGAAGGCGGCCTGATCGTGCGTCAGATGCGCGACCAGGGCGTCAAGGCCGTGCTGATCTCGGGCGACGGTATCACCACTGACGAGTTCGCCACCATCGGCGGTCCCGGCGTCGAGGGTACCCTGATGACCTTCCCGCCGGACCCGCAGAAGCGCCCGGAAGCCGCTGCGGTGATCAAGAAGTTCGAAGCCAAGAAGTTCAAGCCTGAAGCCTACACCCTGTACAGCTACGCCGCCGTGCAGATCATGGCCGAGGGCGCCAAGCGCGCCAACTCGGTCGACCCCAAGAAGGTCGCGGCGGCCCTGGCCGGCGGTGCGCCGGTCAAGACCGTGATCGGCGATCTCGCCTTCGACAAGAAGGGCGACATCACCCGTCCGGACTACACCATTTACACCTGGAAGAAGGGCGCCGACGGCAAGATCACCTATGTCGAGAATTGATCTCGATAGCTGATCGCATCAGCGCGTGAAAACGAGACCGCCCCGGTGAAAGCCGGGGCGGTTTTCGTTTGGGGCGTGGTCACTGCTACTTCGGAAATCGACTGTCATCCTGGGCTTCGCGAAGCGGAGACCGGGATCCATCATAGGGGCAGGACATCGCCCTATGATGGATCCCGGATCGGCGCGGCTATCGCCGCTTGTCCGGGATGACGCCATGGCTCCCAGCGGAGCTAACCCTGAATCGGTTTCTGCGGAACCGCCGTCAAGCTCCTGAGAAAGCCGGAGAAACGCAGCAGGCCATCCGGCCAGGGGCCATGCCCGGATTCGCTGTTGAGATGGCCGCTCTCGCCGGCATCGACGAACTCCGAACCCCAGGCCTCAGCCAGTTCGCGCGCCTCCTGCGGCGTGCAATAGGGATCGTCGGTGCTGGCGATCAGAACGCTGCGGAACGGCAGCGTCTCGCGCCGATGCGGGATGAAATCCGCCGCCATGCCCGGGATCGCGGCCTTGGCGCGCTCGGAGGCCGGCGCGACAAGGAAGCCCCCGGCGACCTCCCCCGACTTCAGATGCTCGGCCGCATGGGCCACCGCGCTAACCCCGGCCGAATGCGCGACGAGCACGACCGGCCGCGTCGAGGCCCGCACGGCCTGCACGATGCGATCCGCCCAGAGATGGCGCGACGGCTTGTACCAGTCATCCTGCTCGACGAGCCGCGCCGTGGAGAGCCGCGAAACCCAGCGGCTCTGCCAGTGATCGGGGCCGGAGCCGGACCAGCCGGGAATGATGAGGATGTCGGTGTCGGAGGTTTTCATGGCTGCTCAGATAGCTCCGTTATGACCGAACACCAGAGTGAGCGGTCACCCCTCCCCGAACACCCGCGCGAAGATCGTGTCGACATGCTTGAAATGGTAGCCTTCGTCGAACATCGCCTCCAGTTCGGCCGCTGACAACCGGGCCGTAACCTCTGCATCCGCCTTGAGGTTGGTAAGGAAATCCTCGCCATGCTCCCAGGTCCGCATCGCGTTGCGCTGGACCAGGGAATAGCTCTCCTCGCGGCTGGCCCCCGCCTGTGTCAGCGCCAAAAGCACGCGCTGCGAATTGTGCAGGCCACCGAGTTTGTCGAGATTCTTGCGCATGTTCTGCGGATAGATCAGCAGCTTGTCGATGACGCCGATCAGCCGCGCCAGCGCGAAATCCAGCGTCACGGTGGCGTCAGGCCCGATCATCCGCTCGACCGAGGAATGCGAGATGTCGCGCTCATGCCAGAGCGCCACGTTCTCCAGCGCCGGCACGACCATGCCGCGCACGAGGCGGGCCAAGCCCGTCAGGTTTTCGGTGAGCACGGGATTGCGCTTGTGCGGCATCGCCGAGGAGCCCTTCTGGCCCACGGAGAAGAACTCCTCCGCCTCATAGACCTCGGTGCGCTGCAGATGCCGGATCTCGGTTGCCAGCCGCTCGACCGATGAGGCGACGACGCCGAGCGTGGCGAAATACATCGCATGCCGGTCGCGCGGGATGACCTGGGTCGAAACGGGCTCGACCGTCAGCCCCATCTTCTCCGCGACATAGGCCTCCACGCTCGGGTCGATATTGGCGAAGGTGCCGACCGCGCCCGAGATCGCGCAGGTCGCGATCTCGGCCCGCGCCGCCACCAACCGGGCGCGGCAACGGTCGAACTCGGCATAGGCCTGGGCGAGCTTCAGCCCGAAAGTGACGGGCTCGGCATGGATGCCGTGCGAGCGGCCGATCGTCGGTGTCAGCTTGTGCTCGAAGGCGCGGCGCTTGATCGCGGCGAGCAACGCATCGACGTCCGCGATCAGAATGTCGGTGGCGCGCGCAAGCTGCACCGACAGCGTGGTGTCGAGAATGTCCGAGGAGGTCATGCCCTGATGGACGAAGCGCGCCTCGGGGCCGACGATCTCGGCCAGATGCGTCAGGAAGGCGATGACGTCATGCTTGGTGACGCGCTCGATCTCGTCGATGCGCGCGACGTCGAAGGTCGCGTCCTTCGCCTTGGCCCAGATCGTCGCGGCCGCCTCCTTGGGCACCACGCCGAGTTCGGCGAGCTTGTCGGTGGCATGCGCCTCGATCTCGAACCAGATCTTGAACCGGGTCTGCGGCTCCCAGATGGCGACCATCTCGGGGCGGGAATAGCGCGGGATCATGCAAAACCTCGTCTCACAAAGCGCGCCGTCATTCCGGACAAGCCGCGAAGCGGCGCCGATCCGGAATCCATCATAGAGCGCCGTCTTGCTCTAGGATGGATTCCGGGTCTCCGCTTCGCTGCGCCCGGAATGACGGCGCAGTTTAAAATCTCAAACCCACTGCCCGCGCGCGGCTTCCGCCGCCTTGCGGATCGCGGCGATATTGTCGGCATAGGCCCCAGGCCCGCCCTTGAATACGGCGGACCCGGCGACGAACACATCGGCGCCGGCTTTCGCCGCGAGCGGCGCGGTCTCGACCGTCGCGCCGCCGTCGATCTCGAGCGAAATCGGCCGCTCGCCGATCATCGCCCTGACCTGTGCGATCTTCGGCAGCACGGAATGGATGAAGCTCTGTCCGCCGAAGCCGGGATTGACCGTCATCAGCAGGACCAGATCGAGATCGTCGAGCAACGGCTCGACCATGGCGGCCGGCGTGCCCGGGTTGAGCACGATACCGGCCTGCTTGCCCTGCGCCCTGATCGCCTGCAGCGTCCGGTGCGGATGCGGGCCGGCCTCGACATGAAACGAGATCAGATCGGCACCGGCCTTGGCGAAGGCCTCGATATACGCGTCCACCGGCGCGATCATCAGATGGACGTCGAAGAACTTCGCGGTATGCGGCCGGATCGCCTTCAGCACATCGGGCCCGAAGGTGATGTTGGGCACGAAATGCCCGTCCATCACGTCGCAATGGATCCAGTCGGCGCCGGCCTCGTCGATCGCGCGCACCTCCTCGCCGAGCTTGGCGAAGTCGGCCGAGAGGATCGAGGGGGCGATGCGGATGGGAGCGCTCATGCCGCGCGGTTTAGAGCATCGGCCGGCAAAGGGAAATGCGGTTTTGCCTTAAAGCCCCACGCGATCTCACCGCATCGCGACCGGCACCGAGAGCCTGCGGTCAGCCTCGGCGATCTCGGCCGCCACGATCGCGAAGGCCGGCCGCGCCAGCAGGCGCAAGAACCAGCCGGAGAGATCGCGATGGGGTGCCAGCGACGGCCCGCCCAGCCGCCGGCCGAACAACAGGCCCATGAACAGCGCGATATCGGCGGCGCACAGTATCGGCCCGAAGAACTCCCGACCCGCCAGCCTCTGGTCAAGATGCGCATGGTTGTCCGCCAACACCTCCTCCGCGATCAGCGCATCGGCATCCTGAGCCGCGCGCCGCTGCGGATCGGCGCTGCGCGGACCGGTGCGGTGCATCAGCGGCTTCAGGGCCTGCAGCAGGATCTCGTCGGCAAAAAGCTCGTCGAGCCGGCAGCGCGCCCGCTCGGCCGGCGTCGCCGGATAGAGCGGCGGCTGCGGATAGGCCTCGTCGAGATATTCGATGATGACGGTCGAGTCGTAGAGCACGAGCCCGTCATCGCTCAGCACCGGCACCTGCCCCTTCGGATTGAGCGCCAGCACCTCGGGATGCTTGGGCTCGTAGCCCGTGGTCTGGTCGAACGGCACCACGATCCGCTCAAAGGGCAGCCCCTTTTCCCGCAGCGCGATCTCGACCTTGCGGGCAAACAGGCTCAGCGGGCCGGAATACAGGGTGATCATGACGCGAGGCTCCCACAACAACGCAGCCTGCCTCGCAGAACCCGCCGTCAGCCCCCGTCAGCAGCCGCTTCCTCGCGCCGGATGCGCCCCGCGACGCCGTTGAGCAGCCAGGGCATCAGATAGATCGGGAACTGCGCCAGTGCGAAGAACAGGAAGGTCGAGGGCGGCACGCCGGCCCCGAGCGCCGCGACGATCATGCCCATATTGCGCTGGCCGGCGCCGTAGCCGACCATGAAGCGCTCGGACCGCCGCAGAAAGCGCAAAGCGAGATAGCTCACGACGAGCCCGATGATCGAGACGCCGAAGGCACAGGCGAGAAAGCCGCCGACCCGCACTGGATTGTCGAAGGCGGCGCGCGTCACGCCGTCCATCGCCGCAATGGCGAAGGTGAAATACATAAGCACGCCGAATCCATCGAGATTGGCCTTCAT
>QBLV01000117.1:258-13739 GCA_003241815.1 Hyphomicrobiales bacterium | reverse complement strand
GATCCAGGCCGACAGATTTGTGACGTCAGCCAGCCCGGTTGAGCCGCCCGCCGGTCAATGGCCGCGGAACACCGGTCGTGCCGGGCAGAGAGAGCGGCAGACCCTTGACCGAGCGGATGGCGAGATAAGCGAAGGTCTGGGCCTCCAGTGCATCCCCATCCCAGCCGGCTGCCTCGACCGGCTCGACGGGAACGCCGAGCCTCTCGCTCAGGCGCGCCATGAAATGTCGATTGAGCCGCCCTCCCCCGCCGACGAGCCAGCCCGTTGGTGCGCGCGGCACATGCCGCAGCGCCGCGACAAGGCTCTCGACGGTTAAGGCTGCAAGCGTTGCGGCTCCGTCCGCATCGGAGAGTGTTTCGCCCACCTGCGCCCGCCGGTGGAAATCGTTGCGGTCGAGCGATTTCGGCGCCGGGCGGTCGAAGAAGGGATTGTCCATGAAGGCAGCGACGAGATCGCCATGGACCTGGCCACTGGCGGCGAGCGCGCCATCGGAATCATAGGGCTGGCCCAGACGCCGCAACACGAAGTCGTCGAGGATCGCGCTTGCGGGGCCGGTATCGAAGGCGATCACCTCATCGCCGTCGATATAGGTGACATTGCCGACGCCGCCGAGGTTGAGCACCATCACAGGCTGTTCCAGGCCCTGCGCCAGAGCGCGATGGTAGAGCGGCGCGAAGGGCGCGCCCTCCCCGCCGGCCGCGACATCGGCATAGCGAAAGCGATCGACCGTGGGGATGCCAAGCGCCGCCGCCACGGCCGGCCCGTCGATCAGTTGACGCGTGAAGCGCTGCTGGGGCCGGTGATAGACGGTCTGGCCATGCAGGCCGACAAGATCGATACCAGCGGGGTCGATCCCATGCTCGACCATGAAGCGCTGGATTGCCGCGAGATGATCGGCCGTGACCTCGGCTTCCAGTTCGACCAGTGGTTCGGTCAGAGCGCGCTCGGCCTGTCCGATCAGGGCCTGGAGCGCCTGGCGCGTGCTGTCGCGATAGGGATAGGAGGCACCAGCGCCGAAGCTCACGGCATCGCGTCCATCGCTGGTGACGATCGAGACGTCGATGCCATCCATCGAGGTGCCGCTGATCACGCCGATGGCGGTGAGAGTGTCTTGCTGAAGTCGGTTCATCCCAACGCGCTAAGCCCTGCTCCCGCCGCCGTCATCCACAGCTCTACTCGCCCGGCTGGGCTCCGTCATAGCCGCCGATGATGACGAGATCGACCTGGCCGACCTGAGCGAGGTGCTTCACCGCTTCCTGGTATTCAGGTGAGGCGTAACAGGCGCGCGCTGTTTCCTCGTCCTTGAATTCGAGGACGACGTTGTGCTTGCGGCCCTCGCCACGCGCGAGCTTGTACTCGCCGCCGCGAACGAGAAACTTCGCGCCATATTTCGCGAAGGCGACCGCGTTCAGCGCACGATAGCGGGCATATTCCTCCTCGTTCTCGACATCGAGGCGCGCGATCCAATAGCCCTTGGCCATGATCAGACCCCTTCGACCACGACGATGTCGATCTCGCCGGCGCCCTCGCGCAGCTTGCGGGCTTCGGCATATTCCTGCGACATCGCATAGGCCTTGGCGGCCTCGAAATCCTTGAACTCGATGACGACGTTACGGGCCCGCCCCTCGCCTTCCGCCACGGTCATCATGCCGCCGCGAACCAGTGGCGTTCCGCCATACTGCTTGATCGCCTCGGAGGCCTTGGCTGCATAGGCCGCCCATTGCGTCGCGTTGGTGACCTTGGCGCGCGCCACGACATATCCCTTGGGCATGATCCGAATCCTCTGAGAGGGTGACTAGAACGCGAACTTAGGAGGCCGCTGCGATCTCGTCCATGATCGCGGCAGCCGCTCCACGCGGGTCGGCTGCGCGGATGATGGGACGCCCGATGACGAGATGGTCGACGCCGGCGCGGATCGCCTCGCCCGGGGTCAGTGTGCGCTTCTGGTCGCCCGCCGCGCTGCCGGCCGGCCGGATGCCCGGCGTCACGATCAGCATGTCGGAGCCGATCACGTCACGGACGATCTCGGTTTCGGCGGCCGAGCAGACGATGCCGTCGATGCCTGCGGTGCGGGCCTGCTCGGCGCGCAGCCGCACGAGGTCGCGGACAGCCAGGCCGTAACCGGCGTCGCGGAGATCGCCGTCGTCGTAGGAGGTCAGGGCCGTCACGGCGAGCAGTTTCAGGGAGGCCTCGCCTCGCCCCTCGACGGCGCCGCGCATGGTCTGCGGATAGGCGTGCACGGTCAGGAGATCGACGCCGAGATTGCTCAGCGACGACACGCCTTCGGTCACCGTATTGCCGATGTCGTGCAGCTTCAGGTCGAGGAAGACCTTCTTACCCTCGGCCACCAATTGCTGGGTGAGTTGCAGGCCGCCGGCGAAGGCGAGTGCATAGCCGATCTTGTAGAAGCTCGCGGCGTCGCCGAGTTGCGATACAATGCGATAGGCGTCCCAGATCGTCGGAACGTCGAGGGCGACGATCATGCGGTCGCGCAGGTCGTTGATCTTCTGAGTCATGGCCGGCTCCCCGCTGTTTGCGGGGAAGGGCCATGATTCGAGCCATGGCGCAAGGCCGCGATGCCACCTGGCGCTGGTGGCTCAGGCCGCGTCGTCGAGCACCTGCCTGAACACCTGCGCCCAGACGTCGCCGGTCTGCGCGCCGGAGACCGCGAGCTTGCCGTCGATGATGAAGAAGGGCACGCCGGTGACGCCGACCTGGCGGGCATGGTCCTCGAGCCCGATGACCGTCTCGCGCAATTCGCCATTGGCGAGTTCGTCGCGTGCCGCCTGCTCGTCGAAGCCCTGCTCGACCGCGATCTGAACCAGCGTCTCGATATCGCCGATATCGCGGCCGTCCTGCCAATAGGCCTTGAACAGGGCTGCCTTCATGTCGCCGCCGCGCTGAACGGTCGAAGCCGCAGCTACCAGCATATGCGCCATGCGGGTGTTGACGCTCTTCGTCACGCCCGCCCAGTTGAAGGTGACGCCGCTTTCGAGCGCGGCTTCGGAGAGACGGATTTCGATTTCCTTGCGCTTGCCGGCGCCGAATTTCCCATCGAGATAGGCGGTGCGGTCCATGCCTTCGGCCGGCATGTCCGGATTGAGTTCATAGGGCAGCCAAGTGATGGCGACGCGCTCGGTCAGGCCATGGGTGTCCAGCGCCCTTTCGAGCCGCGCCTTGCCGATGAAGCACCAGGGGCAGGCGAGATCGGAGACGATCGCGATGGGCAGTTTCTCTTGCATGTAAAGTGTCCTTCGCAGTTCGTCGGCCAGATCAGACCGGAGGATAGGCGTGACGATTGCCTTGACGATCTTCCACAAGTCCTACGGCGCCGGGCGTCTCGCAGCCGGACAGGAACGTTGGGCCGACCGGCACCTTTCCCGCTCCGCCGGGGATGTCGAGGATATAGGTCGGCTGGCACAGCCCGGAAAGATGGCCGCGCAGGCTTTTGACGAGAGCCTGTCCCTCCTCAAGCGAGAGCCGGAACTGGGCCGTGCCGGGCGCGAGATCGGGGTGGTGCAGGTAGTAGGGCTTCACCCGGTTCTCGACGAAGGCGCGCATCAGGGCCGACAGCGTTTGGACATCGGCATTGATGCCCTTGAGCAACACGCTCTGGCTGAGCAGGACATGGCCGGCATCGGCGAGCCGCGCCAGCGCGGCACAGGCGGCCGGCGTGAACTCGCGCGGGTGGTTGGCGTGGATGGCGATATAGCTCGCCTTGCCCGGCACGCGGAGGGCCTCGGCAAAGTCGGGAGTGACACGGTCGGGATCGACCATCGGCACGCGGCTATGCCAGCGCGTGACCCTCATATGGGGGATCGCAGCGAGGCGCCCGGCGACCTCCCGCACGCGCCGCGCGGAGAGGATCAGCGGATCGCCGCCGGTCATGATCACCTCCCAGATCTCGGGGTGATCGCCGAGATAGGCCAGTGCCGCATCGAGCTTCTCACCGTTAAGCGCATCGCCGCCCGGCCCGACCATCTCGCGCCGGAAGCAGAAGCGGCAATAGACCGGGCAGGCATGGACGAGCTTGAGCAGCGCCCGATCAGGATAACGGTGGACCACGCCCTCGACCGGCGAATGCGCCTCGTCGCCGATCGGATCGGCGCGTTCCTGCGGCAGTGTGACGAGTTCGGCGGGATCGGGGATGAACTGCCGCGCGATCGGATCGGCGGGGTCGGCGGGGTCGATGAGACTCGCCATGGCCGGCGTCACCGCGACCGCATAGCGCGCGGCAACCGCATCGAGCGCCGCGCGCCGATCGGGCGCGACAAGGCCCTGCGCGATCAGCGCGTCGATGCTGCGCAGCGGAGTATGGATCGTCATGCCGCTCCCCTGCCCGGTTGCGCAACCGGCGTCCAGAGTACATCCTCGATCCGGCGCGCACCGGTGCAGAGCATTACCAGCCGGTCGAAGCCCAGCGCGATGCCGCTCGCCTGCGGCATCTGCGCGAGCGCGGCGAGGAAATCCTCGTCGATCGGATAGCGCTCGCCATAGATGCGGGCCTTTTCATCCATATCGGCCTCGAAGCGCCGGCGCTGCTCGGCCGGGTCGGTCAACTCGCCGAACGCATTCGCCAGTTCGACGCCGCAGGCATAAAGCTCGAAGCGCTCCGCCACGCGCGGATCGCCGGGCTTGGGGCGGGCCAGTGCGGCCTCCGATATCGGGTATTCACACAGGATCGTGGCGCGGCCGCGCCCCAGATGCGGCTCGATCCTCTCGGACAGGATACGGCTGAAGATGTCCGACCAGGTGTCATCCTCCGCGACACGAATACCCGCCTCGATCGCATCGGCAGCGAGCCCGCCCCGATCGACATCGTGGTCCGCCGTGACGGTCCGCAGCAGGTCGATACCGGCATGGCGAGCGAAGGCCTCCTGAAGGGTCAGGCGCTCGGGTTCGGCGAAGGGGTCGGCCTCGACACCACGCCAGCGCAGCATCGCCGTGCCCGCAGCCTGCGCGCCTTCGGCCATGAGGGCGGCGCTGTCGCGCATCAGCGTCTCGTAGTCCTCACCGGCGCGATACCATTCCAGCATCGTGAATTCCGGATGATGCAGCGCGGTCCGCTCGCGATTGCGGAAGACGCGGGCGAAATCAAAGATGCGACGCTCACCCGCCGCCAGCAGCTTCTTGGCGGCGAATTCGGGCGAGGTGTGCAGGTAGTAGGGATGCGGCTGCGCGGCATCGTCGATCAGCGTGGTGGCGAAGCCATGCAGATGCGTCTCGTTGCCGGGCGAGACCTGCAGGATTGCAGCCTCGACTTCGACGAAGTCGCGCGCCTCGAACCAGCGGCGCAGCGCCGCCTTGATGCGCCCGCGTGCCAGCAGCGCAGGCCGCCGGTCGGCATGGATGTCGGGCCGCCAGAAGGGCAAAGGCTGGTTTTCCATCATCTCTGGTTCGGAACGTCTGCAAGCTTCCGTTTCGGCTGCAAATGGGGTAGTTGCCGGCAACGAATTCGCACAATGCGCGCGAGGCGCGGCGCAAGCTCAGGACATCTCACATGGTCAAGGTCATCGCATCCTCCGTCCGCAAGGGCAATGTGCTCGAACTCGATGGGCATCTCTGCTCGGTTCTCTCGGCCGAGAGCTTTTTCCCCGGCAAGGGCACACCGACGACGCAGATCGACATGCGCCGGATCCATGACGGCACCAAGATGACGCAACGCTACAAGACGACCGAGCAGGTCGAGCGCGCCTATGTCGAGGATCGCGACTACACCTATCTCTACCAGGACGGCGAACAATACGTCTTCATGAACCCCGAGAGCTTCGACCAGATCAATGTCGATGGTGACGTGGTCGGCGACATGGCGCCCTATCTCCAGGAAGGCATGAAGGTCACGCTCTCCGTGTTCGAGGAGAAGGCCGTCTCGATCGAATTGCCGCAGCGCGTCACCGTTGAGGTCGCGGAGACCGAGCCGGTCACCAAGGGCCAGACCGCCTCGTCCTCCTACAAGCCGGCGATTCTGGTCAATGGCGTGCGCACCGCCGTGCCGCCCCATATCGGCCCCGGCGTTCGCATCGTCGTGATGACCGAGACCGGCGCCTATGTGGAACGCGCCAAGGATTGATTTCAAAAGGTCGCTGCAATTGCCGCGGCAGGGTTTATATCGACAGCGCAAGCGGGCCCGACCGGGCCCGTTTCTCGTTTGAGGATAGCGATCCATGCCCATCACAGCCCGCTCCGCCGCGCTCACCGGCTTCGTCCAGACCCTGAAGGCGCTCGACGTCATCCTCGACAAGACGGTCGAGCAGGCCGCCGCCCGCAAGATCCAGCCCGAGGTGTTGCTGGGCGCGCGTCTGGCGCCCGACATGCTGCCCTTCTCCCGCCAGATCCAGCTCGCCTGCGACTTCGCCAAGAACGCCGCCGCGCGGCTATCGGGAGGCGACAACCCGAAGCACCCCGACGACGAGAAGACCTTCGACGAGCTGAAGGCGCGCATCGCCAAGGTTCTGGCCTTCGTCGAAGGGATCGATGAAGGGGCCTTCGAAGCCGGCCTGACGCGCGACGTCACCTTCCCGCGTGGCCCGACGGCGACCATGACGATGCGCGGCGAGGCCTATCTCACGCGCTTTGCGGTGCCGAACTTCTATTTCCATGCCACGACCGCCTACGCGATCCTGCGCAAGAATGGCATCCAGATCGGCAAGCAGGACTTTTTGCTCGGCGTGCTCGACGCGTAGCAGGCGCCCACATCAGCCCTTCACAACGGGGATGGGGCGGCCTTGAAATCGACACAAGCCGCCTCCATATGACTGTCACGGCGATGTCGAGGGCGCTCCACAGCCCTCCAGCGTCGCAGAAGACGGCCATGAGCCGAACGTTTGACGCCGGATGTACGCGCACCCGTTCAGGACATGGCCGTTGGTTCTTCCAAGGCCCGTAGCGGATTTCCGCTGCGGGTCTTTTCGTTTTCAGCCCCTCAGGAACTCGTTGTTCAACCGCTCTTCGCCCAGCGTGCTCGCCGGCCCATGGCCGGGCAGGAACTGCACATCGTCGCCGAGCGGTAAAAGCTTTGCCCTAATGCCGGCGATCAGCATCTCGTGGCTACCATAGGGGAAGTCCGTCCGGCCGACGGAGCCGGCGAAGACCGTGTCGCCCGCCAGCAGGAAGCGCAGATCCTTCTGGAAAAAGGTGACGTGGCCAGGCGTATGGCCCGGCACATGCTGGACGGAGAAGCCGACCTCCCCGACCGAGACCTCGTCGCCCTCGACGAGCCAGCGCGCCGGCGTCACGGCCTTCATGTCGCGGATGTCGAAACGCAGCCCCGAGGTCGGCAAATCGTCGAGCAGGAACTTGTCAGCCTCATGTGGCCCGATGACGGGGATCGACAGCGTCTCCGCCAGCTCCGTTGCGCCGCCGGCATGGTCGAGATGGCCATGAGTCAGCCAGATCGCGGCGGGCGTCACGCCGATCTCCTTCAGCGCGCCGAGAATGAGCGGAACATCGCCACCGGGATCGACGATTGCGGCCTGCATCGTCTTCGTGCACCAGACGATCGAGCAGTTCTGCTGGAACGCGGTCACCGGGACGACGGCGATCTGCAGTGGCGGCTGGGGCTGTTGTGTCATCGGAGATGTCTTTCTTGCGGGGGCCTTGCCCGTGTCGTTCGGCGTTGGCCGGTCAGCGTTTGCCGCAGCGGCCGGCGAGCAGTGCACGGTAATCCGCCAGTTCGGAATCCATCATCGCGACACTCTGCTCGCGTTGCGCGCCGCTCTGGCAGGTCGCGAAAACGGCGCGGGAGTTCTGCAGGAAGCCGACATGCTCCCGCCAGGTCCGGCATTGCGTCGCCTGATCGGCATTGGCGACGGCGCTGAGCCGCGTCTGCTGCCGGCGCAGCGCACCCTCGTTCTGGAAGAGATCGCGCGAACAGGTCGCCGGGCGGCTCTGGGCCCAGGCCCATTCGGGGATTGGGGCCAGCGCGAGCGTGAGGCTTAAAATTGCGACGCCCCTCATCCGAGGTTCAACTCCTTGAAGAAGTCGTTGCCCTTGTCGTCGATGACGATGAAGGCGGGGAAATCCTCAACCTCAATGCGCCAGACAGCCTCCATGCCGAGTTCGGGATATTCGAGCACCTCGACCTTGCGGATGCAGTCCTGCGCCAGCCGGGCGGCGGGACCGCCGATCGAGCCAAGATAGAAGCCGCCATGGCGCTTGCAGGCTTCCCGCACGGCTGCCGAGCGGTTGCCCTTGGCCAGCATCACCATCGAGCCCCCGAAGGACTGGAACTGATCGACGAAGGAATCCATGCGGCCGGCGGTGGTTGGGCCGAACGAGCCTGAGGCCATGCCGTCGGGCGTCTTGGCCGGGCCGGCATAATAGACCGGGTGGTTCTTCAGGTAGTCCGGCATGCCCTGCTGGCTTTCGAGGCGCTCCCGGATCTTGGCATGGGCGGAATCGCGGGCGACGATGATCGTGCCCGTCAGCGAGAGCCTCGTCTTGACCGGATACTGTGTCAGCGTCGCCAAAATCTCGCTCATCGGCCGGTTCAGATCGACCTTGACGACATCGCCACCGAGCGAGGCGTCCTCGATTTCGGGCAGATATTTCGAGGGGTCCGTCTCCAGCGCTTCGAGAAAAATGCCGTCTTTGGTGATCTTGCCCTTGGCCTGACGGTCGGCCGAGCAGGAGACGCCGAGCCCGATCGGCAGCGACGCGCCATGGCGCGGCAGGCGGACGACGCGCACGTCATGGCAGAAATACTTGCCCCCGAACTGAGCGCCGACGCCGAGCGCCTGCGTCATCCGGTGGACCTCCTCCTCCATCTCGAGATCGCGGAAGGCATGGCCGGAGGGCGATCCAGAGGTCGGCAGCGCGTCGAGATATTTCGTCGAGGCGAGCTTGACGGTCTTGAGATTCTGCTCGGCCGAGGTGCCCCCGATGACGATGGCGAGATGATAGGGCGGGCAGGCGGCCGTGCCCAGCGTCAGGATTTTCTCCTTCAGAAACGCCATCATGCGATCCCTGGTCAGAAGCGACGGCGTCGCCTGGAACAGGAAGGTCTTGTTGGCGGAGCCGCCGCCCTTGGCGACGAAAAGGAATTTGTAGGCGTCCTCGCCTTCCGCATAGATGTCGATCTGGGCCGGGAGGTTGGTGGCGGTGTTCTTCTCCTCGAACATCGACAGCGGCGCGACCTGTGAGTAGCGCAAATTGCGCTTGAAATAGGCGTCGGCGACGCCCTCGCCCAAGGCCTGCTCGTCCTGCCCTTCCGTCCAGACCATGCGGCCCTTCTTGCCCATGATGATCGCAGTGCCGGTGTCCTGGCACATCGGCAGCACGCCGCCGGCGGCGATGTTGGCGTTCTTAAGCAGGTCGTAGGCGACGAACTTGTCGTTTGAGGTCGCCTCGGGGTCGTCGAGAATCTTCGAAAGCTGGGCAAGATGGCCCGGCCGCAGCAGATGGTTGATGTCGATGAAGGCCTGCTCGCTGAGACGGCGGATCGCCTCGCGCGAAACGCTCAGCACCTCGCGTTCCCCCAATCTCTCCACCGAGACGCCCTCGCTGCCGAGCTTGCGATAGGGCGTCGCATCCTCGCCCAGTGGAAAAAGATCGACATGGGTGTAGGCCATCGGCGGCACTCCGGCATTGGACGGTGTCCCTTCCGCCGCATGGCGGCACGAAGGATTGCCGGATCGAATAGCCGATGTTGCGATCTGGTCAAATGCAAGAGAGCGCGATGCGCTCAGGCCTCGCCCACCTCCCGGCTTAGCGAGCGCTGCCTCGCCAGCAGTCACGCCGCCTTCGCTAAGCCGCCTTGGCGGCGGTCTCCGCCAGGATGGCATAGATCGCGGCTGGATCGCGGCTGTTGCGGACCTGTTCGAGCACCGTCTGGTTGCGTAGCACGCGGGCGACGCGAGCCAGGGCCTTGAGATGATCGGCACCGGCGCCTTCGGGAGCGATCAGCACGAAGATGATATCGACCGGCTGCCCGTCGAGCGCGTCGAAGTCGATCGGCTTGTCGGCGCGGGCGAACAAACCGATCAGGCGGTCGATACCCGGCATGCGCCCATGCGGGATCGCGATGCCATCACCGATACCGGTCGAGCCCAGGCGCTCACGCTGAAGCAGCGCTTCATAGAGATCCCGCTCGGGCAAGCCGGCGATCCGCGCAGCATGCTGAGCCAGTTCGAGCAGCGCCTGCTTCTTGCCATGGGCCCGCAGCGGGGAGATCACCGCTGCGGGGGTCAGGAGATCGATCAGCGTCATGGGCCAGTCCATGCATGTCCCATGCCGCGCTTGGAGAGGCTGGCGGCGGGGTCAGGTTCGGGGGCCGCGCGGTCGCCCGCCAGACCTAAGACAGCGAAGCCGGCGGATCGATCCAGCCGATATTACCGTCGCGGCGGCGGTATACGACGTTCGTCCGGCCATTGCCAGCATGACGGAAGATCACCACCGGCGCTCCGGTCAGGTCGAGCTCGGCCACGGCATCCCCGACGGTCATGACATGCAGGGATTTGGTCGATTCGGCGACGATAACGGGGTTGTCGCCAGCTCCCTCGAACTCGATCTCCTCAATTTCGTCATCGGGGGCGGCAATCACATAGCTGGGGATTTCGACGCCAGGCTCTCGGCCATTGGCCGATGCCGAGCGATCCTTGAGCCGCCGCTTGTAGCGGCGCAGGCGCTTCTCGATGCGTTCGGCCATCTTGTCGAGGCTGGCATAGGCATCATGCGCCGTGCCCGAGGCCTCGAGTGTGATTCCCGACGACAGATGCAGCACGCCATCGGTTTTGAAGGCGGTGCCGTCCTTTCCGACGGTGACGTGGCCTTGATAGCCACCCTCGTAATATTTGCTGAGAGCGGCGGCCACGCGGGCCTCGGCCTGGCCGCGCAGGGCCTCGCCGACATCGAGGTTCTTGCCGGAGATTCGCAAGCTCATGGAGTGCTTCCCCTTGTTAGCCATGGCCGGGACATCGGCCATCAGTGGGAGCTAAGAACTGGCCACCGGGTATGTCAATGATATGGCCCAAAGGTACGGGCCTGCCGCCTGAGGAAATTCAGCGGCTGCCCATCGCCATCGCGACCTTCTCGCGACGGCGCTCCATCGAGGAGGGAATCCGCAGGGATTCGCGGTATTTGGCGACGGTCCGGCGCGCAATGTCGATGCCACCCGCTTTCAGCCGCGCCACGATCGCATCGTCGGAGAGGACGTCGGCGGGCGCCTCGTCATCGATCATCTGTCTGATCCGGAAGCGCACGGCCTCGGCCGAATGGGCCTCGCCATAGCCTGTGGCGGCGATCGCGGCCGAGAAAAAGTACTTCATCTCGAAGACGCCGCGCGAGCAGATCAGGTATTTGTTCGAGGTGACCCGCGAGACGGTCGATTCATGCATGCCGATGGCATCGGCAACCGTCTTGAGGTTGAGCGGGCGCAGATGCTCGACGCCATGGGCGAAAAAGCCGTCCTGCTGACGCACGATCTCGCTCGCCACCTTGAGGATGGTGCGGGCGCGCTGCTCCAGCGAGCGTGTCAGCCAGTTCGCCGTCTGCAGGCATTCGGCGATGAAGGCCTTGTCCTCGTCCTTGCGGGCGGCCTTCGAGACCTTGGCATGATAGGTCTGGTTGATCAGCACGCGCGGCAGCGTGTCGGGGTTCAGGTCGACGAGCCAGGAACCGTCGGGCGCGGCGCGGATGAAGACGTCGGGCACCACCGTCTCGGCCGTCGAGCCGCCGAAACCGCGCCCGGGCTTGGGATCGAGTCGCCGGATCTCGGCGACCATGTCGGCGATGTCCTCGTCATCCACGCCGCAGATGCGCTTCAGCGCGGCAAAATCGCGCTTGGCGACGAGGTGCAAATTGGCGACGAGTGCCTGCATGGCGGGGTCGAAGCGGTCACGGTCGCGCAACTGGATCGAGAGGCATTCGCAGACGTCGCGCGCCGCAACCCCCGAGGGATCGAAGCTCTGGACAATCTTCAGGATGCCCTCGACACGGGCGACCGGGACGCCCAGCCGCTCGGCAATGTCGGGAAGGGGCTCGCCGAGATAGCCGGCATCATCCACGGCATCGATGAGATGGCGGCCGATCAACCGGTCGGCCGGCTCATGGACCGCGAGATCGAGCTGCGTGCTGAGGTGGTCGTGCAGCGAGGCCTCGACCGTCAGGCTGCTCTCGAAACCCTCCGGCCCGTCCTCGAAGGAGCCGCCCGAGCCGCCATAGGCCCCGCCGATGATCGGCAGGCTGTCGGCGCCGCGCGTATCGAGCCGCGCCACGCTCGGCTGCTCGCCCTGGAAGACATTGTCGAGCCCGGTGCCGAGGCGGTTTTCCATGCCCTCCTGGCTATTGAGGCTCTCGGCGCGGTCGAAGCTGTCGGCGTCCGCGGCATGGATGTTATCGCCGCCATTGACCTGCAGCGGGCCCTCCGACGCGTCGTCGCGCTCCAGCAGCGGATTGCGCTCGAGTTCGCCTTCGACGAAATTCTGGAGCTCAAGGTGCGACAATTGCAGAAGCTTGATCGCCTGCAGAAGCTGAGGCGTCATCACCAGGGATTGGCCCTGACGGAGCTCCATGCGCGGCATCATCGCCATTGCGGCATCGACCCTTTCGTGCAAGCGCGCCAATCCGGCACACTTCTTGCTTGGAAGGGAGACTAGCGCCGTCTGAGCGGCACGTCAAAGCCTTGCCTCATGATTGAGCAGGGAAATTTGCGCGCTGCAATATCATGATGAATTCGCGTCCGCGTCAGCACGCGAACACGCTGTAGCGTCAACCTCGGTCACTTCGAATCTGCGACCCTAAAGCCGGAAATCCTCGCCCAGATAGACGCGGCGCACATCCGGGTTGGCTATGATCTCGCTCGGCGAGCCCTCGGTCAACACGCGGCCCGAATGGATGATATAGGCGCGATCGACCAGGCCGAGCGTCTCGCGGACGTTGTGGTCGGTGATCAGGACGCCGATGCCGCGATCCGTTAACTGCCGCACCAGAGCCTGGATATCGCCGACCGCGATCGGGTCGATGCCGGCGAAGGGCTCGTCGAGCAGGATGAAGGAGGGCTTGCCGGCGAGCGCGCGGGCGATTTCGCAACGCCTGCGCTCGCCACCGGAGAGCGCGATCGAGGGCGCCTTGCGCAGACGCGCGATGTTGAACTCTTCGAGCAGCGTATCGAGCTGGCGGTCCCGGGCTTTCCGGTTCGGCTCCACCACCTCGAGGACAGCACGGATGTTGTCCTCGACGCTCAGACCGCGAAAGATCGAGGCCTCCTGCGGCAGGTAACCGATGCCCAGACGCGCGCGCTGGTACATCGGCAACTGCGTGATGTCGTTGCCCTCCAGCGAGATGGTGCCGAGATCGGCGGCGACGAGGCCGGTGATCATGTAGAAGATCGTGGTCTTGCCAGCGCCGTTGGGGCCGAGCAGGCCGACGGCCTCACCCTGGCGTAGATGCAGGCTCGCATCGCTGACGACCATGCGGCCGCCATAGCTCTTGCGCAGGCCGCTGACGGCGAGGATGCCGGGACCACCGATCGCCGCCGCTTCCGA
>QBLV01000117.1:0-248 GCA_003241815.1 Hyphomicrobiales bacterium | reverse complement strand
GCGCCGAGGCCGACGACGCCTTCCCCACCGCCACTGAGGCGGCCGAACAAGCGCCTGAGCGGTCCTGCGCTGCGCTGATGGGTCGGCGCCGCCTCGCGGACAGGCGCCACGTCGGATTGCGGCATGTCGGAAATCGTCACTGCGAGAGACTGCGCCTGGTCTGAGGGTGATATCGGCGGATGCAGGGACAGCGCCGGGGAGGCGCAGCCCAAGGCCGGTTCAATTGGTCGGTGTCGCCGGCTTTGCCC
>QBLV01000116.1 GCA_003241815.1 Hyphomicrobiales bacterium | reverse complement strand
CGAAATCTCCCCCGCCGCCAAGATCGAGGCGATCCGCCGCTTCGGCGCGCAGGTCGTGATCGGCGGCGCGCAATATGACGACGCGCAGGCGGCTTGCGACCGCTTCGTCGCGGAGACCGGCGCGCTCAAGATTCATCCCTTCGCCGCTAAGGAGACCATCGCCGGCCAGGGCACGCTCGGCCGCGAATGGCAGGATCAGGAGCCAGACCTCGACACCGTGCTGGTTGCGGTCGGCGGCGGCGGGCTGATCTCCGGCATCGCCGCCTGGTTCGCCGGCACGACGGTCAAGGTCGTCGGCGTCGAGCCGGAGGGCTCGCGAGCATTGCAGGCGGCACTGGAGGCCAAGGGTCCGGTCGAGGTGAAGGTGGCCTCAGTGGCCGCCGATTCGCTCGGCGCGCGTAATGTCGGCCCGCTCGTGCACGAGGTCTGCAAGGACACGGTCGATCATGTCGTCCTCGTCCCCGACGCGGCGATCACGCAGGCGCAGGTCACGCTCTGGCGCGACTTCAGGATGGCGGTGGAGCCCGGTGGCGCGGCTGCGCTCGGCGCCCTGCTCTGCGGAGCCTACAAGCCCGCCCCGGGCGAACGCCTCGGCGTGCTGGTCTGCGGCGCGAATATCGACCTGACCAAGCTCGCGGCCCTGGCCGGTTGAGGCGGCTGATCGCGTGACCCGAGTGCGTCCCCGAAGAAATTTGACGCATAATACTTTTCATGAACATATAGGGAACGCCATCTCTCGGGCAAGAAATGTACTCAGGCCTTGACCCCTCCACGCTTGCCGATTTCCAAGCGATTGTCGCGCCATTCGTCGATCAGGTTGAATCGCCGACTGCCATAGCGGGCACCGGAGATATAATTCGCAACGGCATGAGAGAGCGTTGTCGGGCCGAGTTGGTAACAGATGGAGGCGGATGGCCTCTGGACGCACTATTTCGACTACGCAAGGTAGTCGAAACGGCCTACCATCTTGGGCGAGCCCGTAGCGGCGAATGGCAACTGCTTTGGGAAATCACGGAAGCTCTTTCCAACGCGAAGCGCTGCCGGCCACTTTCTGATAAGTCGTCCTGGCAAGCGGGATTGGCAGCCGCCGTTGAAGCGCTGAACCATAGTTCTTTCCGTCACAGCATGATCGAAGGCTCCCGTGAGGAGATCGTGGCACGCGCCTTCACGGCACTGAAAAGGAAGGGTTACGCATATACACTAGACGGCCGCGGTGCCTTGTTAGCTCAACCGTCTTTCCGGAAGATGTGCGCAAAAATTGAGGATAAGATCAGCCGTGTTGGCGGATTGCGCACCGCAAACGCCATGCTTGCTCTGATGCAACGTCTCGGCCGCATCGAAGACGGTTCTCTGCTTCACGCACGCACGCCGACGATGACCCGGTCGAAAAGCAATCGCCCCACCGGCACCCCGTGGCACTTCATCTATAACGCTGCACTGAAGCACTTCACGGTCGCGCCGACCGTGATCAACGCCGAATCCGTTCTTACTGATATGGAAGAGCTTGCCCGGAATCTCGCGGCGGCGCTCAATGTCGAGCCTCATTCAACCTATGAAAATATGCACATTGCCGGCGTTGGCCTGAGCGGACTGCTCCACGAGATTACTCTCTATGATGAACTCTTCGCGTTCCCGCAGTGGCAACCGAGTAGCAGCGCTACCCTTGTGCCGCTCTGGCTCGATGCACTTGTTGATGGGGGTTGTCGGCTGCCAACCCTTACTCATGATCAATGGAAGAGCGTCACCGCAAGAATTTTAGCACGCTCGCAGCCGGCCGCAATCGTTGCCATCGATGTCAACAATCTGGTTTCATCAAGTGTTTCGCGAGACGTGGCGGCTACCGCGCTTGAGTTCCTGAGCCACAATTCGGTTCACCTAAATCACCACTATCGCACCCCGATCGACACTTTGGCCAGAAATAGCACGCAGGCACCTATCGTTCGAACAAAAGAAAAGAGTTTCTTCGTTCAACCCAGTGGGGTTGCCGCGCGAGCGCTTTGCGAACGCCTTTACACGATCATGCGCGCGGAAGGAGATGTCGATATTGAGAACAAGATGGGCAGCGCTCTCGAACGCCTGACCATATCGCTTCTCGAACAGTACGGTATCCGCCCCACCATCATAAATGGTCGTTACACTGGATATCCGAAAGATCAAGGACCAGAGATTGATTTAGCTACCGAGACGGATGACCGGATCTTCCTTATTGAATGCACCAAAAAGCCCCTCACGAACGATGCGCGGCGCGGCGCGACGCTTTCAGCACTACGCGATATTGAAGGCAGTTTTCTAAAGCTCGTGCAGCAGCTAGCTGGTCACGAAGCCGAATTGCGGACCAAAGGAGCGATCAGGTTCGTCGGAGGGGAAGTGCTGGAGTTGAAGGGACGCGCCATTGAGAAGATTGGCGTAAGCCTTTTCGATCACGGGTCGCTACAGAACCGTGATTTTACGATCGCGTTCATTGAGGCCATGGCCGGCGCGCAGATTTCCATTGACGCGTCCGAGGGACAAGACGTTGCAAAATCCTTTAACAAGCGTCTTTATAAACTAGACAAAAATCTGAAAATAATTACAGAATTACCCGGCGCAACAGATCGAGCACTGTTCAATTTTGCGATGTCGACTTGGTGGCTGAGCGTTGATCAGCTTCATTATTTGCTCAAGAAGGGCGGCGGAGACCTTTGGGATAGTCTAAATGCCGTCCGGCATTTGACTACACGAAGCGGCGATCTTGTCTATGAACTGAAGCGTAGCCTAACCCTCAATGAAGTTGGTAACGCCATGCTCAACATGGCTCGGCAAACCGGCGGTCGCGCGATGGTCTGAGGGGGCACCAAAGTTCCGTACACAAGAATGTTCTGGAACTCGCCGCGAAATTTTAGCGATCCATATCCTAAATCCACTGTCTCTGTGGCTGCCACATGGGTGGCGCTCCATAGCGGAATCGAACCGCTCTTTCCGGCGTGAGAGGCCAGCGTCCTAACCGATAGACGAATGGAGCATCGACCGTTTGCGCCTTGGCGCTCCCAAACGGCAGTATGCCCGGCCAGCTCCTTGCGAGCGCTGGCCGAGGGCTGCTGTTTAATCGGGCTTTGGCCGGCCCGCAACTGTTTTTGCGTCTGCCCTTCGGAATTCGAAAGGGCGCGGTTGCGCGCGCCCTTTCGTGCTGCACCGGCTCCGGGCCGCAAGCGCGGCGGCAAGGCGCCTCAGGCGGCCGCTTCGGTCAGGGCCGGATAGTCGGTGTAGCCCTTCTCGTCGCCGCCATAGAAGGTCTCGACCACCGGCGTGTTCAGCGGCGCGTTCCGGCGCAGCCGCTCGACCAGGTCGGGATTGGCGATGAAGAGGCGCCCGAAGGCGATGGCATCGGCCCCGTCATTCTCGATCGTCTCGATCGCCAGTTCGCGGGTGAAGCCGTTATTGGCAATGTAGGCGCCGTTGAAGGCCTTGCGCAGGGTAGCGTAGTCGAAGGGCAGGTAGTCGCGCGCCTCGCGCGTCGCACCCTCGACGACGTGGATGAAGGCAATGCCCGCATCGCTCAGTTTGCCGACGAGATGCATGAACAGCGCCTGCGGATCTGAATCGCGCGCATCATTGGCCGGGCTCACGGGCGAGATCCGGATGCCGACGCGGCCCTTGCCGAACACCTTCGACACCGCCTCGACCACCTCGAGCGCGAAGCGCACGCGGTTCTCGATCGAGCCGCCATAGGCGTCGCTGCGCGTGTTGGAATCGTCGCGCAGGAACTGGTCGATCAGATAGCCATGGGCGCCGTGCAGCTCGACGCCGTCGAAGCCGGCGGCCTTCGCGTTCTCGGCGGCGGTGACGAATTCGCCGATGATCGCGGGGATTTCGTCGAGGGCCAGTTCGCGCGGTTCCGAGACCGCCGCAAAGCCGCTTTCGATATAGGTCTTGGTGTTGGCGACGCGGGCCGATGGCGCAACCGGCGCCTGTCCGCCCGGCTGCAGCGAGACGTGGCTGACGCGGCCGACATGCCAGAGCTGGGCGACGATCTTGCTTCCTTTCGCATGCACGGCATCGGTGATCGCCTTCCAGCCGGCGATCTGTTCGGACGTGTACATGCCCGGCGTCCAGACATAGCCCTGGCCCTGCTGCGAAACCTGCGTTCCTTCGGTGATGATCAGGCCGGCGCCGGCGCGCTGGCGGTAATATTCGACGTTCAGGGCGTTGGGCGCGTCGTTGCCATGGGTGGCGCGGTTGCGCGTCAGCGGCGCCATGACGATGCGGTTGGCGATCTCGATCTCGCCGAGGCGGAACGGCGTGAACAGGGCGGGCGAGGTCGTGCTGGATTGGCTCATCGGGATTGTCCTCGAGACAGCAAAGCCGGATGATGCAAAAAAGCAGCGCCATCGGCGATGGCACCTGCTCGATATCCGGGACCTTTAGATAGGTGCTGCAGTGCGGGATGGCAGGGTGGCCAGCGGCGTCGCTCATCAACAAAACGAGATGGCCCAGGCGGAGGCCGGGGCGGAGATGGTTTTACTCCGGCAGCCTGAAGCCCCAGCACAAACGACCCCTGCCCGCCTGCGCCTGGCCGGCATGGCCGCACTGCGCGCCGGTTTTCGGGCCGTCATCGGCATCGTCTACCCGCCCTCCTGCATCGCTTGTCAGGCCGCGACAGGCGAGGCGCAGGCCCTCTGCCCACAGTGCTGGAGCGGCCTCGGCTTCATCGAGCGGCCCTATTGCGAGCGGCTGGGGACGCCCTTCGCGCTCGATCTCGGCGACGGGATGGTCTCGCCGGCGGCGATCGCCGATCCCCCCGTCTTCGCCAAGGCCCGCGCCGTCTGCCGCTTCGACGGCACGGCCCGCGAACTGGTCCACCGCCTGAAATATGGCGACCGCACCGATCTGGCTTTGACGCTGGGCCGCATGATGGCGCAGGCGGGCCGCGATCTCCTGCGCGATGCCGATCTGATCGTCCCGGTGCCGCTGCATCGGACTCGGCTGTGGAGCAGGCGCTTCAATCAGGCAGCCGCACTGGCGCAAGTGGTGGCACGGCAATCGGGCGTTCCGCTCGCAGCGCTGGCCCTGTCGCGCATCAAGCGCACGCGCCAGCAGGTCGGCCTGACGCGGGCGCAGCGCGCCGAGAACCTCCAGGGTGCGTTCAGAGTGCTGCCCAACATGAGGCCGCAGATCGAGGGACGCCGCATCCTGCTGGTCGATGACGTCCTCACCACAGGCTCGACCGCAAACGCCGCCGCGCGCGCCCTGCTGCGGGCAGGCGCGCGCGAGGTCGATATGCTCACCTTCGCGCGCGTCGTGACCGACGGGTCGTGACGAATGCCGGACGAGACACTACATTGCGGGAACCGGCCCCCTCCGACCGCAAACACCCTGGATGCCATGATGCCCGCTGTGACGATCTACACGACCGCCTGGTGCCCCTACTGCAAGGCGGCAAAGTCGCTGCTGGCCAAGAAGGGCGTGGCCTTCGACGAGATCGACGTCGATGGAAAGCCCGAGCTCCGGCAGGCGATGACCGCCCGCAGCGGCGGACGCACCTCGGTGCCGCAGATCTTCATCGGCGAGACGCATGTCGGCGGCTCCGACGACATCCACGCGCTCGACGCCCGTGGCGAGCTCGACAAATTGCTCGCCGCTTGAGCGCCCTTCGATTTCCCATTCCGAGCGGCCGTTCCCTCCCGAACGGCGCAGCGCCCCTTGGCACGACATGATCCGCTACGCGCTCATCTGCGACAACGGCCACGACTTCGAAAGCTGGTTTGCGACCTCTGCCAGCTTCGAGGAGCAGGCGAAGCGCGGTTTCGTCGCCTGCCCGGCCTGCAACAGCATCCGGGTCGAGCGCGCGATCATGGCGCCCCACGTTGCGCGCAGCGATCGTGGCGCGAAGCAGATCGATGCGCGGGTCGTGGGCCAGCAAGACGCCGATGTGCAAGCTGCGCCATCCGGTCTTGTCCCGGCTGCGGCTGAGCCTGCACCCGTCGCGCTGATTGGGGAGAAAGAACTGGCGTTCCGCCAGATGCTGACAGCGCTGCACGCCCATGTCGCCGAGAATGCCGAGCATGTCGGCAAGCGCTTCGCCAACGAGGCGCTGAAGATCCATCACGGCGAAAGCGACAGCCGGCCGATCTATGGCGAGGCCTCGCTAGAGGATGCGCGGATGTTGCATGAGGAGGGTGTGGACTTCCTGCCCTTGCCGCGCCTGCCGGGTTCGGGGAACTAGGAGCCGTCATGATCCGGTTAAACGGCGATGTGCTGACGATCGAGATCGCCGAACTGGGCGCCGAACTGCAATCCGTCACGGACGCACAGGGCCGAAACTGGCTCTGGAACGGCGACCCGGCGATCTGGGCCGGGCGTTCGCCGCTGCTGTTCCCGGTCATCGGCAAGCATCCGGGCGGCCAGGTGCTGATCGACGGCGAGCGTTATCCGATCAAGAGCCACGGCGTCGCCCGCACCAGCCTGTTCCGGATCGTCGCCCAGGACGAGACCTCCTGCACGCTGCGGCTGAACGACAACGACCAGACCCGGCAGGCCTATCCCTTCGCCTTCGCGCTCGACATGACATACCGGCTGGCCGGCGCGGCGCTTACCATGACCGCCCGTATCGCGAATACCGGCGATACCGTGATGCCGTTCTGCTTCGGCTACCACCCGGCCTTCCTCTGGCCTCTGCCTCAGAGCGATGGCCTGCCGCATCGTATCCGCCTCGGCAATGGCGCAAGCCCATCGCATCTGCGCCTCGGAGCCGATGGCCAGCGCGCGCCCGAAAGCCACCCTTCCGTCTTCGTCGATGGCGTGCTGACGCTCGACCATGCGCTGTTCGTCGAGGATGCGCTGATCATCGCCGAAGGAGCCGGACACCACGCTTGGTATGGCGCGGATGGATTGCCCGGCGTCGCCGTGGACTTCCCCGACATGCCCCATCTCGGCATCTGGACCAAGCCGAACGGCCCCTTCATCTGCATCGAACCCTGGCACGGCCTGCCCTCGCCGCCGGATCCGAATGAGCCGCTCGACAAGCGAGCCGGCGCGATCCTCCTCGCGCCGGGAGATGCGACGGAATTGCCGACGACCCTGACATTCGGCCTGCCCTGGCTCGGTTGAGCCCGCCTCAAACGCTCATCCGAAGGTCTTGCGCGACACGCCCGCCCCTCTGGCGTTATCCTCGCCGCAGTGCAACATTCAGATTGCTCTGAAAAGAGGGTGGAACGGTATGAACGCGATCGACCCCGCCGGCAGCCCATCCGCGCCCCGCGACAAGCCCATTCCTCGGGACAAGCCCTGGATCTTCCGGACCTATGCCGGGCATTCCGACGCGTCGGAATCCAACAAGCTCTACCGCAACAACCTCGCCAAGGGGCAGACAGGCCTGTCGGTCGCCTTCGATCTGCCCACCCAGACCGGCTACGACGCCGACCATGTGCTGGCGCGCGGCGAGGTCGGCAAGGTCGGCGTGCCCGTCAGCCATCTCGGCGACATGCGGGCGCTCTTCGCCGACATTCCGCTCGCGCAGATGAACACCTCGATGACGATCAACGCGACGGCGGCCTGGCTGCTTTCGCTCTACATCGCAGTCGCCGACGAGCAGGGCGCCGACCGCAAGGCGTTGCAGGGCACGACCCAGAACGACCTCGTCAAGGAATACCTGTCGCGCGGCACCTATGTCTTTCCGCCGCGCCCCTCGATGGCGCTGACCACCGACATCGTCGTGTTCACGGCCCGCGAACTGCCGAAATGGAACCCGACCAATGTCTGTTCCTACCATCTGCAGGAGGCAGGGGCCTCGCCGGTGCAGGAGCTCTCCTTCGCGCTGGCGACAGCCATCGCGCTGCTCGATTCGATCAGGGCGAGGCCGGAGGTCTCGGCGGAGCAATTCCCCGAAGTGGTCGGGCGCATCTCCTTCTTCGTCAATGCCGGCATGCGCTTCGTCACCGAGCTCTGCAAGATGCGCGCGTTCGTCGAGCTCTGGGACGAGATCACGCTCGGCCGCTATGGCGTCGCCGACGAGGCGATGCGCCGCTTCCGCTATGGCGTGCAGGTCAATTCGCTGGGGCTGACCGAGCCGCAGCCCGAGAACAACGTCTACCGCATCCTGATCGAGATGCTCGCCGTGACGCTGTCGAAGAAGGCGCGCGCCCGGGCGGTGCAGCTTCCCGCCTGGAACGAGGCGCTGGGCCTGCCGCGCCCCTTCGACCAGCAATGGTCGCTGCGCATGCAGCAGGTGCTGGCCTATGAGACCGACCTGCTCGAATTCGGCGACATTTTCGACGGCTCGACCGTGATCGACGCCAAGGTCGCCGACCTCAAGGCGGCGGCGCTGGAGGAACTGGCCAAGATCGACGACATGGGCGGCGCACTGGCCGCCATCGAGACCGGCTACATGAAACAGGCGCTGGTCGAGAACGGCGCCCGCCGCATCGAGGCGATCGAGCGTGGCGACCAGATCGTCATCGGCGTCAACAAGTTCACCAACAGCGAACCCTCCCCGCTCTCGGCCGGCGAAGGCAATGTTGTGACCGTGCCCGATTCCGTCGAGCTCGAAGCGATTGGCCGGCTCAAGGCTTGGCGCTCGGCCCGCGATGCCAAGGCATCGGAAGCCGCGTTGGCGGAACTGGCATCGGCCGCCAAAGAAGCCCGCAACGTCATGCCGGCCTCGATCGCCTGCGCCAAGGCCGGCGTCACCACCGGCGAATGGGCCCAGACGCTGCGCGAGATCTTCGGGGAATACCGGGCGCCGACTGGTGTCGATACGACCAAGCTCGGAGACAATGCCGACCTCGCCACGGTCAAGGCGGCTGTGGCCCGCGCCACCGAAAAGCTCGGCCGCGTGCCGCGCTTCCTCGTCGGCAAGCCCGGACTCGACGGCCACTCCAACGGCGCCGAACAGATCGCGGTGCGCGCCCGCGATGCCGGCATGGCCGTGAGCTATGGCGGCATCCGCCAGACGCCAGAGGAGATCGTGACACAGGCACAGGAGACGAAAGCCGACATCATCGGCCTGTCGATCCTGTCAGGCTCGCATCTGCCGCTGGTGCGCGACGTCACAGCGCGGCTGCGGGTCGCAGGGCTCACCATCCCCGTTGTGGTCGGCGGCATCATTCCGCCCGACGACGAGAATGCGCTCCGCAACATGGGCGTCGCCGCCGTCTACACCCCAAAGAACTTCGAACTGGACGGCATCATCGCCGATGTCGCGGGGTTGGCGGCGAAGGATCGGCCGTAGAGCTCGATAGTGGCATGTGGAAGCGCGTCGTCATCCCGGGCGACCGGAGGTCGTCCCGGGATCCATCATAGGGCACCGACTGAGCTCTATGATGGATCCCGGAGCTGCGCGGCTTCGCCGCTTGTCCAGGATGACGGCCGATGTTCACGCTGGTTTGCCTTGCGTCAGGGTGACAGTCCGGCCCTGCCTGCCTATTTTGCCGCCCCCTGTGCCGGACGACCCGCTTGATCCTTCCCGAACTGCGCGACCACCAGGCGCTGCGCGACGCCTTCCGCTGGCAGATCCCGCAGCGCTACAACATTGCCGTCGATGTCTGCGACCGCTGGGCGGCGATAGACCCCGATCGCGCCGCCATCATCGAGGTCACCCGTGACTGGCGGGTGACTCCGGTCAGCTTCGGGCATCTGCGCGAGGCTTCGAACCGGCTGGCGAACGCATTGCGAGCGCGCGGCGTTGCGCCCGGCGACAGGATCGCCATCCTGCTGCCGCAGGGCCGCTGCGTGCTGACCGCCCATCTCGCCGCCTACAAGCTCGGCGCTATCGCGGTGCCGCTGGCGGCGCTGTTCGGCGTCGATGCGCTGGCCTATCGGCTGGGTGATTCCGGCGCGAAGGTGCTGGTGACGGACGCCGCCGGCCTCGCCAAGGTCAGCCAGATCACGGAGCCCCTGCCAGACCTGGCGCTGCTGATTTCCACCGATGGGGCGGACCGCCATGCGCTGGGCTGGGACGCCCTGTTGGCCGATGCCAGCCCCGACGTCACCCCCGTCGACACCGGCCCTGACGATCCCGCGCTGATGATCTACACCTCCGGCACGACGGGAAACCCCAAGGGCGCGCTACACGGGCACCGCGTCCTGCCCGGCCATCTGCCGGGCGTGCAGATGCCGCACGAGTTCATGCCGCAGCCGGGCGACCTCGCCTGGACGCCGGCCGACTGGGCCTGGGCCGGCGGATTGCTCAACATGCTGCTGCCGGCCCTGCATTTCGGCGTCGCGGTCGTCGCGCGGCCGGTGACGCGCTTCGAGCCGGAGGAGGCGTTCCGTCTGATGGCGGATTTGCGTATCCGCAACGCTTTCGTGCCGCCGACCGCGCTGCGGATGCTGCGCAGCGTCGAGGCGCCGCGTAAGCGCTTCACCTTCCAGCTCAGGACGGTCGCGGCTGCCGGCGAGGCACTCGGCGCCGAGACGCTGGAATGGGGGCGCGAAGCGCTCGGGCTCACCATCAACGAGGCCTATGGCCAGACCGAGTGCAACCTCGTGCTCGCTTCCTGCGCCGCCATCGGCGTCAGCCGCCCGGGCTTCATCGGCAAGGCGGTGCCGGGGCATCAGGTCGCGGTCATCCGACCCGACGGTTCGATCTGCGATGCGCAGGAAGAAGGCCAGATCGCCGTGCGCCGGCCCGACCCGGTGATGTTCCTCGGCTACTGGCGCAATCCGCAGGCGACGGCAGACAAGTTCATCGGCGACTGGATGAAGACCGGCGACCAGGCGGTGCAGGATGCGGACGGATATGTCCGTTTCGTCGGCCGCGACGACGACGTCATCACCTCCTCGGGCTATCGCATCGGCCCCGGAGAGATCGAGGACTGCCTGCTGCGGCACGAGGCGGTGTCTCTGGCCGCCGTCGTCGGCAAGCCCGACGCGCTGCGCACGGAGATCGTCAAGGCTTTCGTCGTGCTGAAACCCGGGCGCACGGGAACGCCCGAACTCGCCGCCGAGCTTCAGGCCTTCGTGCGGCGGCGGCTCTCGGCCCATGAATATCCGCGCGAGATCGCCTTTCGCGAGGAGCTGCCTCTGACCACCACCGGCAAGATCATCAGGCGGCTCCTGCGCGCGGAAGCCTGAACAGCGACCGGCGCAGCGCCTCGCGGGCCCGCATGGCGAGATCGCGCGGCCTGTGGGCTGAGGGCGCCGACAGGTGCAGCTCGCCCCATGACATGAAGCCCTCTGCTTCGATGCCGGGCCCGCCGCCCGGAATCAGGATGGACCTGGCCGGCGCCGCCTGGCGCATCATGGCGAGCAGGACGCGCTGCGGCATGAGCGACACATAGCCTTCCTCCCACGCGCTGAGATAGAGCCAGCCGCGCTGTGCCCGACCGATGACGATGGCGCCGGCGATCGGCTGATCGTCGAGCATCAGCAGGGCGACCCGGCATTGTCGCACGCGGCCCAAGCCCCGCGTCATGGCCCGCAGGAAGCCGACCTCGCGCGTGTCCTGCAGCGTCGCCGCCCCAGCCCGCGCATGCGGGCCGGATGCCTCCATCGCCAGGATGACCTCCACCCCGTCGCGCAGGCCTGCCTGCGTCCGGGGCTCGACCAGGGCGAGCTTGCCGCGCCGGGCCAGCGCCGATCGCCATGCCTGAATATCGTCCGGCTCCGCGGCAGACCTGGACGCCGCGGGCGCGGGGCGCAGGCTCGTCGCCAGCCCCAGGCGCTCGCCTGCCTGGCGAGCCGTCGTCGCCAGGCGTCCGTTGAGATCGATCCCACGCAGGACGAGCCCGCGACCTTCGATCAGCCTTTGGCGGCGCGGGTCCATCACCGCCTCGATGACCGCCTCGGCGCGCTGTCCGTCGAGCAGCGGCGCGCCATCGAAGATGCGTCGATCCGAAAAGCCGATCAGGGCATCGGGCACGAACAGGCCTTGTCGCGGAAAGCAAGGGATCAACCCGACCAGCCGCCGCCTTGCGTCCGTCGCCCCGCCCTCCCAGGCGAGGATCGCGACCACATCGCGGAAGGCGACGAGGTGCTGTGCGGCTGCGAGCGCAAAGCCTGGCTCGAAGAACGGGTTCGGCTCCAGCGCGCGGGCGGCGAGATGGCTCCAGGCATCGGTGATGTCGGCGCAACCGGCGAGCGTTCGAATCTCGATCGCGATCGGGGCAGCGGGCTGGTGAGGCGTGACAAAGTCGGCCTCAAGCGCGGCACCGCCTCTGCCGCCGGACGGAGTACCCTTCAAAGCCATGATCTGGTTCATGCGACCCTGCCTTCCACCGACCTGGATCGATCCGGCGCGAGCCTGTGCCAAATTGGCGAGCCGGGACGCAGCAGTCGATCGATCGGAAGGCAGGCTTCAAGAACAGGGCCAGCGCGGCCGTTTCAGGCCGTGGCGGTCTCGCGGCCTGCACCACCCTGGACCTGGCCGAGGAAGGCCTCCCAGAGGCGCTGCACGACCGTCTCCTCGATATCCCTGACGATCAGCACGAGGCGCGAGCGCCGGTCGGCATCCGGCCAGGCGTCGAGGATGACGGGCGGATGCAGGATCTGCTGCACGGCATGCAGCAGCAGCGGCCGGTCGGGGTGTTCCGCGACCTGAACCAGCCCCTTCATGCGCAGGAGCTTCGGCCCATGGACCAAGCGCAGCAGTGTCCAGAACAGATCCACCGTCGCCTGCTGGATCGGCGCATCCGCCGTCAGCGCGAAGGCGCGAATGCTGGCGTCGTGGCGGTTGACGTCGTGATGGGCGTGGCCGTGGTCATGATCGCCATGTCCATGGTCGTCACCATGATGATGGCCATTGTGATCATGGGGGTGATGATGGTGGCCATCATGCGCGTGACCACCGCCCGGCAGCGTCTCACGCGCGAGCCATTGCCCGATCTCGGCCGGACGTTGCGCCAGGTCATAGAGCCCGGCCCCGAACAGCGAATTCGCGGCCGCCTCCGGCCCGAGCAAAGCGACGCCTGGATTGAGCAGCGCCAGCCGCTGCCGCAGCGGCGCCAGCTCGGCGAAATTCGCAACAAGATCGGATTTCGTCAGCACGAGGCGGTCCGCCGCCACGACCTGCTTGCGCGCCTCCTCATGAACATCGAGCGTCGCCATGGCGTTGACCGCATCGACCAGCGTGACGACGCCGTCGAGCCGGAATCGCATCGCCAGATAGGGGTGGTTGATCAGCACGTTGAGGATCGGCGCCGGATCGGCGAGGCCAGTGGTCTCGATCACGACGCGGCTGAACGGGCTGATCCGGCCATTGTCGCGCCGGCGCAGCAGGTCCTCCAGCGTCACGATCAGATCATCGCGGATCGTGCAGCACAGGCAGCCCGACGCCAGCAGGATCATGCCGTCCTCAACGCCCTGCATCAGGACATGGTCGAGACCGACCTCGCCGAACTCGTTGACGATGACCACCGTCTGAGCCAGCGCCGGGTCCTTCAGCAGCCGGTTCAGCAGCGTCGTCTTGCCGGCGCCCAGGAAGCCGGTGAGCAGCGTCAGGGGCAGCGGCTCCGGTCGGGTCGGCGGGATGGTCATGCGTTGCGCTTCCGCTTCAGGCCGATGCGAGAGGGCGTCGCATCTGTTCTAATGTTACATTAATCACCAGCGCCGCGACGACAAGGGCGCAGCCGGCATATTGGAACGGCCCCAGCCGTTCGCCGAGCACCACCGCCGCGATCAGCACCGCACAAACCGGCTCCGCGCAGAAGGCCAGGCCGGCCGCACCGGGCGATATCCGGGTCAGGGCTATCACCTGCAGAAGGAAGCCCAGCAGATAGCCGCCGATCGTCACGGCGGCCGCGATGGGGGCCAGCGCAAAGGCGGTTGGGGGCAGAAATCCGCCGGTGACCGCCAGAATCATGGCCGTCACCGGCAAGATCAGGAGATGCGACCAGAACAGCCGGGCGGCCAGCGGCGTGCCGGCAAGGGCCGAAGCGGCGAAGAACTGCGTCGCCGCCCCGAGGCTGGCGCCGAGCGCCAGCAAAAGGCCACGCGGATCGAGCCCATGCATGTCCGGTC
>QBLV01000115.1:5824-14031 GCA_003241815.1 Hyphomicrobiales bacterium | reverse complement strand
GCCGCTGGGGGCGGGCATGCCCAGATCGTGCCTATGGAGCAGATCAACCTGCACTTCACCGGCGATTTTCACGCCATCACCAGCGCGCACAACCTGCTCGCCGCCCTGATCGACAACCATGTCTACTGGGGCAACGGTCTCGGTCTCGACACGCGGGCCATCGCTTGGCGGCGGGTGATGGACATGAACGACCGTGCCCTGCGCTCGACCGTCTCGTCGCTTGGCGGGTCAAGCAACGGCTTTCCGCGTGAGGACGGCTTCGACATCACCGTCGCCTCCGAGGTGATGGCAATTTTCTGCCTCGCGACCGGTCTCGACGATCTCGAGACCCGACTCGGCCGGATCGTCGTCGGCCGCACCCGCGACAAGCGCCCGGTGACGGCGGCGGATCTGAAGGCGACGGGCGCGATGAGCGTGCTCCTCAAGGACGCGCTGATGCCCAATCTGGTGCAGACGCTGGAGGGCACGCCCGCCTTCGTCCATGGCGGCCCCTTCGCCAACATCGCCCATGGCTGCAACTCGGTGATCGCAACGCGCACGGCGCTGAAGCTGGCCGACTACGTCGTGACCGAGGCCGGCTTCGGCGCCGATCTCGGGGCCGAGAAGTTCTTCGACATCAAGTGCCGCAAGGCGGGCCTGAAGCCGGCCGCCGCCGTGATCGTCGCCACCGTCCGGGCGCTGAAGATGCATGGCGGCGCCTCCAAGGATGCGCTCGGCCAGGAGGATCTGGCCACGCTGGAAGCCGGCCTTGCCAACCTCGCCCGTCATGTCGGCAATATCAGAAAGTTCGGCGTGCCGCCGATCGTGGCGATCAACCACTTCACCAGCGACACTCCGGCCGAGCATGCGCTGATCGCCGATTTCTGCCGCGACCAACTCGGCGTCGAGGCGGTGATCTGCCGGCACTGGGCCGATGGCGGCGCCGGCACCGAAGAGCTCGCCCGGAAGGTCGCCGCGCTCGCCGAAGGGGACAAGGCGGATTTCGCGCCGCTCTATCCCGATGCCCTGTCGCTCTGGGACAAGCTCGAAACCATCGCCCGCGAGATCTACGGGGCGGACGGTATCGTCGGCGACGCGAAGGTCCGCGCCCGTTTCGCCGAATTGGAGGCGGCCGGCCATGGCGATCTGCCGATCTGCGTGGCCAAGACGCAGTATTCCTTCTCTGCCGACCCGACCTTGCGCGGCGCGCCCTCCGGCCACGTCGTCCCGGTTCGTGAGGTCAGGCTATCGGCCGGCGCCGGGTTCGTGGTCGCGATCTGCGGGGACATCATGACGATGCCTGGACTGCCGCGCGTGCCCGCTGCCGAGCGCATCCATATCGATGCGCAGGGTCGGATCGAAGGCCTGTTCTGACCGCAACCAAACCATGTCGGAGGCTGGTTCGGCAGCAAAACACCGCGTCATCCTGGGCGAAGCTGCGCTTCGCCCAGGATGACGCGGTGTTTCCCAGTTGAAATCCATCAAGCTCCAAAACGAAAAAGGGCGCCGCCAGGCGCCCTTTAATCGTTCTATGAGAAGCCGGATCAGACCTGCGGCTGCGGCTCCAGCCCGGCATCGGGCTCGTCGCGCTTGCGGCCCTTGCCCGCGCTCGGCACAGCCGAGCCGCGCGGCGTGGACGGCGTGTCGTCGAGATCGCGCGTCGGGCGCTTGCCCGCGATCAGATCGCGGATCTCCTCGCCAGTCAGCGTCTCGAACTCGAGCAGGGCCTCGGCGACCGCCACGAACTGCTCGTGATTGTCGGTGAGGATCTTCTTGGCATCCTGGTAGCCGGTATCGACCAGCTTCTTGACCTCGGCATCGATCTTCTGCGCCGTGGACTCCGAGATGTTCTGGCTGCGGCCCATCGACATGCCCAGGAAGACCTCTTCCTGGTTGTCGCCATAGGCAACCATGCCGAGTTCGTCGGAATAGCCCATCTGGGTGACCATGGCCTTGGCCATCTTGGTCGCCTGCTGGATGTCGCCGGTCGCGCCCGAGGTGACGTTCTCGCGGCCGAAGGTCATCTCCTCCGCGACGCGCCCGCCCATGGCGACCGCGAGCTGCGAGGTGAACTCCTTGTACTTCATCGAATAGCGGTCGCCCTCCGGCAGGAACTTGACCATGCCCAGCGCACGGCCGCGCGGAATGATCGTCGCCTTGTGGACGGGGATGCCGGCCGGGACGTACAAACCGACGATGGCGTGGCCGGCCTCGTGATAGGCGGTCAGCTTCTTCTCTTCCTCGGACATCGCCATGGATTTGCGCTCGGCGCCCATCATGACCTTGTCCTTGGCGTCCTCGAACTCGGCATGGGTGACCATGCGCTTGGCGCGACGGGCAGCCAGCAGCGCCGCCTCGTTGACGAGGTTCATCAGATCGGCGCCGGAGAACCCGGGCGTGCCGCGGGCGAGAATCCGCAGATCGACGTCAGGGGCCAGCGGCACCTTGCGGACATGGACCTTGAGGATCTTCTCGCGACCGGCAACGTCAGGGTTCGGGACCACGATCTGGCGGTCGAAACGGCCCGGACGCAGCAGCGCGGGATCGAGCACGTCGGGCCGGTTGGTGGCCGCGATGATGATGACGCCCTCATTCGGCTCGAAGCCGTCCATCTCGACGAGGAGCTGGTTCAGCGTCTGCTCGCGCTCGTCATTGCCGCCGCCGAGACCGGCGCCGCGATGACGGCCGACCGCGTCGATTTCGTCGATAAAGATGATGCAGGGCGAGTTCTTCTTGGCCTGCTCGAACATGTCGCGCACGCGGCTGGCGCCAACGCCGACGAACATTTCGACGAAGTCCGAACCGGAGATGGTGAAGAACGGCACATTGGCCTCGCCCGCAACGGCACGCGCCGTCAGGGTCTTGCCGGTGCCAGGAGGGCCGACGAGCAGCACGCCGCGCGGGATGCGCCCGCCCAGCCGCTGGAACTTCTGGGGATCGCGCAGGAACTCGACGATCTCGGTGAGATCTTCCTTCGCCTCGTCGATGCCGGCGACATCCTCGAAGGTGACGCGGCCATGCGCCTCGGTCAGGAGCTTGGCCTTGGACTTGCCGAAGCCCATGGCGCGACCGGCGCCGTTCTGCATCTGGCGGGACATGAAGATCCACAGACCGATGAAGATGACGAAGGGCAGCGAGTTGACCAAAAGCGCGACGAACCAGGGCGTGCCCTCGGCAGGAGCGCGGGCAGAAACCTGCACACCCTTCTGGGCCAGCGTCTTCAGCAGCGCCGGATCGCCGTAAGGCGCATAGGTCACGAAGCTGCGGCCATCCGAGAAGGTGCCGGATATTTCCTGCCCCGCCACGACGACGTTGGAGATGCGCCCGGCCTCTGACTCGTTGATGAGCTGGCTGTAGGGAATCTCGTTGGTGGTGGCGCGCTGGCTCGGGCTTTGGAACAGCGTAACAAGCGCCAGAACCAGCAGGAAGATCACCACCCAGAGGGCAAAATTGCGGAAATTCGGATTCATCACCAGTCCGATCGGGCCTGCCGGAGCAACCGGAAGAGGCCAAGAGTTTGCCAGTCTAATCTAGGTGCGACCAAGGCCCTTGCCAAGGGAAACAGAAAAGCCGTGAAAGCTTATGACGTCGCAGGGTGAACACCGCGTCTGCGCGGCCCCTCGCGCCGCACGGTGAGGACTTGATCGGCACCCAGGGAGAGCACGCAGCCGGACAGGGTCCGATGCGTCGCGACCGCCTTGCGCGCGGCCTCGCGGAGCGCTTCGACGCAAGCCTCGAGCCGTTCGAGACGGCTTGCCACACCGCCCTCCCCACTGAGTTCCTCCAGCGCCAGTGCAACGACGCGCAGCGCGATCTCCTCCGGCTCGGCCAGCAGCGTGCTGAATCGCAGCCGCAGGACCGGAGCATCGCCGACGGGCAGCAGCAGCTCCGGCAGCAAGGTCTTCGCCCGCTGCGCGACGACCTCGTCGAGCCGCGCAATGCGCCGGGCCAGCAGCGCCAGCCGCTCCGGGCTCAAGCCCTCTTCGGCGAGGCCCGGCATCAGGGCGCGCCAGCGCACGCGCTCGAAGCGCAGGTCGCCATTGCTGGGATCGCTGATGAAGGGCAAGCCCCGCGCCTGCACCGTCGCGATCAGCCGCGCCTTGGGCACGCCCAGCAGCGGCCTCGCCAGCGTGAATGAGCCCTTGCGGACCCGCTCGCGCATCGCGGCGAGACCGGACGGACCGGAGCCGCGCGCCATCCGCATCAGCAGCGTTTCGGCCTGGTCGTCCTGCGTATGGGCTGTGACGAGGACAGCGCCGCCGAGCCGCTCCGCCTCACCGGCCAGAAGCGCGTAGCGAGCCGCGCGGGCCCGCTCCTGCACGCCGGTCGCAGGCTTGGCGCCGTCCCAGAGCAGCGTCCTGTGGGGCACGCCGAGTCGAGCACACAGCGCAGCCACCTGTTCAGCCTCCGCCGCCGAGGCGGCCCGCAGGCCGTGATCGACGGTCGCCGCATGAAACGCCGGCCGCCCCGGTTCCCGCGCCCAATCGACAAGCAGGGCAAGCAGTGCGACCGAATCGGGACCGCCGGAGATGGCGACCAGCAGTCTCGCCTCGACACCAAGCCCGGAAAACAGCTCGACGGCCTCGCGGCCACCGACTGGCGTGGGATCGCAGGATGTCTGCGGGACGGCGCTCAAGCGCAGCCGGAACGCCGGCGCTCGCGTTCGATCCCCTGCCGCACAGAATTCGGCGCGGACGGATAATCGACTCCGACCTTGGCATAGGTGGCGCAGGCCTGGTCCCTGGCGCCGAGACCGTTCAGCGCGATGCCGAGCCGCAGCAGGCTTTCGGGCGCCTTGGTCGATTTCGGCGCGTCGTTGCTGACCTTGAGGAACTGCTCGGCCGCTTCGCGGTAACGCTTGCGCTGGAGATAGCTTTCGCCCAGCCAATAGGTCGCGTCCACGGACAGACGATCACGCGGATAGCTCTGCAGGAACTGGCGGAAGCCCATCTCGGCCTGCTCGTATTCCTTGCGCAGGATCGAGGCATAGGCGAGGTCGTAAGCCTCCTTGGCGGTGGCAGGACCACTGGCCGCCGCCACGCTGGGGCCGCGTGGAACAGGCTGGGGCAGCGCGCCCTGCGGCGGGGTGCGCCCGACCCCCTGCAGATCGAGCGGCCCCTGACCCGCGCCGCCTTCGGCGAACTCGTCCTCGATGATGCCGCTGATGCCGCCATTGAGCGGGCGCGGCGCCCCGGCGGCGCCCTGCTGGACGCTCGGATCGAAGGCATCGCCCCGGCGCTGAGGCTGCGGGCGCGGCGCGGCGCCGGCGGGCGGCGCGACATTGCCAGGCGCGGCTGCGCCGCCCGGACGAGCGCCACCGCGCTCGTTCAGGCGGAAATCGACGTCTTCCTGGAACTTGCGGAGCTGTTCGCTGAGACGCCTGTTCTCGAATTGCAACTGCTCGATCTGGCCCGAGAGCTGGCGGATCTGGTTTTCCATCCGCGAGGTCCGCACGACGAGATCGGCGGCATCCTGCGCCTGCGCCGGCAAGGTCAGGCACAACGCCGCCGCGCTGAACGCGAGCGCGCCCAACCCAATGCAGACGCGTCGGGGAAGAACCCAACGATCGAGGCGGAGCTGTCGGAACATCATCAAAAACCGGGGTTGAACGTGAATACCACGCTTATACCACGCCATGACCACGGCCAAAATATGAAAGGGCCGGCGCCTTCCCGAAAGGAACGCGCCGGCCCGATGGTTTTGACCCGATAATCTGCTGGGAAGCCGCGTCAGACGCCGGCGCCGCCACCGGCTCCATCGAGAACCGTGACCGAACGGCGATTCTGAGACCAGCAGGAGATGTCGTTGCAAACCGCCACCGGACGCTCCTTGCCGTAGGAGACGATGCGCATGCGGTTGCCCTGGATGCCGCGCGAGGCAAGGTAGTCGCGCACCGTCTGGGCGCGGCGTGCCGACAGCGAGAAGTTGTATTCCCGCGTACCGCGCTCGTCGGCATGGCCTTCGACGGTGAAGGTGTAGCGCGGGAAGCGCTGCAGCCAGGCCGACTGCTTGTCGAGCGTCGAGACAGCCGTCGGGGTGAGGTCGGTCGAATCCGTCTCGAAGAAGACGCGGTCGCCGACATTGACGACGAAGTCCTGCGCGCTGCCGGGCGTGGCCGCGCCGCCAGCGCCGAAACCGCCATTGGCGTCGGCATTCTGATCCTTGGCGCAGGCGCCGAGCGCGAGCGTGGCGGCGATGGCGACCGCGAAGCGGACGGCGCGGCCGGTGGAGAAGAAGGTGGCGAGCATGAGGGACTCCGGGGCGTTCGATCTGTGCGAGGCGCGTGTCACGGACGGCGTTGAAAGAAAATGGCTGTGATGCACTTGGCACATCAATGAAGCGTCAACCTAAACGAGACCTTGCCAGAACAAGGCGAAGTGGCGGCATTGCGGCATATGGTTAACCAAATCCTGCGAAATCCCGGATTTGGCGCGATGTGGCGCTTTTACACTGATGCAGGCGCGTCAGCGCGCCGCCGTCAGCAGCGGCGACCAGGTCGGGTCGGAGGCGAAGGCCGGCGTCGGCACGGGAATCTCGACGCGGCCCGTGATGTCGACCATGTAGAGCTTGCCGCCGGATTGCCCACCGGGATCGCGGAAAAACATGATGTACTGACCGTTGGGCGCCCAGTTCGGCGCCTCGTTGTGGAAGCCCTCGGTCAAAAGCCGCTCGCCCGAGCCGTCGGAACGCATCACGCCGATGGCAAAGCCGCCGCCGGTGCGCTTGGTGAAGGCGATCAGGTCGCCGCGCGGCGACCAGGACGGCTGCGAATAGGAGCCCTGGCCGAAGGAGAGGCGCTTGCCCTCGCCGCCGCCGGCCCCCATCAGATAGAGCTGCTGCGAGCCGCCCCGGTCGCTCTCGAAGACGATCTGCGTACCGTCGGGCGAATAGGAGGGCGAGGTGTCGATCGCGCCCGTCGAGGTCAGCCGCATCGTCGTGCGCGAGCCGATGTCGATCGCATACAGATTGGCGTTGCCACCCTGCTGCAGCGAGAGCACGACCCGCGCGCCATTGGGCGAGAAGCGCGGGCTCGACGTCATATCGGGGAAGTTGCCGACGATCTGGCGCTGGCCGGTCTCGATGTTGAGCACATGCACGCGCGGCTGCTCGCCGCTGCGCTGAGACATGTAGGTCACCTCCTGAGACACCGGCGAATAGCGCGGCGTCACCACCGAAACGGAGCCGTCGGTCAGGTAGCGCACATTGGCGCCGTCCTGGTCCATGATCGCGAGCCGCTTGCGCCGGTTCTCCTTCGGCCCGGATTCGTCGACGAAGACGACGCGGGTGTCGAAGAATCCGCCGACGCCCGTGATCTTGGTGAAGATCGCGTCCGAGATGATGTGGCCGACGCGGCGGGCATTGTTGGGATCGGTGAAATACTGCTGCCCGTCGGTCTGTGTACCGGTGGTCACGTCCCAGAGCCGGAACTCGGCCTTGATCCGGCCTGAGCCGTCGCGCGAGACGCGACCGGTGACCAGAGCCTGCACGCCGGCCGCCTTCCAGGCGCCGAATTCGGGCGCGGCATCGAAGGGCGGATTCCTGTCCGGGTGGCGCGCCTTGTCGATCGGCGTGAAATAGCCGCAGCGCTTCAGGTTGTTGGTGACGACGCCGGAGACCAGCACCCCGCCATCACCGGCGAAATCGGCGATGGCGATCGGCAGCGGCTGGAAGGTACCGCCACGCAGGTCGATGACCAGCTCGGCCCGGGCTGCAGCAGGCACGAGCAGCGACGCACCGGCTAGCGTCAGGAGCCGGCGGCGCGTCGGGGCGGCCGGCAGAAGCGGAAGAATGTTACGGTCGATCAGGGTCACAGTACGTCCCTTGCGTCGAAATTGACGACGACATCGCGCCAGTCGTCATAATAGGCGGCAAATTGCGCTGGAATACGCAACGGTGCGCAGCGTCGGGTTGCGGTCAACGCCGAGCTGGCCGCGATCGAGAAAAGTGGGTCGGATGATGAATTCACCACGCCCGGCTGGCCGACGAGCGAGCCGTCGGCGGCAAGCTTCATCCGGACCTGCGGCACGACGGCGCCGCGCGCATTGGCGAGCGCGATCGGCACGTTCCAGCATTTCATCAGCTGGTCCTGGATGATGCCGATCAACTGGCCACGCAGCGACGGGCTGAGCTTCTGCGATGCGCCGCGCTCTGTCCCAAGCGATGCAGTGCGGTTGATCTGCGGCGCAGCCGAACCCGTCGATTGAGCCTGCTCCTTGGACTGAAGCAGC